>SFHI01000026.1 GCA_004555705.1 Clostridiales bacterium | reverse complement strand
TGCCACTGGCAATCATTATAATTCTGATTCGCTGCGCGACGCGCCGCCCCCGGGGGAAGGTATTTTCCTGTCATCATCCCTACAAACACCAATTTGTCGTTCTGCTGAGCGTATCTTTTCTTTTGCGTCCCGAAGGGATACCTGAATTGTCAATTGTCCATTGTCAATTGTCAATTCGTTCCCACCGGCAGTTCGTACTTCCGAACCACCTCCGTGGGGCCTTCCAGGAGGATTTCCTGAATGGCGTCCCCTTCACGGCGGACGGTGACCTTCAGGGTGCCGCCCCGGTTGTGGGCGGTGAGGGTGCCTTCCGGCAGCTTACCCAGCAGGGCCAGAACCGAGGCGGTGCTGCCGCAGCCGGTGCCGCAGGCCAGGGTATAGTCCTCCACCCCACGCTCGAAGGTCAGCATCCGCACCTCCCCCGGGCCAATCCACTGGTAGAAATTCACGTTGGCCCCCTTGGGGAAGGCGGGGTCGAACCGAAGCGCACGCATCCGCTCCCGGAGACTGTCCGCGTCGGCCCACAGGTCGCCGCTGTACTCCGCCACCGCGTGGGGCACGCCGGGACTCCCCAGCTCTGCGTAGGCAATGTCCCCCTTCCGGTGCAGGTCCAGCACCCCGGGATTGTTCAGCCGGACCCGGTAGGTGTTCTCGTCCAGCCGCCGCCCCGGAACCAGCCCCGCATCGGTTTCCACGGTCATTTCCTGCCCGGCAATGCCCAGATCATGGGCAAACCGGCAGATGCACCGGGCCCCGTTGCCGCACATCTCCCCCCGGGAGCCGTCGGAATTGTAAAAATGGAGCTTAAAATCCGCTTTTTCGGACACATCCGCAGCCATAAAGCCGTCGGCGTTCTCGAGTTTACATAACTCAACCGCCAGCTTTCCAAAATCCAGCGTCTTCCCCCGGGCATCCAGCACCATAAAGTCATTCCCGGCACCGTTCATGTAATACACGTCCATAGAACGCACCTCCATACGAATTGACAATTGACAATTATTGTGTCATAAACGGAACAATTCCAAAAAGCGCAGTTCGATGAATTGTTGTTTACGCATGCGCGCTCAAAAAAAGCTGTCCTTGCGAGCCAGCGCGCACGCTGGCGTGGCAATCCCCCCGTTCTTCCGAGAAGTCCGAAAAACGCACAAACGTCCTAACAAACCGTCCTGAAAAGTTGGGGGATTGCCACACCAGTCTGCGGACTGGTTCGCAATGACAGTTCTATTTTAGTGCGCTAAACAACAATTTATCGCTCCGCTGAAGTGTCCCGATTAACTCTGTCCTACCGAAGGGATTCCTTAATTGTCAATTGTCAATTGTGAATTGTCAATTGTCAATTATTTTCCAGCAGGCTTTCCATATTGTACATCCCCCTGGGCTTGCCCGCCATGAACCGGGCGGCGTCCACGGCGCCGTCGGCCAGCATGGCCCGGGTGACGGCCTCGTGCTTCAGGGTCAGGCACTGGGTTCCCGTGTGGATAATCACCTCATGGATGCCCACCACGGACCCTAAACGCAATGAGGAAATCCCGATTTCGTCCTTGGTGCGCTTTCCTTCCCCGGCCCGGCCGCAGTGCTCGGTGGCCTGGGGCCGCGCCTGGCGGACGGCCTCGAAGAGCATATGGGCCGTGCCGCTGGGGGCGTCCACCTTCCGGTTGTGGTGGACCTCCACAATCTCGATGTCCGCGTCGGGGAAGTACCCGGCAGCCTCCCGGGCCAGGCGGCACAGCACCGCAATGCCCAGGCTCATATTCCCGGAGTAAAACACGGGGATGTCCTCCGCAGCCTGCTGAATCAGCTGCTTTTCCTCGGGCGTGTGGCCGGTGGTGCCGATGACCGCGGCGGCGCCGATGCGCTTCGCGTAGCGGATCACCTCCGGCGCGGCGGTGTGGTGGGAGAAGTCAATCACCACGTCCGCCTGGAGCGGCCCCAGCTCGTCAAAGGTCCTGGGCACGCCGTTTTCGCCGTCAATGCTGACCCTGCCCACGACCTCCTCCCCGAGGATGCCGCAGATCAGCTTTCCCATGGCCCCGTTGGCCCCGCAGATAACCGCTCTCATACTTTGATCCCCAGCTTTCTCATCTCGGCGTACAGCTTGGCCCGGGTGGCATCCTCCATGGGGGTCAGGGGCAGCCGCAGATAGTCCTCACCGAAGCCCATGGCGGACACCGCCGCCTTGGCGGGGATGGGGTTCACCTCGCTGAACAGGGCGTTGATCAGGGGGAGCAGCTTACACTGCCAGGCGGCAGCGGTCTTAAAATCTCCCGCAAGGCAGGCGTCGGTCATAGCCACCGATTCCTTAGGAACCACGTTGCTCAGCACGCTGATGGTGCCCTTGGCGCCCATGGCCATCATGGGCACGGTGAGGGCGTCCTCACCGGAATAGATATCGATTTTGTCCCCACAGAGGGCCGCCATCTCCACCATCTGGGCCATGTTGCCGCTGGCCTCCTTAATGGCAGCGATGTTGGGATGCTCCGCCAGCGCCGCCAGGGTTTTGGGCTGGATATTCACGCCGGTGCGGCTGGGCACGTTGTAGACGATCACCGGCACGGTGGAGGCGTCCGCCACAGCAAAGAAATGCTTGATCAGGCCGTTCTGGGTGGCCTTGTTGTAGTAGGGGGTCACCACCAGCACCGCGTCCGCCCCCGCGCGGCAGGCCTCCCGGGTATTGTGCAGGACGTGCTCGGTGTTGTTGGTGCCGGTGCCCGCGATGACGGGAATCCGGCCCGCAGTGCGCTCCACGGTGTAGCGGATCACTTCGGTCTGGTCCTCCGGCTCGATGGTGGCGTTCTCGCCGGTGGTGCCCATGACCACCAGGGCGTTGATGCCGCTTTCAATCTGCCAGTCGATGAACCGGCCCATGGTGTCGTAGTCGATGCCGCGCGCGGTCATGGGAGTAATCATGGCTGTGGCCATGCCCTGAAAGATGGTATTCTTCATTGTGTTTTCTCCTTTGTATCTATGATGGCAATTGCATTTATCTATTCCGTGTCAAACAGACAAATTGGGAGTATGTCGGGCACCAAAAAACGCTGTTATTGCGAGGAGCGCAGCGACGTGGCAATCCCTTAGGTTTTCCGGAATGTGCGGGAAAACGGACAAGCGCCCTAACAAACCGCCCTGAATTGTTGGGGGATTGCCACGACCAGTGTGCGCACTGGTCTCGCAATGACAGTTCTAACGAATGTTCAAGCACCAATTTGCCGCTTCTATACTTTATATTGGTTAAAGAAATCGTAGAGGGGGGTAAGCTTCCGGAAAAAGTCCCCCACTTCCTGTGACAGCGCCGGGTTAAACAGCTCCTCACCCGGGACGATCTCCCGGGTGCAGCCGATCTCGCTCTTCCAGGCGAAGAACCGCTCCAGTTCCTTCTTTTCACAGGGCTTGGGCCGCTTGTAGCACTCTGCCGTAATGGGCTGACCCACGGCGGTTTCCGTTTCCCGAATCAGCTTCAGAAACTCCCCGCCGTGGTTGGTGATATCCTTTCGGAACTCCTCCAGCGCCGCCGTCCGGGGCTTCCAGAAGAAGAAGCCGTAGTCCGCCCCCTCGGGGGTCATCTGGAAATACAGGCAGGGATTCTCCGCCCACCAGTCCACATCCTGCCGGATGCAAATCCACAGGCTCTCCTTGTAGGGCTCCGGCGGGTGCATCCGGGCATCCCGGTAAATCCGGCTGACCTTCAGCACGGTGCCGGGGGTCTCCAGAAAGGGGGAGAACAGCTCCTTTCCCAGCTCCTTCATGGGTTTGTAGAGGGTGTCCTCATACTGCTTCTTGTGCGCCAGGAACCAATCCCGGTTGTTGTTCATTCGAATTCCCCAGAGAAAATCAATGGTCTCCGGGGAAAAACCCTCAAACATGGTAAAATCTCCTTCTGTGTATTGCTTCCGCAGTGCGGGAAATTCGTGTTTGTCAAATATATACTGTCATTGCGAGCCAGTGCGCACACTGGCGTGGCAATCCCCCGGTTAGAGGGGAAATGTGCCAAAAAGCACCCGGAAAACGGGGATTGTTATGGTTCTTGGTGGTAATCGTTATCTGATTCCATTCAACCGGGGGATTGCCACACCAGTGTGCGCACTGGTTCGCAATGACAGCATTTTCATGGCAATGACAGCGTTTATTTGACAAACACTAATTTCACGTTTTTGTCCGCTAATCACCCAAATACCGCTCCCGGTCCAGCCATTTGGGGCGGGTGCGCCAAAGGAGCTGGCCCCGGAGCTTTTCCGGAATGGGGGGATCGGGAATCTCCAGCTCATACCGCTCGCAGGCGTTGATCAGGGTGGTGTCCCCATATTCCCGGACCCGGGGGGTGCTCCCGCCGTAGCTCATATGTACATGGCCGTGGACCAGATATCTGGGGTGGTACTTGTCCAGCAGCTCCACCAGGGCCTGAAAGCCCCAGTGGGCCGGGTCCTCCCCGTCCCCCAGGCCCTGGGGCGGGGCGTGGGTCACCACGATGTCCACCCCGCCGGTCCGCAGCAGCGCCAGCCGGAGCTTCCGGATCCGGCGGCGCATCTCGGCCTCGGTGTACTGGTGGGGGCCGGGATGGTACTTCCGGCAGCCCCCCAGCCCCAGAATCCGCAGGCCGTTAAACTCCACGATTTTGTCCTCGATGCAGTCGCAGCCCTCCGGGGGGTACATATTGTAGCGGGTGTCGTGGTTGCCGTGGACATACAATAGCGGGCACCGGGCCATGGTCACGAGAAAGCTCAGATAGCTGGCATTCAAATCCCCGCAGGAGAGGATCAGGTCGTATTCCGACAGCCGGCCCGGCACATAGTAATCCCAGAGAGCGGGGCATTCCTCATCGGATACGATCAGAATCTTCACGGGTCTTTCTCTCCTTCTCCGATGGAATGGTGTCAGAGTACAGCCCCAGCTCCCGGACCAGAGGCTGGGAAACCGGCAGAATTTCGTCAAAGGCGGGGATGGACCCCAGCACGTTGTCGCAGAGCCAGTCCATTTTCAGCAGCTCCTCCGGGGTGAAGCGGTGGGTTCCGTCGCTGCGCAGACTGCCGTCCTGGGAGACGATCCGCCGGGCGAAGGGGTCCAGGGTCCCCTCGATCAGCCCCCGGCGCAGGAGCCAGGCCAGCTGGCGCACGCCCTCGGGGAGCTTGTCCGACAGACTGATGTCGATAACGCCGCTGTCCATGCCCAGCCAGTAGTTCAGGGCGGAGGCGCCCTTTTCGTTCTTCCAGCCGCCGCTGAGGATGCCCCGGATGACGTATTCATAAAACTTGCCCCACAGCCACACCGGAGACCCCAGGCTCACCAGGTCCCCCCGGCCGTCCATCAGGTAGGTGCCGTAGCTGCAGAAATCCAGGTACATTTTCGACTGGGTGGGAGCGTCCCGGTTGGACACCACCCGGATGCCGTCGGCCAGGAAATCCGCCTGGGGGGTTCCCGCCACGCAGCTCCACCGCAGCTCGACCTGGGCCCGGGGGTTGGTCAGCTGGGCCCCCAGGGCAAAGGCGTTGATGGAGGCCGGAACCCCGTAGTTGGGATAGGAGGCGATGTAGCCGATCCGGTCCCCCAGGGCCATGGCCCCGGCAATGGCTCCGGAGATGTACTTGGCCTCGTAAATCCGGCCGTAATAGGTTTTCACGCTGGTGTAGGGTTTATCCACGGAGCAGTTGAAAAAGGCGATCTTGGGATGCTCCACGGCGGCCTTCAGGGTGGCCCGGATCAGGGGCGGCGCGGTGGTGAATACCACCTGGGCCCCGTCAGACACCGCTTCCTCAATCTTCTGCCGGGCGGCCTCGGGGGTGTTGGCGTCAAAATAGCTGCGGGCCGTCACCTTGTCCCCCATCACGGCCTCCAGATGCCTTCGGCCCTCCTCATGGCCCATGACCCAGGGACTGGTGCCGGGGCTCAGCTGGTGGACAAAGGCCACCTTCAGGTGATCCGGCGAGGTGATCCAGGTGAACAGCCCCGCGGCGGGAGGCTCCTCGGCCTTGGTTTCCACCTTCACGCTGTCGCTGGTGGCGGATACCACATCCTTCCACAGCTCGGAAAGGGACTTGCGCAGCTCCCCGGTGGAGAGCCGGCCCAAATCCGCGTAGGGGTACAGCTCCAGCCACAGCAGCAGCGCCTCCTCCGGCAGCACATCCCGGCCCCGCAGGTCCTGCTTGGCAAAGGCATCCCGGAAATACTGGAAGTAGGCCCGGAAGGTGCGCCGCTCCTCCTCGCTCCAGGCTTCGCCCAGCTGCTTGCCCAGGGCGGTCAGGAGCTTGGCATAGTCCCCGGGGCGGCGGAACTGGACCTCGTAGAGCCGCGCCCCCTTGTAAAATTCCAGGAATTCGTAATACGCCTTGATCCTCGGCTCCTCGCTCACCGGGGGGACAATCCGGCGGACATTGCCCGGGATCCGGGGCGCGCCGAAGTGGCGCAGCACGCTGACCCGCTTGTTGCCCTCCTGGACGTAGAAATTGCCCAGGTACTCATAGCACTCGATGGGGTCCCGGATGCCCGTGTCCCCCAGGTGGGCGTCGCACAGGGCGATCCACTTGAAGGCGAATTCCGAGTTCCGGTCCAGCAGCGGGTTAAAGCTGGCGGTAAAGGCGGTAATCCGCCCGGCGGACTTGACCCCCACGATCCGGTGGGAGGGAATCTCCAGCAGGCCCACCTCCTGGGCTGTGTCCGGGGTGCCCTCCGGCAGAATCTCGTCCAGCACCACGGGGTTGGGGTTCTTCCCCGCGGCGGTCAATTCCTTCGCTTCCTTTTGACCGGCCTTCAGGGCCAGGTCATATTCTTCAATCGCGGCTTGATTCATTGCAGCCTCCTGACTTTTGACAGACATTTCTTCACGGCTATATCATACCTGTTTTCCCGGGATTTTTCAACCCCGAAATCCCACCGCTTGTTTTCCCGCGCGGGGTGTGGTATACTGGAAGGGCAGATTGCCATATGGGGCGCTTTTCTGAATTGACAATTGACAGTTGACAATTTTTGTGTCCCTATGCGGGGCAATTTCGCAATCATCCCCCATATTCTTTCCCATTTTATTTATCCCGAAGGGATACCTTAATTGTCAATTGTTAATTGTCAATTGTCAATTCATTTTCGGAGGTAACCATGAAATCCCTGTTCTCCTTCCTCGGTCCGGGGCGCGTCATTGCCCTGGGGGTCTGCGCTGTGTTGGGCGTTCTGGCCGTGTACCTGAAATTCTTCATCCCGGGCTACAGTTTCTCGGCGCTGGTGTGCCTGTGCCTCGTGGCCGTGATTTTGTTTTACACCTTTATGCCCCTGGTGGGGCTTAAATTCCCCGGCTTTGCCCGGTGGGCCGTCCGAATCGTCTCTGTGGTTCTGGTGCTGGGAGCGCTGGTGGTGGGCGTTACCGAGGGGCTTGTCATCCACGCAAGCTACGGCGACCCGGACAAAAGCTGCCAGTATATGGTGGTGCTGGGGGCCAAGGTCCGGGACGACGGGCCTTCCGTCTCCCTGTGGGACCGGATTTACGGGGCCAGGAACTACCTGATGGAGCATCCCGACGTCATCGCCGTGGTCTCCGGCGGCCAGGGCCCGGACGAACCCATGACGGAGGCCCAGTGTATGTACGACGCACTGGTGGCCATGGGCATCTCCCCCGACCGGATCTGGCTGGAGGACAAGGCCAGCTCCACCTGGGAGAACCTGAACTTCTCCTTAAACCTCATCGAAGAAAAAACCGGCACCCGGCCCACCGAGATCGGCGTACTCTCCAGCGAGTACCACCTGTTCCGGGCCAGCCTGTTCGCAAAGGCCTGCGATGTGGGCTTTATCGGTATTCCCGCCAAAACCTCCCGCACCTCCCAGCTCATCAACCACTGTATGCGGGAGGTGGCCGGGGTCTGGCACTACATATTATTAGGAGGTCAATATGATTAACAAGGAATACGCGGAATATTCCTGGGAGCAGACGGAAAAGCTCCTGGCCATCGACTCCCCATCGGGCTACACGGACTCCGCCGCCCAGTGGGTGAAGGAGGCCTTTGAAGGTCTGGGCTTCCCCGCCCGCCTCACCACCAAGGGCGGAGTTCTGGCGGACCTGGGAGGCCGGGACGCGGACGACGCCCTGCTGCTGGAGGCCCACGCCGATACCCTGGGGGCCATGGTGGCCGAAATCAAGGGAAACGGACGGCTGCGGCTCACGCCTCTCGGCGGCATGAACCCCAACAACGCGGAGGCGGAGAACGTCCGCATCCATACCCGGGAGGGCAGAATCATCGAGGGCACGGCCCAGCTGTGCAACGCCTCGGTCCATGTGAACGGCGACTATTCCTCCGCCAAGCGCTCCTTTGACACCGTTGAGGTAGTCCCGGACGAGGATGTGCGCTCCGCTGAGGACACCCGGAAGCTGGGCATCCAGGTGGGGGACATCGTCTGCTTCGACCCCCGCACCCGGCGCACCGCCTCAGGCTACCTCAAGAGCCGATTCCTGGACGATAAGCTGTCCGTTGGCATCCTGCTGGGCCTGGCCAAGTACCTCCGCGACACCGGCATCACCCCCGCCCGGCGGGTCTACGCCCACGTCACCGTGTATGAAGAGGTGGGCCACGGCGGCTCCGCTTCCGTGCCCCAGGGGGTGACGGAGGCCATCTCCGTGGATATGGGCTGCGTAGGCGAGGGCCTGCAGTGCACCGAGCGGCAGGTAAGCATCTGCGCCAAGGACTCCGGCGGCCCCTACAGCTACGCCGTTGTGGGAAAGCTCATCGATGCGGCAAAGAAAACCGGCGCGGACTACGCCGTGGACGTGTACCCCTACTACGGCTCCGACGTGGAGGCCACCCTCCGGGGAGGCCACGATATCCGCCACGGCCTCATCGGCGCAGGCGTCTACGCCAGCCACGGCTACGAGCGCAGCCACATGGACGGCGTGTATAACACCCTGAAGGTTCTCTGCGGATACCTGGACGTGGAATAAAGTGGACAGTTGACAGTGGAAAGAGGACAGTGAAGGTGTCCCTTCGGGACGATATAAATGCGCGTGCGGCAAATTTTTGTTTGTCGCACTAAAATAGAACTGTCATTGCGAACCAGTCCGCAGACTGGTGTGGCAATCCCCCGGTTGAAAGGAACCAGGTAACGATTACCACCGAAAATCGTAACGTTTCCCCACTCTGTAGGGCAATTGTCGATACATTTCCCCTCTAACCGGGGGATTGCCACGCCAGTGTGCGCACTGGCTCGCAATGACAGCGTATAATTTACAAACACCAATTTGTCATTCTGTTGGAACCCTATAAAAAACCGTGCGATCTTGAATGACCGCACGGTTTTTTCTGATTTTATTTTGCCAGTTTTCTTGCCTTCCGCTCTTCCTTGGTGCGGGCGAACCGCTCCAGGGAGGGCACCAGGATCACGCAGATCAGGGCCGCGGTGAAGCCGCCGTTGTACAGGCAGAAACCGCCGTGAAGGGCCGGCACGGAGGTGACCAGCACATAGTGCATCACCGCCGCCAGGAAGCCGAACCGCCAGCCGTACTTGTCGGCGATGGGGCTCAGGCCGTTGGCGTAGCACAGGCCCACCACAATTGCCTGGGCATTCACCGCGCCGGTGAAGCTGCCGCCCGCCAGGGGGGCGAGCCACCCGAACACCGTGGACGCCACCACATAGCCCAGCATAATGGGCCAGACGTTCCCCGGATGGGAGCCGGAGTTGCAGCAGGCCAGCATACAGAAGATCACGCCGAAGGTAACGCCGTTGAAGGTGGCCCCCACCAGGTTGTAGTAGCCAAGGATGAAAAGGCCGTACACGCCCAGGTTCATCAGAAACACGGCATTGCCGTAGGTGGAAGAGAAATTGGTCACAAGGGCGGGGTCCACAATCAGCCGCCAATAGTCCTTGGGCCTGCAGCCCAGGACGAAGGCCACAATAATGCAGATACCGAACACCGCGCAGCAGAACACATTCACCGTCAGCCGGGAGGCTACCTGGAGGGTGGACGCGTCCGGAGCGGCAGGCAGGGCAACGCCCATGGTCTTGTAGAGGGTTGCCTGGAGGAAGAAGGCGGTCATGCCCACGGGGAAAGCCGCGCTGTACAGGTCGAAGCCCTTATGCACCTTGGGGGAGTTGGCAAGGCCCGCGGGCAGGAAAAACCCGATGCAGAAGCCCACGGCCAGCGCCAGCACAATGCCGCCCACATGGAAGCCCACCGGCTCCGCGTTGGGGTAGCGGAGCATGAGGTCCGTGATCAGGGGCGCAATGCCGGTAGAAAAGAGCATGGCATTGACCTGGGAGCCCAGCTTCTCCTTCTTCGCCAGGCAGTAGATGACGACGCCCAGCATGGAAGGCCACATATTGATAATGTTGATGCCCCAGGAGCAGAAGCCCAGGGTCAGGATGAAGGCCAGGGTGGAGACGTTGTTCGCCGTGGCCTTGAGGCCTGCATACAGCGCCAGGCACAGATAGCCCACCAGCGCCATATTCAGGAAGGTGGCCGCGTAGCCCCCCACCGCGAAATAGTTGGTGGAAATCTTGCTGGGCTGGCTGACAATCTGCCACAGCCCTGTGAACATGGTCCCCCGGTCCGGCATACACACCGCGCCGATCAGAAAGGCGGTGGAAAGGAACCCGAAGAGCAGCTTCAGAAAGTCGCTCTCGGAAAGGGATTTTATTTTTTTCATGGTTATCTCCTTAACAGAAACGCCAAAAGGCGTATAATTGACAATTGACAATTGAACAATTGACAATTAAGGTATCCCTTCGGGATGAAAAATGATTGCGTAAATCAAGATTTTTCAAAATTGTCCCGGATGGCACCCAAATTTTCAACTGTCAATTGTCAATTGTCAATTGATTTTTACGCTTTCTCGGCAGCCTCTACCACGTGCTTCATCAGCACGCTGGTGGTTACCGCGCCCACGCCGCCGGGGACGGGGGTGATGGCGTCCACAATGGGCTCCACTTCCTCGAACACGCAGTCGCCGGACATACCGCCCTTGCCCTTGGCGGTGATCTTCTCGGGGTTCCAGTTCATGGAAACATCGATGACCACCTGGCCGGGACGGACGAAGTCCTTCGTCAGGGAGTTCAGCACACCGGCGGCGGACACAATGATATCGGCATTGCGGCAGATTTCAGCGGTGTTCACGGTTTTGGTGTGGCAGACGGTGACGGTGGCGTTCTTCGCCATCAGCATCATGGCAGCGGGCTTGCCCACCACCAGGGAACGGCCAATCACAACCGCGTTCTTGCCCTTGCAGTCGATGCCGTAGTGATCCAGAATCTCCATGCAGGCGGCGGGGGTGCAGGGGGCGTAGCCCAGAGACTGACCCTCAAAGACACCGGCGTTACTCATATGGGTCATGGAGTCCACGTCCTTCTTGGGAGCCAGCCGGTTGCAGATTTCGTCCTGGTCAGCCTTCAGGTGCTTGGGCAGGGGACGGAACATCAGCACGCCGTGGACGCTGTCGTCGGCATTGACCTGATCGATAACCGCCAGAACCTCTTCCTTGGCGGCAGTCTCGGGCAGGATGTAATTCTTCACGGCAACGCCCACTTCCTCCGCGCGCTTGGTGGCGCCCTTCTCGTAGCTCAGGTCGGAGGGGTTCTCGCCCAGACGGATGATGCCCAGGGTGGGGACAACGCCCTTTTCCCGCAGGGCAGCGGTACGGGCCTGAAGGGAAGCAACCAAAGCTTCATTAACTTCCTTGCCCAGCAGTCTCTTAGCCATAATCTATTTACCTCCAAATCAGTTTGAAAAACCCTTTGTTATGAGAGAATGTGCTTTTTGGTTTGCCTCAGATACCCGGCAAATTGGTGTTTGGCGAATAAACGCTGTCATTGCGAGCCAGTGCGCACACTGGCGTGGCAATCCCCCGGTTAGAGGGGAAATGTACCGAAATATGCCCGGAAGAGTGGGATTCGCTGCGATTATTGGTGGTAATCGTTACCTGGTTCCATTCAACCGGGGGATTGCCACACCAGTCTCCGGACTGGTTCGCAATGACAGATAATATGCAGCGCTTCCTTTCAAACACAAATTTGCCGGTTATTTTATTTCTTCTTTTTTACTGCCCGAAACCCGCCTTCACGGTGGTGAAGATGTCGTCGGCGATGGCGCAGTATTTCTTCAGCATTTCGTTGGCCTTGGCGTTCATGGCCTCGGCGGTCTCCCGGTTTTTCAGGCTCTTGGTATTGATGAACACGTTCAGGGAAGCAGCCTGGAGGGCGGCCTTGCAGCACACCGCGCCGCAGCCCGCGTCGGACACGGCCAGGCGGCTGCCCTTGGCGGCGAACACAGCGATGCAGTCAATGGCCTCACAGCACAGCTCCATGATGGCCATGGGGGTGGAGCAGGCGATGATGGTGGCCTCCTCCATGATGGTATCCCGGTTGGGGTCGTCCTTGGGGATGCCGTAGGCCTTGGCCAGGGGCAGGAAATTCACTTCGTCCGCCTCCACCTGGTCCAGGAGCTTCTTCTGCAGCTCGTCGCACCGGGCCTTCAGGGCCAGAATCTCGTCCTGCACATCGGCGTACTTCTTCTTGCCCACGGTGAGGGAGCCCACCATGTTGCCCAGAGCCGTGCCAATCGCGCCCACCAGGGCCGCAGCTCCGCCGCCGCCGGGAGCGGGAGCATCGGAAGCCAGCACCTTCACAAACTCCCGGCAGGTTTCCATTGTCATGTCCATAGGAAAAACTCCTTTTCAGTTATTTCACATTCAGGCGCTGCCTTCGTAGGGGCGGCTATCAGCCGCCCGCAGCCTGACCGTATCAGCAGCGCCCTGTTTTATCCGAAAACGCTCAAAAACAAAAACGTTTCGGGCGGATGATATCCGCCCCTACAGCGGGGATTGCGATACCACCTGAAAAAGCACAGGCGGGGGCCGCCTGTGCTTTTGTTCAGGAAATCCATTGGAAGCTCCGGTTCAATCAACAAGTGCTGGCAGCGAGAGATTTTGGCTCAGCCGAAAGAATCAAAAGCGAAGGAATACTTTGTGTATTTCGAGCTTTGGATTCTGCACGGCTGGGGCAAAAGATCCGCTGCCAGCCGCAGATGATTGAAGCGGAGTTTCCGAAAAATTAGAACAGGCCGGAAATCTTGCCGTTCTCGTCCACGTCGATGCGCTCGGCGGCGGGCACCTTGGGCAGACCGGGCATGGTCATGATCTCACCGGTGAGGGCAACCAGGAAGCCGGCGCCGGCGGACACCTTCACGTTGCGCACGGTGACGGTGAAGCCCCGGGGCGCGCCCAGCTTGGTCTGGTCGTCGGAGAAGGAATACTGGGTCTTGGCCATGCAGATGGGCATGTGGTCGTAGCCCAGGTCGGTGAGGGTCTTGATCTGCTTCTCGGCGTTGGCAGTGAAGGTCACGCCGTCGGCATGGTAGATCTTCTTGGCAATGGCCTCGATCTTCTCCTTGATGGTGCAGTCCAGCTCATAGGCGAAGGTGAAGTCATTGGGCTGCTCGCAGAGCCGGACAACTTCCTTGGCCAGCTCAATGCCGCCTTCGCCGCCCTTGCCCCAAACCTCGGACAGAGCCACGTTGACGCCCAGCTCCTTGCACTTGCGCTCGATGAGCTCCAGCTCCGCCTCGGTGTCGGTGGGGAAGCGGTTGATGGCAACCACGCAGGGCAGCTTGTACACAGTAGTGATGTTGGAGACGTGCTGCAGCAGGTTGGGCAGGCCCTTCTCCAGAGCCTCCAGGTTCTCCTTGCCGGTCTCGGCCTTGGGCACGCCGCCGTTGTACTTCAGGGCCCGGGCGGTAGCAACCAGCACCACGCAGCTGGGGGTCAATCCCGCCATGCGGCACTTGATGTCCAGGAACTTCTCAGCGCCCAGGTCCGCGCCGAAGCCGGCCTCGGTGATGGCGTAGTCGCCCAGCTTCAGAGCGATCTTGGTAGCGGTAACGGAGTTGCAGCCGTGGGCGATGTTGGCGAAGGGTCCGCCGTGGACAAAGGCGGGGGTGTGCTCCAGGGTCTGCACTAGGTTGGGCTTCAGAGCGTCCTTCAGCAGAGCGGCCATGGCGCCCTGGGCGTTCAGGTCACCGGCGGTGACGGGCTTGCCGGCGTAAGTATAGCCAACCACCAGGCGGGCCAGGCGGGCCTTCAGGTCGGTAATGTCGGAGGCCAGGCACAGAACGGCCATGATCTCGGAAGCCACAGTGATGTCGTAGCCGTCCTCACGGGGAGTTCCGTTGACCTTGCCGCCCAGGCCGTCCACCACGAACCGCAGCTGCCGGTCGTTCATGTCCACGCAGCGGCGCCAGGTGATCTGACGGGGGTCGATGCCCAGAGCGTTGCCCTGGTAGATATGGTTGTCGAGCATCGCAGCCAGCAGGTTGTTGGCAGCGCCGATGGCGTGGAAGTCACCGGTGAAGTGGAGGTTGATGTCCTCCATGGGAACCACCTGAGCGTAGCCGCCGCCGGCCGCGCCGCCCTTGACGCCGAACACGGGGCCCAGGGAGGGCTCCCGGAGGGCGACCATGACGTTCTTGCCGATCTTGCGCATACCGTCAGCCAGGCCCACGGTAGTGGTGG
This sequence comes from Clostridiales bacterium, assembly GCA_004555705.1. Lineage (GTDB taxonomy): Bacteria > Bacillota > Clostridia > Oscillospirales > Oscillospiraceae > Faecousia. The sequence continues at coordinate 26,468 of SFHI01000026.1, read as the reverse complement.
TCTTGCCCTCACCGGCGGGGGTGGGGTTGATGGCAGTGACCAGCACCAGCTTGCCGTTGGGCTTGTCGGCCATGTCCTTCAGGATGTTGTAGTCAACCTTTGCCTTGTAGTTGCCGTACTGTTCCAGATACTTCTCGTCCACACCCGCGGTCTTGGCGACCTCACGAATGTGCTGCATTTCGGTTTCCTGTGCGATCTCGATGTCAGTTTTGAATGCCATTGTTCATACACTCCTTGTAATTTGTTGGTGCCTACCGTTTTCTGAGGATCGGCCCATACAGGATTTATGCAGCTGCCGTTGAAGTGGCTCACTGCACATTTATTCGGTAACATTTTACCGAAACAAAGATACCACCATTTGTGAGAAATGTCAAGAAGCAGTTTCCGCTTTTTTGCAAAAAAACGAAACTTTTTTTACCCGCCCCCGTGATAAAAAAGTTCCCGTCCCAACCCCGGAACGAAAGCCCTCGCCGGGGGAAGGATACTTAAAACTTGACAGCTTCTCCGAATTGACAATTGACAATTGAAAATTGACAATTATTTTTCCATAAACAGTACGATTTTGAAATATAGCAGCCAGTTTCTGGCCACCAGCTTTTATGATTCATCCCGAAGGGATACCTTAATTGTCAATTGTCAATTGTTAATTGTCAATTTTACTGTCCCGAAGGGACTCCTTAACTGTCAACTGTCCACTGTCAACTCGATCAAAAGTCCCCTGCCGGTTTGACATTTCCGTGCTGCCATGGTATGATAAGGTGTATTTTTCAGGAGGAAACGCCATGCAGCTTTTTTTATACCTTCTGGTGTCCGCCGGGGTGGTGGCGCTGGATCAGATCACCAAATATCTTACCGTCCGCTTCATCCCCCTCTACGAGCATATCGAGGTGCTGCCCGGGGTGGTGGGGCTTACCTATGTGCGCAACACCGGGGCGGCCTTTTCCAGCTTCGAGGGGATGCAGTGGCTCTTCACCCTGATTTTCCTGATCTTTACCGGGGCGCTGCTGTGGGAGTATTTCAAAAAGAGGCTGCCCTTCACCCGGTTTGAACGCTTCTGCATCGCGGCCATCTACGGCGGCGGCCTGGGGAACATGATCGACCGGCTGCGGCTGGGGTATGTGGTGGACATGATCGAGACGCTGTTCGTGGACTTTCCCGTGTTCAACGGGGCGGACTGCTTCATCACCTGCGGCTGCATCGCCCTTCTGGTGCACCTGGTGTTCTGGAACAAGCCCTTCTGGAAGGATGAGAAGAAATGACCCTCACCGCTGACATTCCCGGCGAACGGCTGGATGCCTTCCTTGCAAGGCAGGGGGAGCTGACCCGCTCCGCGGCCCAGAAGCTCCTGGAGCAGGGCCAGGTCACCCTCAATGGACGCCCCGGAAAGAAGAATGACCGCCTGAATCCCGGCGACCGGGTGACGTTTACCATTCCCGAGGCAAAGCCCGTGGACATCCCCGCCCGGGACATCCCCCTGGACATCGTATACGAGGACGAGGACGTTCTGGTCATCAACAAGCCCAAGGGACTGGTGGTGCACCCCGCCGCGGGGCACCAGGAGGACACCCTGGTCAACGGCCTGCTCTACGCCAAGGGGGACAGCCTCTCCGGCATCAACGGGGAGCTGCGGCCCGGCATCGTCCACCGGATCGACAAGGATACCTCGGGGCTTCTCGCCGTGGCGAAAAACGACCTGGCCCACACGGTGCTGGCCTCCCAGCTGAAGGATCACACCATGGCGAGGACCTACGACGCCATCGTCTGCGGCTCCTTCCGGGAGGATGCCGGCACCGTGGACGCCCCCATCGGCCGCCACCCCACGGACCGGAAGAAGATGTGCGTGACCCAGCGGGGTTCCAAACCCGCCGTGACCCACTGGGAGGTGGTGGAGCGGTTCCGGGGCTATACCCACATCCGCTGCCATCTGGAGACCGGCCGCACCCACCAGATTCGGGTCCACATGGCCTACATTGGCCATCCCCTGCTGGGGGACACGGTCTACGGCCACAAAAAGAGCGAGCTGGGCCAGGACAGCCAGTGCCTCCACGCCTCCTCCCTCTGCTTCCGCCACCCCAGGGACGGCAGACCCGTAATGGTGTTCGCCCCGCTGCCGGACTATTTTCAGCAGGTACTGCAAAAGCTCCGGAAACTGGGCTAATCATTTGACAATTTCGGCATCTTTTCGGAGTATTCGACAGCAGCCCGGAGAATTGGTGTTTGGTGCTACGCTGCCGTAGGGGCGGCTATTAGCCGCCCGAAACGTTCCGTTTTTGAGCGTTTACGATAGAACGGGGTGCTTTCGTTGACGAAAGGGTGCGGGCGGATAATATCCGCCCCTACGGTAACGAACCGACAAATTCCAATTCGCCGAACCGCCAAGTCAGGACGACAGGTGAATTTTTATCGTGAAGGGATACTGCGGCTGTCCGATGAATTCCCTGATTCCGGCTGGGGACGGGATCGCCGGGGTCCGGTTTCCGAAGTGCGGGAAAAAAACATGGTTTCCCCTTGACATTGGGAAAAATCTATGCTAGAATTTACTGGCTGAAGCGCCAGTAGCTCAGCTGGATAGAGCAACTGCCTTCTAAGCAGTAGGTCGGGGGTTCGAGTCCCTCCTGGCGTGCCAGTACTGCCTTCGGCAGTAGGTAATCAGTAACAGATAATAGTGAATAAGTAAAGTGTCGGCGAAGCGACTGATTCAAATTGTACCGAAGGTACACAACACTTTTCACTATTACTTCTAACTTTAAATATGGTGGGTGTGGCCTAGTCGGCTAAGGCGTCAGATTGTGGCTCTGAAGATCGTGGGTTCGAGTCCCATCACCCACCCCATGAAAAAAGCACTTGCGAAAGCAAGTGCTTTTTTCAGTGCAAGAAATCCCTTGCGGGATTTTTGAAATCTGCTTCGCAAGTGAAATACGCCTGCGGCGTGGGGGATTTCTTTCATTTCGCTTGCCTTGTAACCGGATGCGGCCAGAACAGTCCGAATGCCCTACCGCCGGGAGGACTTCCGGATTACCAGCTTGCCCATATTCTTTTCCGCTTTGGGTTGGACATCCTGCCCCTGCACCCTTGCCAGGAGCAGCTCCAGGGCGTCCAATCCGATTGTCTGGGGATTCACTTCCACCGAGGTCAGCGACAGGAAGGGGCTTCGCTTAATCCCCATACCGATGCTGGCTGCCACCAGGATATCCCTGGGGCAGGATATTCCGTGGGAATCCAGCAGGCGGGCAATGCCGAAGTACAGCTGCTCATGCTCCAGAACCAGACCGTCGAACTGGTCCACCCGGTCGTCCAGCATCTGGGCGATCTCATACCCGGCATCCTGCGGATTCAGAAGCGCGGAGGGCTTAAAAATATTCTGTGCGCACGCGCCCAGTCCGTTGTCCTCCAGGCAGCGCAGGAAGCCCTTTTCCACACCCCAGCCAATGCCGCTGCGGATGGAGCACAGCAGCGCCAGCCTCCGGCAGCCCTGGTCAATCAGATGCTGGGTGGCGCGGTAGGAGCATACGGCAAGGTCCGCGCCTACAAAATCCGCCGATTCCTTCTCGATGTCGTTGAGCACATACACAGTGGGCACTTTGAACAGGTGCAGGGACTCATAGTACGATGGCTCCGGAGAGGAGGGAATGATGATCAGCCCGTCGGTACGCTTTTGGTACAGGTTCTCCACGGCGGCAATCTCCGTATCCTCCTGACCGGAGCTCAGAGCCAGGAAGGTGGAATATCCCCGCTGGGCAGCTCCCTTCATCACAGTCTCCACCAGCTCGGCATAAAAGGATACCGTTACGCTGGGGACCACGATTCCCAGGGTTCCGCTGCTTCTTGTCACCAGAGATTTGGCCAGAGAGTTTGGAACATAACCCATTCTGCGGGCAGTCTCCAAAACCAGCTGTCTGGTTTTCGGACTGACATCCGGCTTGTTGTTCAGAGCCTTGGACACCGTATTGATGGAACAGCCCAGCTCAATCGAAATATCTTCCATTGTTACCATTGGCAGATCACCTTCCCTGTTGTTCCGGCCCGGAGGAAGCCGGCGCGTTAAAAAGCATTATATTGTATTTTAACTGATTTTTCCAGGAATAGCAAGTATTACAGCAAGGATTATAATGGATTCTCCGAAGGGAAGCAGTCATGCCTTTATCCGATAAAATCCGGATGCGCATCCGCTTTACGGAGTAAAACGAGAAATTGGTGTTTGGCGAATTACGCTGTCATTGCGAACCAGTGCGCACACTGGTGTGGCAATCCCCTTACTTAGAGGGGAAAGTCGTTACCTGGTTCCCTTCAACCGGGGGATTGCCACGACCAGTCTGCGGACTGGTCTCGCAATGACAGGTAATCTGCAACGCGGACCTGTAAACACCGTCTGCTGCTTTATGCCGATAACCGAAGGTCCCAATGGGAAGCTCCTGTTGGACATCCGGTTCAAAACGCCCCCGGTGCCGCTGTCAGGCGGCGCCGGGGGCGTCGGAAGCGGAGGGCTGCCTCCGTGTCAATGTGGGAGATGCTCTGCGGGTCGGATGGCTCCGGTCCGCAAATACCGCTTTCTTACTCGATGACCGCGCCGTTTTTCAGCAGCCGGTCCTGCAGCAGCGCAACATCCACGTCCCGGGGCTGAATCCCCTGCTCGACGCAGATTGCCGCCGCCTCTCCGGCAGCCTGTCCCATAGCGAAGGCCTGGGGCATGACCCGGATGGAGGACATGGCATCCCGGGAGCCGCTGACGCACCTGCCGGCAACCAGCAGGCCATCCACAGCCTTCGGCACCAGAATCCGGTAGGGAATCTGGAAGCAGTTGGCCACGATGGGCCGTGTATCGATACCGGCCCGGGAGCCGGAGGTGGGATGGAGGTCCAGCAGGAAGCTGCCCATGGCGATGGAGTCGTCAAACCGGGTGGGAGGATCGCACAGGTCCTTCGCCTCCAGGGTGTAGATTCCCTCGATTCTGCGGGATTCGCGGGCACCCACTACGGGGGCGATTTGCTTCAGCCTGGCGTTTTCAAGACCGGGAAGGGTGTGGATGAAGTCCATCAGGAAAAACACCTGCTCCAGTCCGGTTTTATACGCCTTGGCATACTCCCGGGGAACGGTATTGTTCAGGTTCTGAATCCGGGTGCAGTTCATGTTCCACTCCCCGGGGGCGATGAGCTTGTGCAGACCGATTTTGTTCCGGGGGACAATATAGTCCGCGCCCATTTCCTCCATGGCCTGCTCAATCTGGGGCTGGAACATCATGCCCCGCTGAGCGGGATGGTCCTTGGCGTATTGGATAAGCGTCTCGTCGTCGGCATTGTATATGGAGAAGCCGGTGGTCATGGGCTGCACCTCATAGCCGGAGCCCTCCCTGCATTCCTCCTTGACGGCCCCCGCCTTATAGCTCACAAACGCGTCTCCCGTGCAGTCGATCACAATCTTTGCCTCATACCGGCACAGATCGTTTCCGTCAAACAGGACGATCCCGGTTACCCGGCTGCCCTCCTGGATCACATCCACCGCGGTGACATTGACCAGGTATTCCGCTCCGGCTTCCTCCAGCATCTGGAGCATGACAAGCTGAATGTAGTCCGAACGGAAGGGTGTTACATTGTTGTGCCTGCGGTGATACCCCTCATAGAAGCAGCCGTAGGGGGAGCCGTCGCCGGTTTTGGAAGGGTGGATCGCCGCGCCCTGGGCCTCGCAGCGCCGGACCAATTCCTCAAATAAGCCCTTTACAATCTGGCGCTCCCCCCGTCCGTCAAAGCAGGTCATAAAAGGATTGACCATACCTGCGGTGGCCATGCCGCCGATCATATGGTTGCGTTCCACCAGAATGGTTTTCGCCCCCGCCCGGGCACTGGCAACCGCTGCCAGAACGCCGGCGCAGCCTCCGCCGCAGACAACCACATCGTAGGAACGGGTTTCTTTAATGGTACCGATATACGGATTTGTCATACTGAATCTCCTTTATCCTCCGATGAGAGAGAAGCTGCCATCTCATCGGCAAACGTGTATGTGTTGATGCTCAGGTCCAAAAGCGTGCACACAAAAGCGTGTGCCGCGATTTCGCTCCCCTCCGCGATCCAGTGGGTAAACGGAATCAGGCCGAACAGCTTTCCGGGGATGCCGGCGATTCTGCCGGTGGAGCCGTTTTTCACACTTTCCAGGTGGTGAAACAGCTCATGCGCCAGGCACATATGGTGCAGGCTGTATTGCCGGAAGTATTCCGGGTGAACGCCCGCCAGAATCTGCTGCATTTGCCGGATGCGTCTGTCATACAGGACAATGGTCCTGTTCCGATGGGTATATTCGGCGATATAGGGAAGATCATACTTGGTATCCAGGGTCTTTACATAAATTCCGTAGGACTCTGCCAACGGCTGCAGGGAATCGCCGTCCACGCTCCCCTTTTCCCGGAGGATATCCCGGGCTGCGTTCTCCCCGCAGGTGATGCAGCTGTCGATGATACGCTCCTGCTCCGAAAGGGGCAGCTTCCGCGCCTGGCGGTGGGATTTCAGCCTGGCCAGGTAGGGGGTATAATCTTGCCGAAGGTCCATGCCGCCGCTTCCTTTCTCAGTTCGTTTGAGGGGTGTTGAATACCGCCAGAATCGGCGTATCTCCGGCTACCCCGTTCAATTCCAATTCCAGCAGCGCTGCCAGCTGTTCCTTGCTGACGATTTTCGAGAAGTCAAACAGCCGCGCGCCGATAATTACATAGGTCTGAGGGATTTTCTCGCCGCCGTCGGAGTACTTGGTCAGCTTGGAAATGCAGTAGGAAACGTCCTGCGAACAGCGGCCGGCATCCGTCGTCAGCACGACGCCGTCCCGGCAGCGGATGCGGATGACGCCCTCGGAATTGACAATCCGGACCGGGGTGCGCTTCTCCCGCATCAAGCCAAACAGCTTCCGGATCGTAACCGTCCCGCCAACCACATAGTAATCGCCGGTGTCGGCAATGATGCGGATATCCTCGCATTGGTCGCTCTGCAGGCTTTCCGCCGCCGCAGCAAGAATCTGTTCCCGGGTCGCCCGGGTGCAAAGCCTGTTCTTGGTCTTTAGCTCCGTCGCGCCTGTGGCAATGGCGCGAACCACATTGTTTCTCGCATCTACCTCCACAAACACCTCGATGGTTCCGGGGGAGGCTCCGGATTTCAGGGCCTGCTGCTCCGCCTCCCTGCGGACCATCAGGATGTCATCATCGGTGGGATTCGGAATGGTTCTCTCCACAATATCCCGGACAAGTGCCAGGGCTACGCCGATGGGGGATATGACCTCGGCATTGCGGGCGATTTTATGCTTTAAATGCAGGGACTGGGCCAGGTACGGAACAACAGCAGCCGCTCCTCCGCCGCCGCCGATGAGGACTGTCTGCTGGGGGTCCAAATGGTAATCCTCAATGAGCTGCAGTACCACGTTTTTGTTCTTTTCCGCGGCGATCCGGTTCACTGCTTCCAGAACCTGCTCCACGCTCTGGCCCAGGTAATCCGCCAGAGCCTGAAAGCCCCGCATGGCACTTTCGGCATAGCCGAAGGCATAGTTTTCCGGCTGAACATAGCCGGAGGCGTTGGCGCAGCAGGCCAGGGTAAGGGCATAGGACCGATCATGCGTTTTGTCATAGATGGAGCAGTAATCGGGGAAATCTCCCTCCAGCGGGCGAATCAGCCGCACCTCCAGCTCTCCCAGCTCCTCCGGCTTGGTGTATACGATGTAGGGCAGGTTGGCGATGTGGGCGCTTCTGGGGCCTACATCCGCAACCCGCTTCCCCTCAATCCGGATGATGCTGCCGCCGGCAACACCCACGGTGCGAACATCCAGGGAGTTGACATAGGTTTTATGGCCGCCCACCTCCGCGTAGCTTACCATAACCTGACCGTTGTGAATCGCGGACATATCGGTGCTGGTTCCGCCCACCTCCAGGAAAATGCCCTCGGAAACCTTCTCGTACATCAGCGCGCCTGCCACACCGGCGGCAGGGCCGGACAGCATGGTCAGGATCGGCCGCTTGGAGATTTCCTTCACACTCATAACGCCGCCGTCGCAGCGCATGATCATCAGAGGCGCCTTGATGCTGGAGGCCAGGACGCTGTTTTCCGTCATTTCGGCGGTCTGGATCATCTTGGGAAGAATGCTGGCATTGATTACGGCGGTTCTTGTGCGAATCCGCAGGCCGTACAGCTTGGATATCTCGTGGCCGCAGGTTCCGGAAATACCGTTTTTGGTCAGATAGTCCATGACATTGCGCTCATCCGTGGGATCGTCCACGCTGTAGGCGGCGCTGACAACACAGACCCGGATTCCCTCCCGGCGCATATCCGCAATGCACGCGTCAATTTCATTCTCCCAGTTGCTTTGGGAGACAAAATAATGCTTTGTTCGCAAATACCGGTTGGGGGCAAGCTCAATATCCCCAATCTGGGTATCCATTTTGACCTTATAGCCTTCCACGCCTTTGCCGACGCCGATGACGCCGACCTTCTCCACATCCCCTTCCAGAAGGGCGTTGGTTGCCTGGGTGGTGCCGTGGGCAATAAAGGCTACCTCCTCCGGCGGGATGCTGTATTTCTCCAGGACGGCCTGCAATGCCTCCACGATTCCCGCCGCCACGCCTTTTTCGGAAGAATGGCTGGTGGGTACCTTCACCGATCCAATCAATTCAAACGTATCATTGTCAATCGCGACAGCGTCTGTAAAAGTGCCGCCTACGTCGATTCCTATTCTTACTGCCATGTTCTTCTCCTCTGCGAGTTAATTGGCCTGCCTGCCGAAAGCAGGCAGGCCGGGAAACCCAACGGATACCGTGGGCTGCGAAAATCGTGGAAACAACAGCGCCCTCAGGCGATGTCCACGCAATGGTTTTCTCAGTGAATCGTATCAGTAGTAAATGAACGAGCCGATAATCACCGCGGCTGCGCAGGCGATCCACATGGTGGGAAGCATAACCTTGGTGAGGCTGTTGACCTCCATGCCGAAGTAATCCGCGGTCCAAACATTATGGGTATTGGTGGGGTCGCTGCTGAGCTGGATCAGCTGGACAGCCAGGAAACCGGCAACAATTGCCATGGTGGGCATGGAACCGGCGGAAACCAGCAGTCCCAAAACACCCGCGCCCATGCCCCACAGGTTCAGCGGGCCACGGTACAGGCACATGGGAGCCAGCAGCATAAAGAATACGATGAAGCCGATCCGGCCGGAGGGCAGGATGGGTCCGATGAAGGCCAACAGCTTTTCGCTGACATGGGGGTTCTGCATGGCGCTGAGGATCATGCCGATCATCAGGTACAGCACCAGGGCGGGGGCGGAAACCTTAAAGGCCTCGTGAATCGTCTTGGACAGCATGGGGAACAGATTTCTCCAGGACGTGGTGATGGCGCCGTAGAAGGCGGCCACAACCAGCGCGGGAATAATGGCCCACTTCAGACCAATCACCAGGGGGAAGGGGATCAGGGGCGTCAGCAGGGAAATCAGGGGAACCTTCTTCTCTTCTTCCAGTCCCACAGTTTTCACGGGAGCTGCCCAGGCAGTGGCTTTCTTAATTTTCAGCTGATATACCACAAACAGCAGGCCGACCACCATGCCGCAGCAGCAGACAATAATCGCGAAGTTCTTAATCGGGTCCACTTCCAGGCCGGTGGCGCTCATGTAAATCGTCCACTGGGACATATTGAACACCAGGCCGGTGGCACGGGCCATGATCAGCAGGCAGGATGCCGCGATGGGCTTAATGCCGACTGCGGTCAGGATGGGCAGGACCAGCATGGCGACCATGATATGGGCGCCCAGGCCGGTCAGCGTGGTGAACAGCAGGGCCACGACCACATACATGACGATGCCCACCACCAGCGGCTTGTCGCCCGCAAGCTCGGAAGCCCGGCGGATAATGTCCTTGGTAATGCCGGACTGGTTCATGATCTCTCCGACCCAAGCGCCAAACAGCAGCGCAGGGATGGAGGACGCCAGCTTGTAGGAACCGGTGTTGACAATCCCCAGAATGCTGTCATCACCGCTCAGGGGCGCGCCGGCAACCAGCGGGATAATAATCGCCATCAGGAGCAGTGCCAAAAATGACGGAATTTTTTGCCGGTACATCAGGACGGCAAAGAACAGAAATACCGCGATGATAATGATTCCTTGAACCATGGATTTCTCCTCCTGTTTTTGTAATTCAGGCAATGACTCTGCAGCGTCAGTGCACAGTGAACGTTACAGTTAACGTTCACTGTTTAGAATATAGCAAATAATTCCAATAATTTCAAGCTATATTTTCATTTTTGGCATTTTCCATATGGACCTGTTGTCCGCTTTGGTGAATGTTACAAAAACGGGTCAAGGGGACGTGTGCACTGAGCACACGTCCCCTTGACAGCGATAGGAAAACAGCCGGCTAGTCTGTCAGGTAGCCCTCCTGGAGCAGGGTGTCCCTGACGGACTCGTAGAGGGCCCGGGTGGTGTCCGCGGATTCGTAGCTGACCACAAACCGGGTGTCCTTCGTGGTGAACACGATGCAGCCGGGGATATCCACATGGCAGCAGCTCTGGTAGTCCCCGAATTCCCCGTTGTGCCACAGGCCGTATCGGCACTTGTCCATGGTTCCCCCGGTGACGGAGGAGCCGAAATCAAAGGTATCCCGGTATTCCACGGACAGCACGTCGGCGTACAGCAGCTCCGCCCCGGTTCCGTCCGGGTAGGTCAGGGTCAGCCGGTCCGACTGCCAGTTGAAGGCCGAGGCCCCCGCGTCCCGGAACAGGGCCAGCGCCGGCACCAGGCACAGCACCAGAATCAGGATGATCTGCAGCCGGAATCCCCGTTTCTGCCGCTGCCTGGCTTCGTCCATTTCTTTTTCAACACCAATCGTGCGGGGCAAGTGTATTCCTCCCATCCGTGCTTCCCGGCGGGAGCTTCCCCTCCCGTCCAAGCACTCCTTTGCGGTCATTATACTACATCCGGAGCGGAAAGGGAATTGTTTTTTCCGTTTCACCTGACCCGCCAGAAGAAAAAATGGGTGTTTGCAGTTTCCAAACGCGTCACATTTCCACCGTAGGGGCGGATATAATCCGCCCGGACGTTTCCGTTTTTGAGCGTTTTCGATAGAACTGGGCGCTTTTGCAGACGAAAGGCGGCGGGCGGATAATATCCGCCCCTACTAGCCTGTAACACTTAAATCTACAGATTCGTAAACAAATCCAACAATGCTGTCATCCTGAGCGAAGCGGAGCGGAGCCGAAGGATCTTGGCACGAAACTGACTGCAAATGACAACGAAATGCGTAGATCCCTCGACTCAGCTTCGCCTCGCTCGGGATGACAACACTTATTCTTTTCTCCACACAATCGTACAGAGTTAAGTGTTACAAGCTACTACGGCAGCATCTCACCAAACACCCTCTGTTTTCTACTCCTTGCCCATATTCCGGGAGGCGATCCGCTTCATGGAGCCCACCGAGCGCAGGCAGACCAGAATGGTCAGCACATCGGCGGCGGGCTGGCTGAGGTAGATTCCCAGCACCCCCAGCAGCTTCGGCAGCACCAGGATGAAGGGCACATAGAACAGCCCCTGGCGGATCAGGGACAGGAACAGCCCGTACCGGGAGTCCCCGATGGTCTGGTACGTGATGGTCATCATATAGCACAGCCCGAAGGCGGGGTACAGAGCCACCTGGGAGATCAGCAGCCACCTGCCGTAGTCCACAATCACCGGGTTGCTGTTGAAGCACAGGATCAGGGGCTTTGCCAGCAGGATATACACCGCCTCCACCAGCACCGTCAACAGCAGCGCCCCCTTCAGGGCGAAGCGCACCGACTGGTGGAACCGGTCCTCGTCCCGGGCCCCGAAGGCGTAGGAGGCCACGGGCTGATACCCCTGCATAAAGCCCATGACCACATAGCAGCCGATGAGCACCAGCCGCTGCACCACACCGTAGGCGGCGATGATCTCGTCGGACTGGGGCAGGGACGCGGCGGCGATGTTGGTCAGGGAGGCGGCCACGGACAGGCATATCTGAATCACCGCCGTGGGAATGCCGATAACGGCCACAGCCTTCACAAAGCCCCAGGTGAGGCGGAAGGACCGGGGCCGAAGCTTGATGACGGACCGGCCGGAGGCGTAGAAGCCGGTGAGAATGAAGAAGGTGACAAACTGGGACACGGTGGTGGCGAGAGACGCGCCCTCCACGCCCAGGTTCAGGCCCCAGTCAAACATGAACACCGGGTCCAGCAGAATATTCAGCCCCGCGCCGGTAATCACCGCGATGGAGGAAATCTTCACCGAGGACTCCGCCCGGGCGGCGCAGTTCATGCTCTGGGCGGGCAGGTTGGCCAGTGCGGCGATGAACATCCAGAAGGCGTAGTCCTTGGCCAGGGGCAGGGAAGCCTCCGAAGCGCCGAAGGCCCGCATCAGCGGGTCGATAAACACGATGCCGCCCACACACAGCACGATGCCAATGAGCACGGACAGCCCCACCACGGTGGTCACCGTGCGCTCTGCCTCCTTCTGGTCCCCGGCCCCCAGCTGGCGTCCCGCCAGCACCGCCGCGCCCGCGGCGAAGATGTTCTCGATGGACACCATGATCAGCAGCAGGGGCACCGTCACACCCACGGCGGTCAGGGCAATATCGGAATCCAGCATACCGATATAGGCGGTGTCCACCAGATTGTACACCGCCTTGGCCAGCAGCGCCAGGGTAGCCGGGATTGCCAGCTTCACAATGGCCTTAGAGGGCTTCATCTGCCCCAGGGTCGCCTGGGACTGAGCTTGCTTGTCATTCATTTATGGGTTTCCTCCTTTTGACCTTTCCCGGATAGGATTCCCCACCTCCGGGAATTGGATTTATAGACTTCATGGTCTGTTTTTAGCAGTATAGCACAAACCGACCATCCGGTCAATATCTAAGGCAAAAAAGGATTCCCGCAGGCGATCAGCGCGATAAGTTGGTGTTTGTAGAGAAGCGCCCCAAATTACCTGTCATTGCGAACCAGCGCGCACGCTGGTGTGGCAATCCCCCGGATGAATGGAACCAGGTAACGATTACCACCAAAAATCGCAACGTTTCCCCACTCTGCAGGGCAATTGTCGATACATTTCCCCTCTAACCGGGGGATTGCCACGCCAGTCTGCGGACTGGCTCGCAATGACAGGTAATTTGCAACGCACCCTCTCAAACACCAATTTATCGAACTGGGCAATGCAGGATGGCGTGGAAAAAACCTGCCCTCCCCGGGGGCGGAGAGGGCAGGTTTTTCAGTTCCTTGCGATGAGGCCGTAGAGCATGGTCTGGAAGGTCTGGCGGCACAGGAGGTTGTGCTGCTGGGTCTGGCGGGCCTGGGGGTCCGCGTTTTTCAGGTAGGAGCTGACGCAGTCCTCAAACACACGCAGCTGGCGGATGGCGTCCGGGACGGTGAGCCCATCGGCCAGGGTTTCCTTCTCCAGAAGCGCCGTGAGCATGGCCTCGTTCAGCGCGTCAAAGGGCTCCCGGCAGGCGGCCAGCTGCTCCGAAAGGTGCTTCGGCGGGTTCACCACCGTGTCGCAGAAGAGGGCCTGATGCTCCGGGTGTTCCCCGAAAAACTCCAGCCGGACGGAGAAATACTGGTCCGGGGTCACGGTTTTCACGTCCAGCCGCTCCTTCAGCGCCCCGGTCAGCTCCCGGAAGCACCGCTCCACACAGGCCAGGTACAGCGCGTCCTTGTCCTTGTAATAGTGGTACAGCAGGCCCTTGGAGATGTGCCCGGCGGCGCAGACCGTATTGACGGAGGCCCCCCGGTATCCCTGCTCCGCGAACTCCGAGAAAGCGCAGTTCAGGATATGCTCCCTGCTTTTTCGGTTCTTTTCTTCCTGTTTCATGGGTTTTCCCCCTCCCCGGCATCCGATTTGCCGAAGTGTGGTATTTGTACGATCTTTGCTGTCATTGCGAACCAGTGCGCACACTGGTGTGGCAATCCCCTGGTTAGAGGGGAAATGTATCGAATAGTGCCCGGAAAAGTGGGTACTGCCGCGATTTTTGGTGAAAAACGTTACCTGGTCCCTTTCAACCGGGGGATTGCCACGACCAGTCTGCGGACTGGTCTCGCAATGACAGTTTATTTGGAACGCACACTTACAAACACCAATTGATCTTCTTCCTGTTTTTTGAATCCCTTGTTTTGTATTATAGCAGAGAATTGTGAAAAAGTCTATCACGATATTGACCATCCGGTCTGTTTGTGCTATAGTGGCCCCAAAATCAGACCGCGCGGTCTGTTATTGCGGAGGATGAACCATGAACAGAAAAGCAATTCTGCCCCTGCTGCTGGCGGCGGTGCTGCTGGCGGGGTGCGCCCGGACGGCTGTGCCGGAGCTGGTTCCGTCCGGGGAAACCCAGGCCATTTTGGACCTGCCGGGGCTTCAGGAGGACCTGGAGGCCCTGTCCGCCGTGCCCCGGAGCGTGGGCTCCGACGGGGAAAAGGAGGCCGTCCGGTATCTGGAAAGCCGGTTCCGGGAAATGGGGTATGACGTAACCCTGCAGTCCTATACCAATGCCGCCGGGGAAACGGGCGCCAACGTCATCGCCGTAAAGCCCTGCTCCGACCCCCAGGGGGACATTCTGGTGTTCTCCGCCCATCACGACAGCGTGCCCAACGCCCCCGGGGCCAACGACAACGCCTCCGGCGCGGCGGTGCTGCTGGGGGTGGCCCAGGCTCTGAAGGATGTGGCCACGGACACGGAGCTGCGGTTTATCAGCTTCACCGACGAGGAAAACGGCAAGCTGGGCTCCCGGGCCTACACCGCCTCCCTCAGTGAGCAGGAGCGGGAGCGGATCATTGGAGATATTCAGCTGGATATGCTGGGCGGCCTGGGAAGCGAAGGACTGTGCCTTTGCACCATGGACGGCAGCCCCAACTACCTGACGGAGCTGCTGGGCCCTTCCCTGCCCCTTCTGGCGGAGACCGCCAGCGACCACGCCTCCTTCCAGCTGGCACGGATTCCGGCGGTGCTGCTGACCCAGCAGGGCCGGGGCTACCTGTACCACACCGCGGCGGATACCCCGGACCAGATTGACCTTGCCCGGCTTCAGCAGGCGGTGGACCTGGTATCGGAGCTGGGAAGGCACATCGCCTCCTCGGATACCCCCTCCTTCCGGGAGACTGCCCGGGAGGAAGCGGGAACTTACGTCTACCGTCAGACCCGGCAGAATGTGATCTACTTCGGCAGCTCTCTTACGGACAGCGAGGCTTACATCGGCGCGGCGGGCATCTGGGACGACCGGTGGACGGTGGAGGGAAACGGCTGGTCGGACACCTACGAAACCTACCGCTACAGTATGAACTGGTTCGGCGGGGACGCCCCCATGAACACCTACTACACCTACCGCAACGGCTACCTGCAAAGCATTGAGCTGCGCCCGGAGGAGACGGGCTATACCGCCCAGCAGATTTCCGCCCTGCTGCGGGAGATGTACGGCGAGCCCGCCAGCGCCGGGGACAACCGGGACGGGGTCTGGGCCGAGGGCTGGGCGGACGAAATCTACAGCAAGTACATCACCCTGACCTTCTCGGAGCCCTGCGCCGTGACGGTCAGCGGCTACAGCGTGGGCATCACCAATGTGCTGGCCTCCTACCCGGTGGAAGGGGGCCAGGCCCTGGTGACGGACGCCCAGGACAAGCGGGTCTGGGACTATGTATGCTCCGTGCTTCCCCGGGACGCCCGGCTGAAAATCGCGGAATTCAACCTCTTCACCGACGGGTGCAGCAATGTGCTGGCCTACACCTCCCCGGTCAAGCGGGAGGACGGCGCCTCGGACAACACCCGCTTCTCCCTGAACATTGACTACTACGACGTGTATGACGAAACCGGTGCCCCCCGGGACTGGAGCAAGCTGACCTACACCATCCTCCACGAGTACGGCCATGTGCTGCTGGAGGACGAAACCCAGATCGACCTGGCCCTGGGCAGCGACACCCACGACCCCGCCGGGTTCATTCCCGGTTCCTTCCGCTATGGCTTCTACGACCGGTTCTGGAAGGACCTGGGCGTCACCGCCGTGGGGGACTACGAAGCCAACCCCACCCATTACGTCAGCCGCTACGGGGCCAACTATTTCCACGAGGACATCGCGGACACCTTCGCGGTCTTTGTCCTTGGGGCGAAGCCCGACGGCGATACCGCTGCGGAGCAGAAGCTCCTCTTCTTCTGGGCCGACCCCGGCATGACCGCCCTCCGGCAGGAAATCCGGGACGCCATAGGCCTGGACTGACCAAAAACCGTCCGAACCCGCAGAACACGGGTTCGGACGGTTTCACTTTCATCTACTGTCCGGCCTTGTACGCCTCACCCCAGCTCCACAGGGCATCCAGGACGGGCTTCAGGCTGTAGCCAAGCTCGGTCAGCGTATATTCCACACGGGGCGGAACCTCGGCGTAGACCTTACGGTTTACCAATCCGCTTGCTTCCATATCCCGAAGCTGGGCGGTCAGAACCTTCTGGGAAACATGGCCGATGGACTTTTTCAGCTCCCCAAAGCGCTTTGTTCCGGGCATCAAATCCCGCAGGATCAGCACCTTCCACTTGTCCCCGATCAGCATGAGGGTGGTTTCCACCGGGCAGTCCGGCAGGCTCTCCGCCGGGATTGATTTACACGCTTCCATAGAAAAACCTCCAACAGTTTCTTTTTGGTAACTACAGCACAATTTTGTTCTTACTTTACAAGTCGGCGCTACGGTGCTATTGTAATGCCAGGTAAAGGAAAAAGCAACCTTTTCCGAAGAATCCATACCGGAGGTAATCACCGCGGAAGTGGGCGGGGTGCCATGAATCAGGAAGATCGAAGAAGATATTTAATTGAGGAATTGCTCCGGGAGCGGTCCTCCCGGCAGGCTCAGGCGATCCCGGCAGATGACGGAAGTCAAAAGCAGCTTCTGCGCGCTTTGATGAACGTCCGCCGCCCGGCAGCCACAAGCAAGGAATTTCTGGAGGTGCAGGATGATTACCTGCAAGAGGAACTGGCAGCAAAGAAGATTACCCGCCTGTCTGAACTGTCCCCGGTGCGGGAGGGCATCTACCTCTGGCGGGGAGACATTACCACCCTGGAATGCGGGGCCATTGTCAATGCCGCCAACTCCGGCATGACCGGCTGCTACCAGCCCTGCCACAACTGCATTGACAACTGCATCCACACCTGGGCCGGGGTACAGCTCCGTTTGAAGTGCGCGGAGATTATGGCGGAGCAGGGTTATGCCGAACCCACCGGGCAGGCGAAAATCACGCCCGCCTACAACCTTCCCTGTGAGTATGTAATCCACACGGTGGGCCCCATTGTGCAGGGCAAGCTGACACAGGAGCATTGCGATCTGCTGGAATCCTGCTACCGTTCCTGTCTGGCACTGGCGGATGAAAACAGGGTGGGAAGCATTGCCTTCTGCTGTATCTCCACGGGCGTTTTCATGTTCCCCAATGAGAAAGCGGCTGAGATTGCCGTGGACACGGTACAAAAATACAAGGCCGAAACCGGAAGCAAGATCAAGGTGATATTCAATGTTTTCAAAGAACAGGACGAGAGAATCTACAGGAAACTGCTCCATTGAGCGGGTGCAAACCGCATGGAATTCCGCGGATACTATCGTAATCGGTGCCGGAGCAGGGTTATCCGCCTCTGCCGGGCTCACCTACAGCGGGGAACGGTTTGAACGGTACTTTTCCGACTTCCATCAGAAATATGGCATCACCGATATGTACTCCGGAGGCTTTTATCCCTACGAAACCCTGGAGGAATACTGGGCCTGGTGGAGCCGTCATATTTTCTATAACCGCTATGTGGACGCACCGTTTCCGGTTTATCAGGAGCTGCTGGCGCTGGTGAAGGACAAGGACTATTTTGTGCTGACCACCAATGTGGATCACCAATTCCAGCGGGCGGGTTTTGACAAAGGCCGTCTGTTCTACACCCAGGGCGACTACGGCCTGTGGCAATGCGCAAAGGCCTGTCACAAGGAAACCTACGACAACGAAGCCGCCGTCCGGCGGATGCTTGCCGCCCAAAAGGATATGAAAATTCCCTCCGGGCTTGTTCCCCGGTGCCCGGTGTGCGGGGCGCCGATGACTATGAATCTGCGGTGTGACGATACCTTTGTACAGGACCGGGGCTGGTACGCCGCCCAGGAACGGTATGCGGATTTCCTGCGGCGGCATAAGCAGGGTAAGGTGCTGTACCTGGAGCTGGGCGTGGGGCACAACACCCCGGGAATCATCAAGTACCCCTTCTGGCGGTACACGCTGGAAAACCCGGAGGCCGTCTACGCCTGCGTGAATGCCGGTCAGGCCTATGCCCCCCGGGAAATCGCGGACCGGTCCATCTGTCTGGACATGGATATCCGGCAGTTTCTGGAGTTTGGGAAGGCGTAACCCGCCCGGAAGCCGTGTCCGCCCCCCTCCGGGGCGGGTTTTCCGGAAAAATTTCCGTTTCCCTCTTTACAAATGGGAAAATCCTTGCTATAATGTTCAGGCTGTAAAGCAAATGCGCCGGTGGCTCAATGGATAGAGCATCGGATTCCGGTTCCGAGGGTTGGGGGTTCGAGTCCCTTCCGGCGTACCAAAAACGGGTTATCCCATTCGGGATGACCCGTTTTTGATATGAATTTGATATGGAAAAGTTCGGCTGCCGCCGGATTCCGACATACAAATGATGTCAAAAATGGTGTCAGCATCTGCGGCCAACGCGGTATCCGTCAGCCTCATCGTCCGCACACAGCAGCCCGGGAAATTGGTGTTTGGCGATTTGTTATCGTAGGGGCGGATAATATCCGCCCGCTTTGGTTTCGTCAACGAAAATGCTTCCGTTTATCGGAAACGCTCAAAAGTAAGAACGTTTTCGGGAGGCTAATAGCCGCCCCTACGGTAGCAACGCAACGTGTTCGGAAATCTACAAACACCAATTTGTCAAGCTG
This sequence comes from Clostridiales bacterium, assembly GCA_004555705.1. Classification (GTDB taxonomy): domain Bacteria; phylum Bacillota; class Clostridia; order Oscillospirales; family Oscillospiraceae; genus Faecousia. The sequence continues at coordinate 7,581 of SFHI01000026.1, read as the reverse complement.
CCGGGTATGACGGTACCTGTATTCTGCAAATACTACCCGGGGAGGGATCGCTATGAAAACACGAACCTGGCTGCTGCTTCTGCTGGCGCTGCTTACCGTAAGTCTGGGGCTCGGCATCGTGCTGCTCAACGCGGGACCGGAGGCCGTCCGGGCGGAGATCCGCAGCGATGGGGAGCTGATCGCCACGGTGGACCTGCGGATTGATCAGGAATTCACCGTCACCACCCCCCGGGGCGGGGAAAACGTCATTACCGTCCGGGACGGGGCCATCGCGGTCACCCAGGCCAACTGCCCTGACCACTACTGTATGCACCGGGGCTTCTGCAAAAGCGGCGGAAGCATCGTGTGCCTGCCAAATAAGCTGGTGATTTCCTTTGTGGGAGAGCAGGATGTGGATTTCGCGGCATAAATGGGCGAAATAATACTTGACAAAACCCGCTTGCTCCTATATAATACATCATGCGCCCGGACGATTAGCTCAGCTGGTAGAGCATGCGCTTGACGTGCGCAGGGTCAGCGGTTCGAGTCCGTTATCGTCCACCACAAAAGAGGTCATCCTTTGGATGGCCTCTTTCTTATTTCCAACGGACTCGAACCCATCTGAATGTGCCAGTCCGGTGGACTGGCACCCTTCGGCAGCTGGACGCCGAAGGCTCCTTAATTTCATCGAGTCCGTTATCGTCCACCACAAAAGAGGTCATCCTTTGGATGGCCTCTTTTTTTGCCTCCAACGGACTCGAACCCATCTGAATGGGGCTGTCTCATTAAAGTAAAATTGCACAAATAATAGAACTGTCAGGGATTGCCACACCAGTGACATCGGTCACTGGTTCGCAATGACAGTTTTTCTTTTTCCTTATGCTATTTGACGAACCTTTTCCTTAGTGAGACAGCCCCCCTTCGGCGGCTGGACGCCGAAGGCTCCTTAATTTCATCGAGTCCGTTATCGTCCGCCATACATGAAAAATCCGAACTTGTTCCCAATCTGGAGCGCGTTCGGATTTTTTGTTCTATCAAAGATATGACATTTTGAGTTCACGCCCCCAGCTCTCTGCATCAGAGCCGGGGGCTTTGGCATATTCGACATCCCTTTTATCCTCCGATACAATGACAGTATCATAACGAGGGAGGAATGACGATATGGAATCGTATTCGACTTAGAGACAGCTTAGAGGTGCGCGGGATAAACTGGAGGTCAAACACAGCAGAAGGGATCCGAGTATATGATGCGCAAAGGGAAGGGCGTTCGCCCGGCTTCCAGACAAAATAGAATCTATTGGGCATTTCTCCTGCCCAATTTCCTTGGGGTTCTGTATTTTGCCCTACTGCCCATGCTTCAGGTGTTGGTCAGGTCTTTCCAAAGCGCCATCGGCGGCAGGTGGATGGGATTTCAGAACTATTTGGCGGTTCTGAAAAATGCCGCGTTTCAGATTGCCGTTTCCAACACGGCCCGGTTTACCCTGGTCTGTGTCCCCCTTCTGGTTGTGCTGTCCCTCGCTTTGGCGCTTGCGGTGCGCTCCATCCCCTTTGTAGGAGGCACTTTGCGGAGTGCTTTCCTGATGCCTATGGCAGTCCCGGCGGCCTCTGTGGTGCTGGTGTGGAAGGTGTTATTCCATGAAAAAGGACTCATCAACGCATCCCTTCTTGCGCTGGGCGGTAGCGGGGTGGACTGGATGGGCTCCGGCAGCGCTTTTTGGATGCTGGTCATCAGCTATCTCTGGAAAAACCTGGGATATACCGTGGTTTTGTGGATGGCCGGTCTTGCGGGCATCCCGGAGAGTGTGTATGAAGCGGCCCAGGTGGATGGAGCCAATGCCTGGCAGACCTTTCTGCACATTACCCTTCCAAACCTGAGAGGGTCTGCCTATACCATTGCCATACTGTCCCTGCTGAATTCTTTCAAGGTGTTCCGGGAGGCGTGGCTGGTTGCGGGAGATTACCCCCATGAAAGCATGTACTTATTGCAGCATCTGTACAACAACTGGTTTCGGGAGCTGGATTTCGACAAAATTGCCGCCGCTTCTGTGATGACATCGGCAGTGGTTTTCACCCTGATCGGCTTTCTGCGAAAAGCCTGGGATGGGGAGGATTAGAAAATGGAAAAATTCAGAAAATTGCTACTTTTTGGGGCCCTGCTTGGGCTGACACTTTTGATTTGCTTTCCCATTTGGTTTGCAGTGACTGGGGCGTTTTCGGCCCAGTGGGAATTGGAGGCGAACCTGTCTCCGGTTTTCTCCACCGGGGAGGGGATGGTGGCATGGTCTGCGCTGCCGGAGGCTCCCACCCTGCGGTCACTGGTGGAGGTACTGCTGGACAGTCCAGGGTATTTCACCATGTTTTGGAACTCTGTGGTGATTTCCCTGGGCATTCTGGCTGGACAGCTCCTGGTGGATGTAGCGGCGGCATGGGCATTGGCCCGATTCCCCCTGCGGGGAAAGAAAGTGATTCTAACCGCCTACATCGTGCTGATGCTAATGCCCTTTCAGGTATTGATGTTTCCCCAGTACCTTGTTCTGCAGGAGCTCCATTTGCTGGATACCCCTGGGGCAGTAATCCTGCCTGCCATTTTCTCCACTTTTCCGGTTTTCATTTTGCACCGCACCTTCAAGGCCATCCCCCAGGAAATCCTGGAAGCTGCCAGGCTGGACGGTGCGGGGGAACTTCGGATTTTTGTCCAGATTGCCATTCCCCTTGGGGCTCCGGGAATCCTGTCGGTGGTGATATTAACCTTCCTGGATTCCTGGAACATGATTGAGCAGCCCATGACATATCTGAAAACCAAGTCCCTGTGGCCATTGTCCCTGTTCCTCCCGGAAATCGAGATGGCCAACATGGGCATGGGGTTTGCCGCAGCGCTGCTGATGCTGATTCCGGCGCTTCTGTTATTTATCAGCTGTGAAGAATATTTGGAGCGGGGCATTGCCCTGTCAGGAGGGAAGGACTGAGATGTATCTGAAAAAAGAGAAAGGCCGTATCTGGAAGCTGGTGGGAATCTTCTTCGCCGGGATGCTCCTGTTTACGCTGCTGTCCAGAGCAGTCTACCAGTACGGCACTGCTGTGGTGACCACCGCGGCTCCCGGCAGCGGCGCCATTACCCACACCGTGCAGCTTACGGGAAAAACCCTTCAAAACCAGGAGCAGGCCGTGACCACGGTGGCGGGGCTGAGGGTGGCCAGCGTCCGCGTCAACGAAGGTCAGCAGGTAAACCAGGGGGATGTGCTGTTCACCCTGGATCTGGATTACTTAGAGGAAACCATCTTGACCCAAAAGCAGAACATGGAAAAGCAGCGGCTTTCCATCCTGGACGCGTGGAGCCAGAACGCCGCCGCCCAGAAGCGGCGCTCCAATGCCCAGGCCCAGGCGGAGGAAAACTACAATTCCGCAGTCGCCCAGGCGGAGACTGCCCTGGAACGGGCGGCCCGGGACTTGGAGCGGGCCAAAGCGGCGCTGGAAAACTATTATAACGGTATTACAGAGGACCAAGCGCAGGAGGAAGCTCTGGTTTTGGAATGCCAGAAAGCAAAATCCGACTATGATGCGGCGCTGGCAGCCCTGGAACTGCTCCAGCAGGAGATTGAGGAAACGATTCAGGAGGCCATTGACCGTGCAGAACAGGAACGAGAGCAAGCGCCACAGCAGGAAACGGTACCCCCGGAGGAAGTCTTGTTCCCAGCGGAACCTCAGACGGACACATTAACCCAAGCGGAGATCGACGACATCGCCAATGCCGTGCGCGAGGAATACGCGCAGCGGCTATCCGATGCCCAATCCACTGTGGAGCAGGCAAAGCAGGCGGTGGACGAGGCCAACGCCGCGCTGGAAACCTATCGTCAGGAGCATCAGGCCGGCAGCCCGGTCCGTTCCGAGCAGGAGCTTTTGGACGCCGTGGAAAAAGCGCAGCAGGTTTACGACGATGCGTTGTCCGCCCTGGAAAACGCAAAGACCGCCTATGGCCGGGCAGTGAGCTCTGCCAATCTGCCCGACGGCAGCAATCATACAGCCCAAATCGGCCAGATCACCTACGATCAAATGGCCCTGGCCCTAAGCAAGCTGGAAGCCCTTCTGGAGGCGGAGGGGAAAATTCTCTCCCCCGTGGATGGGATCGTGACCCGGTGTCATGTCCAGACCGGGGAAAAAACCACCGATACCACCGCCATGCTGTTGGCTGACCTGAGCCAGGGCTGCATGTTCTCCGGCCTGGTCACGAAGGAACAGAGCAAATACATCGGGGTGGGTGACCGGGTGACCCTCCGGGCGAGCAGCACCGGAAAACGGTACGAGGATTTGCCAGTCACCACCTTTTCCCCCAGCGAAGAAACGGAGGGCGGCTACCGGCTGACGGTACAGCTCCCGACGAATACCCTTTCTCTGGGAGTCAGCGCCGAGCTGAGCTTCACCCGGAGGTCTCAGCCCTATTCCTGCTGCGTTCCGGTGTCCGCCCTTCATCTGGACGCAAGAAATCAGCCCTATGTGCTGGTGGTGGAGCAGGTGAATACCGTCCTGGGTGCTCAACAGCAGGCACGGAAGGTCAGCGTCACGGTATTGGAGCGGAACGAAACCACGGCGGCTCTGGCAGATGGGGTGCTGAGTAGCAAACAGCAGGTCATCGTGGGTTCCGATCGGGCGGTGGACAGCGGCAGCCGCGTCCGGGTTGGCTGATATGGACAGAAAAAAACGCAGTCGCTGTTATCAGCTGCTGGCTGGGGTGGTTCTGTACATCTGGGCGATCTTCTCATGGAGTGTGGCAGGGCAGAACGAGGATTTGGTACATATTGTGTTGGAGCAGGGTATTGATGCTGCCGCGGCGGAAGTCATTTTCTCCCAGGAGGAAGCAGATGACCCAGTTGGCTTCTGCTTCTGGGGAGAAAGAGACCGGCAGACGGTTTCCTGCCTGGAAACCGGGGCATCTGCACAGGTTACGCTGGTTTCCTTGTCGGGAAATCCAGAGCTGATAGGAGCAGGGTGCCTTGTTTGGCAGAAAGGGTGCCTGATTGACGAGGAAACGGCCCAGACCCTGTTTGGGACCACCCTCTGCGGCGGTCAGTCCCTTCTGCGGGATGGGGTTGCCTGCCGGGTTCTGGGGACCGTTCCCGCCCTCCGCCCAACCATGATAACCATGGCAAAGAACGAGGATTCCCTGAACCGGTGTGTGCTTGCTCTGTCGGCAGAAAACGGGAAGACCCTGGGAGAACAGTTCTTGCTGCGTTGGGGCTTGGTTGGAACGGTGATGGACTTCTATCCGTTTCTGGCACTGACTGAGAATCTGCTGCTGCTATTCCCCGCTATTCTGCTCTTGACGGCCTGCTGCCGCCTGGGAAAGGGCTGGCGGAAACTGTCATTGCATGGCATCCTTTCAGGAAACCAGCTGCCGTTGTTGGGAAAGATCGTTCTTGCTCTGGGGCTGGCAGCGGGAACGTTCTGGCTCCTTACGAAACATCTGGTCATCCCGCCGGACATGATTCCCTCCCGCTGGTCGGATTTTTCCTTCTGGGGGAAATGGCTGGAAGGGCAAAAAGTTAACTTCTTTCGGATTCTCTTCACCCCTCTGGGGAGCGGACAGTTGCAAATGCTCCTGAATATGGTAAAATCAATGGGAGCTTCCACAGCGGCCGCAATCCTGGCGCTGTGGTCGGTAAGGAGGCAAGACAATGCGGATATTGCTGATCGAGGATGACGAGAGCCTGGGGCAAACCATTCCTTTCCAGCTGCGGCAGGAGGGCTTTTCGGTGGATGTCAGCCGGGACGGAGAGGAAGGGCTGCTGTTTATCCGGGAGCGGGTTCACGACCTGATTCTGCTGGATCGGATGCTGCCAGGGCTGGACGGTATGGAGGTGCTGCGAACTATGCGCCGGGAGGGCATTTCCACCCCGGTGATTTTCCTGACGGCGCTGGGACAGGTGGGTGACCGCACCCAAGGGCTGAACAGCGGCGCGGATGACTATATCGTGAAGCCCTTCGCCTTTGAGGAACTGCTGGCCCGGATTCGCTGTGTACTGCGCCGTCCCGTTTCCCTCCAAAATGACGAAACCCTTTCCTTTGGCGATATTGCCTATGAACCCCGAACCCTGACCCTGCACCGTGGGGAGCAGTCCACAGAGCTGTCCAAACGTTTGGGCGACCTGCTGGAGCTGTTTCTGCGCAATCCGGGTCAGACCCTTCCCCGGGAAACCATCCTCCTGAGGGTCTGGGGCATGGACTGCGATGTGGAGGACGGTAATCTGGACAACTATACCTATTTTCTCCGGCGGAGCCTGCGCAAGGTAGGAAGCCGCTTACAGCTGGCAACCGTCCGGGGTGTAGGATACCGGTTGGAGGAGCGCTATGGTTAATCGACTTCGCTGGAAGCTGACGGCGTTCAATACGGTCATTACCGGGGCGATCCTGGTAGGCATGACCCTGCTGTGTCTGTTTATTTCCGAAAGAAATACCCGGGCCCAAACCTATCAGAATTTCTCCGGCAATCTCAGCACAGTGTCCTCCTATCTGGGGGTACAGAACCAGCTTTCTGCCACCTGGCTGCGGCAGATGGAGAGCTCCGGGCGTTTTTCTATTTCCATTCAGGATGGGGGAACGCCCCTTTTTTCCATGGGGTTGTCTGCGGAACGAAATAACCTTGCGCCGGAGTTTCAGCAGGCACGGGATCGGGCCGTATCGGAGTTTGATCTGAGCGCCGTAAGTGCCCGGGACGGCGGAAGCTGCGCCTTTTCCCTCCAGGGAGAAGATGGCGCAGGCTATTTCGCCGGGGTGTCGCTGATTCCGAAAAACGGATCTGTGCTGGAACTGATCTTGCTGTATCCTCTGAACGAAATGGAGAATGGCATCCATCGGCAGCGCATGGTGGTATGTATTGCGGCGTTGGTTGCCGTGGCGCTTTTGGGCGCATTTTCCTGGTGCTTCACCGGGAAAATGCTTCGCCCCATTCAGGAGAACCAGCAGCGTCAGGCGCAATTTATTGCCGCTGCCTCCCATGAGCTGCGAACGCCTCTGACGGCGATCCTGTCCGCGGCCTCTGCCTGGGAGCGGGCAGAGTGCGCATCCCCTGCCCAACAGACATTATTTTCGGATATGATTCGCCGGGAGGGGAAACGGATGTCCCGGCTGCTTGGAGATATGCTGACCCTTGCCAGCGCCGACAGCCAAAGCTGGGAGGTAAAAACCGAAGATGTGGAGCTGGATATGCTTCTGCTTACGGTTTATGAGACCTACTCCCCTTTGGCGCAAGAAAAGGGCCTTGCCCTGTCCCTGACCCTGCCGGAAAGGGATGTGCCGGTCATGCAGCTTGATAAAGACCGGATTACGCAGGTGCTGTCCATTCTCCTGGACAACGCCCTTGCCTATACCCCTGCCCCCGGCGATATCCGGCTGGAATTGGGTTTGGGAAGAAACAGCGCCCGGATCACCGTTTCGGACACCGGCCCAGGAGTGCCGGACCGCGAGAAAACCCGAATTTTTGAGCGCTTCCACCGGGGAGAAACCGCCCGTTCCCACCGCTCCCATTTTGGTTTGGGGCTGTGTATCGCGGCGGAAATCGTCAAGCTCCACAAAGGGAAGCTCTGGGTGGAGGATGCCAAGGGTGGCGGC
>SFHI01000123.1 GCA_004555705.1 Clostridiales bacterium | reverse complement strand
GTTCGTTAGGGCGTTTGTCCGTTTTTTGCACATTTCCCCTCTATCCGGGGGATTGCCACGCCAGTGTGCGCACTGGCTCGCAATGACAGCGTTTTTTTGTAAACAACAATTTATCTGCTTTTACATCGTATTATAGTCCCCGGGAGGACTTATTGCAACAGGAGTTTTTCCTTTCTGTTCATCCGGGGACAGTGAAAACCCCCTGCCCGGTGGGGCAGGGGGTGCGTTTCACAGGACGGGGTCGGACCACTCGGAGCCGCCGGAGCTGCCGCCGGAACCGGAGCCGCCGGAGCTTCGGGTCAGGCTTACATAGTCCTTGGCAATATAGCCGGTGGTCTCGTCCACGGTGACCAGGTAGCAGCTGCCCAGATCGCAGAGCACATGAACCACCGTGTTGGAGGGGAGAATGGTTCCTTCTCCCTGGAGGTAGAAGTTGCCATAGAGCTGTGCACTGTACTTGGCGTAGCCGTCCCAGGGGGTGTAGGCTTCCTCACCGGAGGTTCTTACCAGGTTCTGGGGGACATGGGCATACAGGTCGTCCAGCAGCACGGTGCAGTAGCCCTCCCAATCCTCACAGAATCCGGCCTCAATAACGATCTTCGCGATGTCGTCCCGGTCATAGAAGCCCAATATAACCTCCGTTCCGTCAGCCCGGACGGTTGCCTGTCCGGTGACGTCGCCCTCCTGGCGGATGGCGGAGAGAAGGGTGATCCCTCCGTTGATGCCTAAGGAGATGTCGCCGCCGTCCTGGCCGCCGGAGCTTCCGCCGGAGCCACCGGAACCGCCTCCGCCCTGAATCACGCTGCGGCTGACGGTATCCGCAGCCAGGAAGCCGGTGAGATCGCCCACCTTCACCACCAGGACTTCGCCCAGATCATCCAGAACCTCCACCCGGGTGTTGGTGGTCAGGGACTGGATGGGGGTACCCGACAGCTCGTAGCTTTCGGCATCGGGCAGGGCAAGCAGCTGTTTTTCCACCAGGCCGTAGCCCTGCTCCAGCTTCACCACATAATAGCTTTCGTCATATTCTCCCACCACATCCAGGGTATCCCCCCGGGAGAAAATGGCGAGGATTGCGGGAACATGATCCGCCAGGATCGCAGCGTCCTCCGTCTCGGGGAGGGGCTGGGTGGGAGGCTCCGTGGTTTCAGGGGGCTGGGTTTCGGTGGGCTCGGTTTCCGTGGGTGCTTCCGTTTCCGTAGGGGCCTGGGTCTCCGGCTCCGGGGAGGTTTTCCCGCAGCCCGCGCACAGGATCAGCACCAGGGCCAAAAGGATGGCTAAGAATTTTTTCATTTTCGGTTCGCTCCTTATCCTTTATAGTCCGCGTCATACTGCTTGCCGTAGACGTAGTGGATGATGTCCCAGACGTAGTTGTACGCGTTGGAGCCGGGGGTGAAGGCGCTGCGGTTCTGGTAGGCAATGTAGCCGATGCTGCGGTAGACAATGCCGCCGTAGAGGGTGACGGTGCCGCCCTTTTCGTCCTCCAGGGTGATGTAGGGCCGCATGGCAATGTCCTCCTTGCAGTCCTCATCGCTAAAGCCCACCAGAACATTGGTGTACTGGATGAGGCTGCCGGTATCCTTGAAGATGGGGTCGGCCACGCCCTTTTTATAGGCGTAGTTGGATTTTACGCCCGGAGTGCCCAGCACCATGGGGGCGCCGCCCTCCAGCGCGCTGGCCCGGCAGAGCGCCGTGCCGTATTCCACCAGCTTGAAGCCCGCGAGACCGTCTCCCATCAGGGAAGAACGGGTGCTCTTACTGATGGAGGTGATCATCCGGATACCCTTGACACCCACAATGCGGATGGAGCAGCCGGAATACTGCAGGAGATTATCCAGCTCCGGCAGGTGCGCCACGGTCAGGCCGGAATCGGTCTTTTCGACCCGGTATACCTTCATCCCGGTGGGATACTGGGTGTGGCGGTCTCCGGAGCCGGTGTTGAAGGAATAGGTCACGAGTATGGAGGAGGAATTCTCGGGCAGGGTCACATAGGGATTGCCGCTGCCGTCCTTCTGAACGGAGACAGGCACGCCGTCGATCCAGACGGTGCCCTGGTTTTCCAGTTCTGTTCCAGTGAGCTCCAGCCGGTTTCCGGTGTAGGCCAGAGGTCTGGTTTCCTCCTTCTGACAGTTGACGCATTTCCGGGTTTCCTCACCGTCAGCCTCGGAAGTCGCGGGTGTGGTCACCTCCCACTCGCCCCATTCGTGTTCGACGGTGGGGATGGAGGTGTCGGTCATTTCTGTGGTGCCGTTTTCGTCCTCAAAGTCCTTGCCGCAGACAGAGCAGTGGAAGTGCGCCTTGACACCATCTTCCGTACAGGTGGGTTCGGAACCTTCCACCTTGGTGAGGCTGTGTCCCTTGGCGGGGATGGAGGTATCGGTCATTTCCGTGGTGCCGTTTTCGTCCTCAAAGTCCTTGCCGCAGACAGAGCAGTGGTAATGCGCCTTGACACCCTTATCCGTACAGGTGGGTTCCGAACGCTCCGCCTTGGTGAGGCCGTGTCCCTTGGCGGGGATGGAGGTATCGGTCATTTCCTTCGTGCCGTTTGCATCCTCGAAGTCCTTGTCACAGACAGAGCAGTGGTAATGTTCCTTGATACCTGCTTCCGTACAGGTGGGTTCCGAACCCTCCACCTTGGTGAGGCTGTGTCCCTTGGCGGGGATGGAGGTGCCAGTCAGTTCCTTGGTGCCGTTAGCATCCTCAAAGTCCTTGCCGCAGACAGAGCAGTGGTAATGCAGCTTGACACCATCTTCGGTACAGGTGGGCTCCGAACGCTCCACCTTGGTGAGGCCGTGTCCCTTGGCGGGGATGGAGGTATCGGTCAGTTCCTTGGAGCCGTTTTCGTCCTCAAAGTCCTTGCCGCAGACAGAGCAGTGGTAATGCAGCTTGACACCATCTTCGGTACAGGTGGGCTCCGAACGCTCCACCTTGGTGAGGCTGTGTCCCTTGGCGGGGATGGAGGTATCGGTCATTTCCGTGGTGCCGTTTGCATCCTCGAAGTCCTTGTCACAGACAGAGCAGTGGTAATGCGCCTTGACACCGGATTCCGTGCAGGTGGCTTCCGTACCATCCACCTTGGTGAGGGTATGCGCCTTGGTGGGGACGGAGGTGTCGCTCATTTCCTGAGTGCCCTGTGCATCCTCGAAGTTCTTACCGCAGACAGAGCAGTTGTAGTGTTCCTTGACGCCTTCTTCTGTGCAGGTGGCGGGTGTGCTGTTTACATGGGAAAGGGTATGCCCCGTGGCGGGAATCTCTTCGTAGGTGGTGTAATCGCAGCGGGAGCAGGTGTCATAGGCTTCCCAGCCGATTTCCGTACAGGTGGCAGCCTGGGCATCGTGGTGGGTGAGGTCGTGCCCCAGGGCGTCCACCCGGGAGGCTATGGTTTTTTCGTCGCAGACAGAACAGGTATTGATTGTGAAACCGCCTGTAGTACAGGTCGGCGCAATGACCTGGCCCACGGTAAGGGTGCAGCTTGCGGTCAGGCCGGACGCGCTGGTTGCGGTTACCGTAACCTCGCCCTTGGCGTAGGGAATGTAGTATTTCCTGCTGCTGTTAAGGCCACTGAAGGACGACTCTCCAAGAAGATCCGGGTCACTGATTTCCCAGCTTACGATTTCCTCCATGGAGGCTGCAGGGCTGAAGCGCACACCGAAGGAAACCTCATGCTGCGTGTTGCTGAGGCAGATCAGCTCCATGCTCTGGGGCGCGGACTCTGCCGCGTGAGGCGCAGCACCAGGGTCTGTCCGGCGGACACCTTTGCAAAATAGGTCTCGCCGTCGGCGCCATAACCGTTCGGGTCTTGCCGCTGTCCGTCGATGTACACACTGGAAGCGCCCTGCACAGTGAATACATATTGGGCGGTTTCGTCCGCAGTAAATTGAATCAATCTGTCGGAGGTGTTTTCGTAGGCAGTCACCTGGGCGGTCTGGTTCAGCTTCAGTTCCACCGGGGCGTGAACCACCAGGGGAACGGAAGCGCTCATTCCGCCGCAGGTGGCGGTCAGCGTGGTGGTTCCCACGTTTTTCAGGGTGAGGTAGCAATCATAGCCATCGCTGCCCTGAATTTCCGCCACATCGGAATCGCCGATGCTCCAAGTAATCGGGTCGGAGCATTCCCCAGGAGCGACACAGACACGCACCCAGGCGGATTGGCCCTCCGTACCGGGAGTCAGGTCGAACTGAAGCGTTTCTTCCTCGAAGAAAATGGAGGTGATCTGCGTATCCGCCGCATTCCAGCGGAAGGTTATGTTGGTTCCGTACTGCCCGCTGTCGCATTCCAGGCAGATGGAATAGGTTTCGCCGGCGGTCAGGTAATACACACCGTATTCTCCGCCGCTGACATACTGGGAGCTGAACCGTTCCACCTGGGAATCTCCCTGGGTAACCGTGATACCGCCGGCTTCGCCCATATAGCTGTTATAGCTCACATAGTAACCGGTGGTTTTTGGGGTGAACCGGTACTCTCTGCGGACGATGTAGCCGTCAATGAGGATTTCTTCCTCATAGGGGCATTCAATGTCCTTCGGATTCGTATCGGGAACAAGGATGGTAAAGGAGGCGGTCAGGCCGGTCCGCTTATCCCGGGCTGTGACCGTGACCTCACCGGGGCTGAGCTCTTTGTAGGCTGCGCCCCGGAAGAATTCGGAGGTAAGCTCGATAATTCCTTCCTGGCTCAGGGTAAACTCGCAGTCGGCGGTAGTGGTATTGGGGAAGGTCTGCACACGGAAGGAGCCAATGCCGCCGGAAGAACCGTAATGATTAATGGCAATCAATTTGGCGTTATCACCATGCTCCACCCAGGTCAGGTTCCCGCCGTAGTTTTGAAGATTGCTGTACAGCCAGGTGTTGCAATCAACCGTGTAGTGGGCCGTGGCCGTGACGCCGGTGAAGGCGGTCTGGCTGATTGCAAAGGGAACAGCCTCCGTAAAGGTGATGGTGTTTAGCTTCCCGCAGCCCGCAAAGGCATTGTCCCGGATGCCGTCTATGGCGGAGATGGTCACGGCTTCCAGATTCGCCAGATTCGCGAAGGCGTTTTCGCTGATACCGACGTTATTGCCAATTACGATCTCGTGAATGTCATCGCTGTAAATTCCCCAGGGGGCGTCGCTCAGAGCCGGGCAGAGCTGGTCAATCATTGGAGAACCCTGAATGGTCAGGCACCCGTCAACCAGCTCCCAGGTTCCCTGATCGCCCCATTCGCCGCCGATTTTACCGCAGAGCTTACACTGATGGTTTTCGTCGAACCGGTGTCCGGCGGGGAGGACGGTGTTGCTCAATTCCGTCTCGGCGGATTCATCCGCAAATTTTTTGCCGCAAACCTTGCAGCGGTAATGCGCAATCACACCGTTCTCAGTGCAGGTGGCGTCCTTGCCCTCGACCTTGTAGAGCGTGTGGGAGGCAGGGATAACCGTCTGCTCCACCAGTACCGCGCCGCAGACAGAGCAGACCGTACCATCTGTCAGGCCGTCTTTTTCACAGGTGGCTGCGTAGCCGTGGACGGTTTTCTTGGTGTGGTCTGTGGCGGGGATTTCTTTCTGGGGGGTCAGAATTTCCCCACAGACAGAGCACTTCGTGCCGTCCGTCAGGCCGTCCTCGGTACAGGTGGCAGCCTTGCCGGGGATGGTTTCCTCAGTGTGGCCGGTGGCGGGGATTTCTTCCTGGGCGACCAGTACCATGCCGCAGACAGAGCAATGCTTGCCCTCCTTCAGACCGGTTTCGGTGCAGGTGGGAGCCTTGGCTTGATCAATGACTTCCGTATGGGTTGTTCCGTTGGTACAAGCCTCTGCCCAGGTGACATAGCTTCCGTAGCTGTCCCGGATTTCCTGCGTCCAGGTGGTGTTTCCATTGGGGTAATAAGCCGTAACCGCGTTGTTGAAAATGGTGTCAGTTCCGGTGAAGCCATCCCCCAGGAACTGCACGGTGGCCAGCTTGGAGCAGCCGGAGAACGCTCCGGTTCCGATGGAGGTGACCCCTTCGGGAATGGTGAGGTCGGTCAGACCGGAGCATTCATAGAAAGCCCAGTCTCCGATGGAGGTGACGCTTTTGGGAATGGTGACAGAGGTCAGACCGGAGCATTCATAGAAAGCGCTGCTTCCGATGGAGGTGACCCCTTCGGGAATCGAAATGGAGGTCAGGCTGGAGCAGCCCTGGAAAGTGCAGCTTTCGATGGAGGTGACCCCATCAGGAATGTTGACAGAGGTCAGACTGGAGCAGCCATAGAAAGCGTTGGTTCCGATGGAGGTGACCCCATCGGGAATGGTGAGGTCGGTCAGACTGGAGCATTTATAGAAAACGAAGGTTTCGATGGAGGTGACACTATCGGGAATGGTGACAGAGGTCAGACCGGAGCAGCCAGAGAAAGTGCTGTTTTCGATGGAGGAGACCCCATTGGGAATGGTGAGGTCGGTCAGATTGAAGCAGCCAGTGAAAGCCCAGCTTTTGATGGAGGTGACACTATCGGGAATGGTGACAGAGGTCAGACCGGAGCAGCCAAAGAAAGCGTTGTATCCGATAGAGGTGACACCATCCGTAAGAACGACCGAGGTGATTCTGGTGCGCTCAGAGTACCAGGGTGCAGGATCGCTTGTCGAATAAGCGGCCATTTCTCCGCTTCCGGAAATGGTAAGTTTGCCGTCCGTGGTAAGGAGATAGGTGAGATTATCCCCATCCGCGCCGCAGCTTCCCCTGATGGCGCCGCATCCGCTGCAAACTCCGTCCACAAAATTGTGCGATGCGGGAATGGTCTGTTGCTCCTCCAGAATCTCCCCGCAGACGGAGCACTTCTTGCCGTCGGTCAGGCCGGTCTCGGTACAGGTGGCAGCCTTGCCGGAGATGGTTTCCTCGGTGTGACCAAGAGCCCCTCGGACAGGCCGGCTTCCGTACAGGTGGCGGTTCCGGGAAGCACCTGCTCCGTATGCTGGGTGGTATCCCCGGCAATCTGGGAGAAGGTAAGCGTAATGTCACTTCTTTGCCCCTTCTGAACCAGCAGATTGGCCTGGGAGCAGAGGCAGCCCACAACTTCCACGTTCATTGTTTTGCTGCCGGCATTGAAGGGGTGGCTGTCATTATTCTCCAGGTAGTAGAACCGAACATTGGGATTGGTGAAGGTTGCCTGGGTCATGCCGTAGCAGCTTTCAAAGAAGAAGGGACCTACATAGCTGCAATCCACAGTGGCGGTTTGCAGATTGCTGCACGAGGAGAACATTCCTTTTCCAGACCCGATCTCGTTATAGCTGCCATTCATGACCACATTCTGCGGAACGTGGACGGAGGTCAGGGCGGTACAGCCCATAAAGACATACTCTCCCGGCTGGATTGTCCCGGAGCCAAAATCAATGGATGTCAGGGATTCGCAATAGGCAAAGCTGTAATTCCCCAAAGACAGCGAGGCATTCCCGAAGGAAACAGACTTCAGGCCGGTGGCACGGAGAGCATAGCTGCCGATGCAGGTAACGCCTTCCGTCACCACAAGGGAGGTGATGCTGCTTGCGTGGCTATACCAGGGGGTGGAGGAAACGGAGGAGTAATTATACATATCCCCGGTGCCGTTGATGGTGAGGACACCGTCGGAGGTCAGCACCCAGGTCAGATGTTCGCCGCAGATGCCGCTGGCGACCTCGCTTGCGGGGCCGTAGGCCTCCCAGGTGAGGGTGCCGCCGTAGCTTTTCCCTGCGACGTTTTCCCAGGTGGTGTTGCCGTTCGGATAATACACCGTGGCGGTAACATTATCAAAGGCACTGTAGTTAATTGTGGGAGCGTCGCCGGAGAAGGTAATACTGGTCAGACTGCTACAGCGGGAGAACGCATAGCGATCAATGCTGGTTACGCTGCCCGGGATGGTGATGCCGGCGAGGCCGCTGCAGCCCTCAAACACTGACTCGCCAATGCTGGTGACACCCTCCGGAATGGTGATGCCGGTGAGACCGCTGCAATAATAAAACGCGGCGTTGGCAATACTGGTGACACCCTCCGGGATGATGACATCGGTCAGGCTTTTGCAGCCCGCGAAGGCATTGGAACCTATGCCGGTCACACTCTCCGGGATGGAATAGCTACCGCTTTTCCCGGAAGGAACGGAGAGAATTTCGGTGCAGGCCTTGTTGAACAGAACGCCGTCCACGGAGCGGAAGCTGGCATTCGTCTCAGGGATCGTGATGGAGGTCAGCAGGTTACAGCATCCGAAGGGATTCGAGCCGAGGGTTGTCAGTCCGCTGGGAAGGGTGATACCGGTGAGACTATGACAGAAAGCGAACGCGAAGCGGCCAATGCCGGTCACGCTCTCCGGGATGGTGACATCGGTGAGGTTGCTGCAGCCATCGAACGCGCGTTCACCAATATAGGTCAGGCGGGAATCCAAAACAATCTTCTGGATGCTGCTGTGGTTGGCATACCAGGGGGCGTTGCGGTATGGATAATCGTACATGGCTCCGGTGCCGGAGATGGTGAGGACACCGTAATCGGTGAGTTTCCAGGTCAGATTATCGCCGCAGGTGCCGCTGGCAACAGTGCCGTAGGCCTTCCATGTGAGCTTGCCGCCGTGATCGGTTCTTTTTCCCGTCCAAGTGCTGTTATCCGCCGGGTAATACACCGTGGCGGTAACGTTTTTGAAGGCAGGGTCGTAAATTGTGGGCGCGTCGCCGGAGAAGGTAATACTGGTCAGGCTGCTGCAGTCTTCGAACGCGTAGCCGTAAATGCGGGTTACGCTGCCCGGAATGATGATGCTGGTCAGGCTGCTGCAGCCAGAGAACGCATAGGAGTCAATTCCGGTGACACCATCCGGAATGGTGACTCCGGTCAGGCTGCTGCAACCGGAGAACGCATCGGAGTCGATGCTGGTCACGCTGCCCGGAATGATGATGCTGGTCAGGTTGCTGCAGGAACGGAACGCAGACTCACCAATGTGGGTCACACCCTCCGGGATGGTGACTCCGGTCAGGCTGCTGCAGCCAGAGAACGCAGAGGAGTCAATTCTGGTGACACCATCCGGAATGGTGACTCCGGTCAGGCTGCTGCAGCCCCAAAATGCACAGGAGGCAATGTTGATCACCCCATCCGGGATGGAATAACTTCCGCTTATCCCACCGGGTACGGCAAGAATTCTTGAACAAGCCTTGTTGAACAGAACACCATCCACGGAGCAGAAGCTGGAATTCGACTCGGAAATCGTGAGGGCGGTTATCTGAGTACAGCCTCCGAACGGATTCGAGCCGAGGGTCTTCAGACTGCTGGGGAGGGTGATGCCGGTCAGGCTGGTACAGTCGGCGAACGCAAGGCCGCCAATGTTGTTCACGCTGTCTGCGATGGTAACATCGGCCAGGCTGCTGCAGGAACGGAACGCAGACTCGCCAATGCTCGTTACGGTGTCCGGGATGCTTATGCTTTTCAGCCCCGTGCATCGATTGAATGCATAGGCTGCAATGCCGGTCACACCTTCTGGGATTGTGACATCGGTGAGGTTGCTGCAACCACTGAACGCGTATTTACCAATTTGGGTCACACCGGACTCCAAAACAACACTTTGGATGCTGTCGCGGTAGTCAACCCAGGGAGCGTTGCTGCTTCCATAGTCGCTCATGCCCCCGATTCCCGTAATTGTAAGCACGCCATCTCTGGATAATGTCCATTTCAGATTATCACCCTGGTTGCCGCAATTTCCGCTTGCGATCACCGAGATTACTGTTTTGGATGTCAAAGCAAGGTCTTCCGTAATGGGCGTTGAAAGTGAAAATTCTGCGTCATTCAAGAATAATTTGAGATCGGGATTTTCTAATGTCAGGCTTATCTGCCTGTTATGGGTGACATATAAAGTCTTCTGAAGTTCCCCTGTGATGGTTACTTTATGAACCTTATTGGAAGCGGTAAGCAGAACAGGGTATGGATCGGTTCCGATAACCTGTCCGAAATAGTTACCCATAAGATAAGCGACACTACCGTCTGACAGGCTGCCTACTTTCGTGCCGGATTTGCTGGGGTCTTCCCAGAGCGTGCCGCCTTGGTAGCCGACTTTGGAAAAATAGCAATTATCAAAGCTGTTGAATGAAATACGACTGATGGGAACTCCATATCCATCGCTGCTGTGAGTCAGCGTTCCTCCATTCAGGCAGTTGGAGTAGCGATTGCCTGA
>SFHI01000122.1 GCA_004555705.1 Clostridiales bacterium | reverse complement strand
GGTGCGCTGCAGATTACCTGTCATTGCGAAACCAGTCCGCAGACTGGTTGTGGCAATCCCCCGGTTAGAGGGGAAATGTGCCGAAAAGCGCCATAAGAATCGGGAACTGCTGCGTTATTTGGCGGAAATCGTCGCCTGGTTCCTTTCAACCGGGGGATTGCCACGTCGCTGCGCTCCTCGCAATGACAGCATTTTTTCGGCGCTTCAAACACCAATTTACCGGGCTGCCGTGCTTCCCTGACTGTCATTTATAATCATCCCCGAAGGGGATTCCATAATTGTCAATTGTTAATTGTCAATTGTCAATTCGTAAGCTAAAGCACCATTTCGCGAAGCAGCTGCCGTCCGGTTGTCATTTCACTCTGTTCTCTCCCCGGAGGGCACTGCGCAGGCCCAGTTCGGTGTGGTTCAGCATCCGGGGGATGTTCTCCCTGTGCTTGTAGAAGATCACCGCCGTGGCAGCGGCCAGAATCAGCGCCGGGAGCCAGCTGCGGGTCGCAAAGCCCATGTACACGGGCACCGTGACGATGGCGGTAAAGGTTCCGCAGACGATGTAATCCGTCACCACGGTAACGATCACCACCGCCGCCAGCACGATCAGCGCCAGCTTCCAGTTCAGGGCCAGGGTCACGCCAATGTAAGAGGCAAAGCCCTTTCCGCCCCGGAATTTGAGGTAGAAGGGGAAAATATGCCCCAGCACGCAGGCCACCCCCGCCACGCTGCCCACGTTGGCCGCGTGGGGAAACAGCCATTTCATCGCAAGCACCACCAACGCTGCCTTGCCGATGTCGTGTACCGCCACCAAAACTCCGGCCTTCCAGCCCAGCAGCACCGTGGCGTTGGAGGCCCCCAGGTTGCCGCTTCCGCCGCCGCGCAGGTCCACGGCCCGCCACCGGGCGATGTAGTATGCCATATTGGAGCACCCCGCCAGATACCCCACCAGAACCGCAATCGCGTATGCCATATATTCCCTCCTTTTGACAAAAGCGCCATGGAACAGCTCCACGGCGCTTTTCGTCCAAATCAGCTGGTATAGTTGTCGAAATAGCCCTGGATCAGGATCACAGGGGTGCCCTTATCGCCGGAGCCGGAGGTCAGGTCGCACAACGAGCCGATCAGATCGGTGAGCCGCCGGGGGGTGGTGCCCTGGGAGGCCATGGTGCCGGACACGTCGCCCTTCTGACGGATGCGCTCCTCGATGGCCTCCTTCAGAGCCTGGCCGGAAAGGTCAGCGAAATCATTGTCCGCCAGATACTTGAGCTTCAGCTCATTGGGGGTGCCCTCCAGGCCCGGGGTGTTGGCCACGGAAACGCTGGGGTCGGCCAGCTCCCAGATTTTGCCCACGGGGTCCTTGAAAGCGCCGTCGCCGTAGACCATAACCTCCACGTGCTTGCCGGTCTTTTCCAGCAGCCGCTGCTGAATGTCCAGCACCAGCGGGGTGCACTCTCTGGGGAAGAGCTTGATCTTGTCCTCGGTGGACTTGTTGGAACCCAGCAGGCCGAACCGCTCCTGATAGCCGCTGCCGTCCACACTCTCGTTCAGAATGTCGTCCAGGCCGAACACCCGCTCCGCCCCGGCAGTCCGGAGCAGCCGCTTGGTTCTGGCCCTGCTGTGGATATCACAGGTCAGCACATTTTTGGTGTAGTTCAGAATGGTGCGGCAATCGTTGGCGAAGATGATCTCCACCTCCGCGCCGCACTGGCGGATCAGGTCGCCGTAGTAGCTTACATAGTCCACACCGGTGAAGGGGTGGGGGTTGGCGCCGAACAGCTCCCGGTACTTTTCCAGGGTCAGCACATCGGAGTAAGGATTCACCCCAGCCTCGTCCAGCTGGTCCAGGCTCACCAGAGCGTTGCCCACCTCGTCGGAGGGGTAGCTCAGCATCAGCACGATCTTCTTCGCGCCCATGGCAATGCCCCGCAGGCAGATGGCGAACCGGTTCCGGGACAGAATGGGGAAAATCACGCCAATGGTTTCCCCGCCCAGCTTGGCGCGGACATCCTTGGCAATGGCGTCCACGGTGGCGTAGTTGCCCTGTGCCCGGGCTACAACGGACTCGGTAACCGCAACCACATCCCGGTCCCGGAGGGAGAAGCCCTCGCTCTCGGCGGCCTCCAGGACGCTGTCCACCACGATCTTCGCCAGATCATCCCCCTCCCGGATGATGGGGGTACGGATGCCTCTGGACACGGTGCCGACTTTTCTTTCCATAATCAAATAACCTCATTTCGATCCGGAATGCCCCGGATTCAGAATCTTAGCCCGGTTATTATACCGTATATTGTCCGTTATTCCCCAGATTACCTGTCATTGCGAACCAGCGCGCACGCTGGTGTGGCAATCCCCCGGTTAGAGAGGAAATGTATCAACAATTGCCCTACAGAGTGGGGAAACGATGCGTTTTTTGGTGGTAGTTGTTACATGGTTCCGTTCAACCGGGGGATTGCCACGCCAGTGTGCACACTGGCTCGCAATGACAGCATATATTCAACAAACACCGATTTGTCGTTCTGCCGTTACGGGTTCTCTTACTGCGCCACGGTGAAGAGGGAGTAGAAATATCCCTTTTGCTCCATCAGCTCCTCAAAGGTGCCCGCCTCGGTGACAGTGCCGTTTTTCAGGGTGAGGATCCGGTCATAGCGCCTTAGCTGAGATTCCTCCAGGGAATGGGTGACCACGATCCGGGTGATGCCGGTCAGGTCCAGAATGGCTCCGGAAACCTGGCTGGCGGTCTGGGCGTCCAGAGCGGCGGTGGCCTCGTCCACCAGCAGTACCCGGGACTTTTTCAGCAGGCTTCTGGCAATGGAAATCCGCTGCTTCTCTCCGCCGGACAGGCTGCTGCCGTTCTCCCCGCACTGGAAATTCTCTCCCCGGGCCGCCACCAACTGGGACAGTCCGGACAGCTCCATGGCGGCGTCCACCTCTTCCCGGGGGAAATCGGAGAACATGGTGATGTTGTCCCGGATGGAGGCGTTAAAGATAAACACATTCTGTTGGATCACGGAAACCAGCTCATACAGAGCCTCCGTATTGATTTCCCGCAGTTCCGTACCGTCATAGAGGATGGAGCCGGAGTAATTGGGATCGGAAGCCATCAGCAGGTTCAGCAGCGTGGACTTTCCGCAGCCGGAAGCCCCCACCAGGGCATAGCTCTTCCCTGCCTTAAAGGTTACATTCATCCCATTCAGCACCTGCTTCTCCGCCGAGTAGCCGTAGCAGACATTCTCCAGGGTGATGCCCTTTTCCAGGGTGGACTTGCGGACGGTTCCCTCCTCCCGGACATTCTCCGAGAGGGCCTTGGCCACCTTTTCCACCAATGCTTTGGACGCCTTGCACTCCGCCAGGGCCTGGGGGATGGTCCCCACGGGATTGATCACATAATTCAGCAGCTGCACAAATACCAGCACCGTACCGGCGGAAAGCCCCGCGCCATGCAGTGCCAGATACGCGCCGATGAGGAACACCCCAAACTGGACAATGCTCCCCGAGAAGACAGCCAGCATCTGCACCAGCACGCTCATTTTTTTGCGCAGGCACTTGGCATCGGAAACCTTCCCCACCTTCTCCGCAAAAATCCGGCACATCTGAACCTCCGCCCGGAAGGACTTGATCACAGAGAAGCCCGCAAGGCTGTCCTTTAAGGTGGTCATATACGCTTCATTCCGGTCGGAAACCTGCTTCTCCGCCCTGGCCACCAGGTTTCCCGTGGCCAGGGATGCCAGCAGCGGCAGTACGGACAGAGCAATGGAGATCACGGTGAGCAGAGGGCTGTACCAGAACATCAGTACCAACGCCCCGGCGCACATCATGCAATTGTCGGTAATGACAAAGATATTGGCCAGATAATTCGTCTCGACGGAATTGGCGTCGTTGGACAGAGCCGAGATGTATACCGCACTGTTCTCCCCGGAGAAAGCAGAGATTCCCTTTTTGCACATTTCCGAGAATACGAACTGCTTATACTGTCCAATCCCCCGGGCAATGAACCGGGGCTTGGACAGGTACGCGAATCCAAACGCCCCCAGCTCCAGCCCCAAGCCCACTGCGGTCAAACCCACAATCTGGGCAAAGGTAAACCCGGTGTCCATCCCCGTGGTCAGGTCGATAATCTGCTGAATCAGCCAGGAAATCATTATATTGGCGCCGGTGAGCAGCACCGTCTGCACCATGGCCAGCGTGAACCGGAAGCCGTTCCCCCTGTAAAACTGCCGCATATAGGGCCGAATCAATTGATTGCTTTTCATAGTCAAAGTCCTCCTGGGTAGGTTTTTCGTCCTTCATTCTAACGGTTGAGTTGCCCTGAGCCTAGCAACCATTCGTTGAAGGGGCCCCGAAATCGCTCAACTCTTCCTTGAGCTGCTCCCACAGAGGGCAAAGCCCCTGACCGGTCTGCCCCTCCTTCAGGATGTTTTCGAGCACCTCCATGGCCGTGTGACCCATATCATCGTAGCAGGCCGTCTGATTCCCGCCATGGAAAAACCGCATTCCCGCCCCGGCTCTGTACTGGGGAGCCGCGTCAAACCGCCGGGCACTCTCCACAGCCTTTTCCAGATACTCCGATGCTTCCCGGTCAGTTCCCCGGAGCCGGTTCGCTTCCGCCAGGATGGCGTAGAGCCGCACATCCCCCCGGTCCATCCAACTCACGGCATCCGCATCACGCAGCCCCCTACCCAAGGACAGCATCCACCGGGCGATCTCAGCCATTTTCTCATACTCCCCCAGCGCGGCGTAGGCATTGGCGTACCCGATGCACAGGTTGTACAGCTGACTGTAGCAGGACATCAGCGCGTCGGACAAATACGCCAGCGCCTCCCGGGCTTTGCCTTCCTCCTGGGAAAGCAGCAGCCCGATCCGGTAGTCGTTCATTCCTCCGGCGTTGTACTTCTTCAGCAGGGCCACCGCGTCGTCCATCCTGTCCATATAGCAATAGCAGCTGGCGATTCGGTTGTAAAGGTCCGCCAGGCTGATTTTTTCGTCGGTGTTCTGGTCGAAGAGCGCAATTGCCCGACGATACAGCGCCTCCGCCCGTCCGGCGTATTCCGGGCTCAGGGTGAGAAAATACACCTCCGCACTGCGGTACGCCACAGGGAAGCTGTTGGGGTACTTCTGCAGCGCCTGCTCCGCGAAGCGCATCCCTTCCCGCAAATTTCTGTTCAGGGAGAATTGCCGCAGCTTTTCCGCCGCCCGGCCCATGCTCCCCTTTTCCCAGCCGTAGTCCAGCAGCGCATCCAGGGAGATTTCAAAAAATGCGCCGATCTCCACCAGCAGCTCCAGCTCCGGCATGGCCCTGCCGGATTCCCACTTGTACACCGCCCCGGGGGTAACCCCCAGAGCCTCCGCCAGCGCCTCCTGGGTCAGCCCCGCCTCTTTGCGCAGCGTCCGAATCTTCTCACCCAGTCTGATTTCCATACCCCGTCTCTCCTTTCCGGTTGTGCTGTGATTATACCACAGGGATTCCGGAGATTCCACTGACTGCCCGTATAGTTGGTAGTCTTTTTTCTATACCAATGGTAGTGCTCTTCCCGGTTGACATCCGCCCGCCAAAACAATACAATAAGCAATGAAACCACATCAGCAAACCAGCAGGCAGATAAATTGTTGTTTGAAAGGGTGTGCTCAAAAAAACGCTGTCATTGGAACCAGGTAACGATTGCTACTAAAAATCGCAGCGACTTCCGTCTTTCTGGGTGCTTTTCGGTACATTTCCCCTCTATCCGGGGGATTGCCACACCAGTCTGCGGACTGGTTCGCAATGACAGGTAATTTGTAACGCGCACTTTCAAACAACAATTTACCGTTTGCCAAACCAACCCAACAAATTTCCCCACAAGGAGGCCTATTTTCATGAACATCGGTGTCATCGGCTCCGGCGCAATCAGCGAAATCTATCTGAAAAACCTGACGGAAAACCATCCCAACGTCCGGGTGCTGGCCCTGGCGTCCAAACATCCGGAGCATGCCCGGAAGCGCGCCCAGCAGTTCGGCCTGCGCGCCTGTACCGTGGAGGAGCTTCTGGCCGACCCGGAGATTGAGATGATCGTCAATCTGACTCCCGTGGGCGCCCATTACGGGATCATCCGCCGCTGCCTGGAAGCAGGCAAGCACGTTTATACGGAAAAGACCATCACGGACCACTATGAAACGGCCAGAGAACTGCTGTCCCTGGCGGAGGAAAAGGGCCTATATCTGGGCTCCGCTCCGGATACCTTCCTTGGCAGCGCCCTTCAGAATGCCCGGGACGCCATTGACGGCGGTATGCTGGGGGAAATCCACTCCTTCGCCATCTCCTCCAACCGCAACAACGACCTGCTGCTGAGTATGTTCGCCTTTCTCCGGGAGCCGGGGGCGGGGGTGCTGCTGGATTACGGCGTGTACTACCTGACCGCCCTTGTGAGTCTGCTGGGCCCGGTAGCCCGGGTGGCAGGAATCGTGGGCACCCCCTACAAAACCCACCGGAACATTCTCCCCGGCCCCGACTGCGGGAAACTGATGGACACCCCCAACGAGAGCCAGGTCTCCGCCATCATCCGGCTCCGAAACGGAATCACGGGAACCCTGCACATGGACAATGACTGCAAAATGCCGGACGAGGCCTTCTTCGCCATCTATGGCACCAAAGGCATCCTGTTTCTTGGCAATCCCGACCAGTTTGGCGGAGAGGTCCGCTTCCTTCCCGGCAGCCTGGACCCCCAAGCCCCTGCTGAGCCTGTGGTTCTGCGGAAAACCACCGCTTACAGCTACAACGCCCGGGGAATCGGCCCGGCGGAAATGGCAGAGGCCATCGCCCAGCACCGCCCCAACCGGGCCTCCGGGGAAATGGCCGCCCATGTGCTGGAGGTGCTGGAGGGAATTCTTGCCGGAGGAGAAGCGGGGAAATTCGTGGATATCCAATCCACCTGCACCCTGCCCGCTCCTCTGGAACCGGCACAGTCCTTCTGAGCCCAGCCGGCTCCACACAATTCAGCCGCCCCGGGGAACTTCCCCGGGGCGGCTGTCGTATGGATTACCTTGCGTATAGCAGCGCAGGCAGATGAATTGTTGTTTACAAAATAAACGCTGTCATTGCGAGCCAGTGCGCACACTGGCGTGGCAATCCCCCGGTTGAATGGAGCCAGGTAACGATTGCTACTAAAAATCGCGGTGACTTCCGCCTTTCTGGGTGCTTTTCGGCACATTTCCCCTCTATCCGGGGGATTGCCACACCAGTCTGCGGACTGGTTCGCAATGACAGCATTTTTTGAGCGCACCCTTTCAAACAACAATTTATCCGCCTGATGCAAGATGTCGTCAGGTTCTTGCCATTCCGTCCACGCTGAGAACGACGCCCGAGATATAGGACGCCTCATCGGAGGCCAGGAAAGCAAAGGCATTGGCGATGTCCTCCGGCTGGCCCAGGCGGCGCAGGGGAACCTGACGGATCAGGGGATCGATGACCTCCTTGGGAACGGCTTTCATCATATCCGTCTCCGTAATGCCGGGAGCCACGGCGTTGACCCGGATGCCCTTGGGGCCCAGCTCCCGTGCCAGGGACACCGTCATGCCGTTGACGGCAAACTTGGAAGCGGGATAGGCAAATCCACTGGGCTGACCGTAGATGCTGACCATGGAGGAGGTGGAGAGGATCACACCGGACCCCTGCTGAACCATATAGTCGCTGGCAGCCCGGGTGGCGTTAAAGACACCCTTCACATTCAGGTCCATCACCTTGTCATAAAGCGCTTCGGTATAGGAGGCGAAGGGGGTGCTGTCCGAAGTGCCTGCGTTGTTCACCAGGATGTCAATCCGTCCATACTTTTCCACCACCTGGCGGAATGCCTCCGTCACGGACTCCAGGCTGGCCAGGTCCGGGCTGATGCCCTCAACGCAGGCGGAGGGGAATTTCTCCCGGAGCTTCCCGGCTGCCTTGTCGGCATTGGCCTGAGAGCTGGCGGTGAGAATCACCTTGGCTCCCTCTGTCAGAAATTTTACCGCGGTTGCATATCCGATTCCCCGGCTGCCTCCCGTAATGATCGCGACCTTATCCAGTAATCTCATAACGCATCCTCCTTATTCCTGTTTGTTGTTCCTCGATTGGTTTGGTGCTTGGGCAGATAAATTGGTGTTTACAAAATAAACGCTGTCATTGCGAGCCAGTGCGCACACTGGCGTGGCAATCCCCCGGATTTTCCGAGAACTCAGAAAAACGAGGGAATCGTCTA
>SFHI01000121.1 GCA_004555705.1 Clostridiales bacterium | reverse complement strand
TCTGAGCGTTTTCGATAAAACGCAGCACTTCCGTAGACGAAACCAAAGCGGGCGGCTAATAGCCGCCCCTACAGTGTCATTCCGACAAACACCAATTTGTCTGACTGCCGCGCTGACCTGACTGTCATTTTTAATCATCCCCGAAGGGGATTCCATAATTGTCAATTGTTAATTGTCAATTCGTAAGCTAAAGCACCATTTCTCTGCGCTCCCAACGGAAATGCCGAGGCCCCGGGCGGAAAGCCCGGGGCCTCAAAAGCGTCATGCGGGGGTGGGGGAAATGGCGCTTGCAATCGGAAGAAAAATGCGGTAGGATGAAGGGAAACACCGTCCCGCCCAAATTGGGACGGGAAACGACAAATTGTTGTTTGAACGGCTTCGCCTTCAAGTTTCCTGTCATTGATCGTTACCTGGTCCCTTTCAACCGGGGGATTGCCACGCCAGTGTACGCACTGGCTCGCAATGACAGCGTTTATTAGGCACAACGATAAACAACAATTTATCGTCCCGTTCCGGCGGGGTGGGGTGGCTGGATTACGGCGGAGGAGAATGGATATGGTTGGATTGGGTACGGTGATCAACACGGCGGCCATTGTGGCGGGGGGCGTGCTGGGGAAGCTGTTCGGGCGGTTCCTCTCGGAAAGCGCCCAGGAGGCGCTGACCCGGGTGTGCGGTGTCAGCACCCTCTTCATCGCCATCGCGGGGGCGCTGGAGGGGATGATGAAGGTACAGGGGGATTCTCTCGTCAGCGGGCAGTCCTTGCTCATCATCTGCTGCCTGGCCCTGGGAGCGCTGATCGGGGAAATGCTCGGCATCGAGGACGCTTTTCAGCGGTTCGGAGAGTGGCTCAAGCGGAAAACCGGCAATGAACGGGACGCCGGTTTTGTAAACGCCTTTGTCACCGCGTCGCTGACGGTGTGCATCGGGGCCATGGCCATTGTGGGGGCCATCGAGGACGGGATCAGCGGCGACTACAGCATCCTCGCCACCAAGGCGGTGCTGGACCTCATCATTATCACCGTGATGACCGGCTCCCTGGGCAAGGGCTGCGCCTTCTCCGCCATTCCCGTGGCCATTCTCCAGGGAGGCGTCACGGTGCTGGCGGGACTGCTGCGGCCTGTGATGACGGAGCCGGCGCTGGCAAACCTTTCCCTCATCGGCTCGGTGCTGATCTTCTGTGTGGGGGTCAATCTGGTCTGGGACCGGGGACTGAAGGTGGCCAATATGCTGCCGGCGCTGGTGCTGGCGGTGGGTGCGGCGTTTCTGCCGGGAATTTAGGGAGGTATCTGCGTGGAAGTCAGTCATATCATTATGTGCGTCATGGCCCTGGGGGCCCTGCTGGGCGGGGCGGACCTGATTCTGGGGAACCGGTTCGGCCTGGGCGCCCGGTTCGAGGAGGCCTTCCGCCTCATCGGCCCCATTGGGCTCACCATGGCGGGCATCCTCTGCCTTTCCCCGGTGCTGGCGGACCTGCTGGGCCGGTGGGGGGCCCCACTGCTTTCCGCCATCGGCCTGGACCCGGGAATCCTGGGGGGCATTCTGGCCATTGACATGGGCGGCTACCAGTTTGCCACCACCCTGGCGGAGGATTCTCAGATCGGGCTGCTGTCGGGCATCCTCATCGCCTGCACCTTCGGGTGCACCATGGTCTTTACCATCCCCGTGGGCCTGGGCATTCTGGGGGAGGAGGACCGGCCCTGGTTTATCCGGGGGCTGCTGGCCGGGCTGGGGTCCATGTGTCTGGCGCTGATCCTGGGCGCGGCCATCATGGGACTTCCCATGGGAAAGGCCCTGTATAACCTGCTGCCCGTGCTGCTGACCTGTGTGGCGCTGTCGTTCTGGATTCGAAAGAGTCAGGAGCGGGCGGTAAAATGCTTCAAAGCCCTGGGCGGGGCAATCCGAATCCTCTCCACCCTGGGGCTGACCCTGGGGGCAGTGCAGCACATGACCGGATGGGTAATCCTCCCGGGCATGACGCCCCTGAAGGAGGCCATGCAGGTGGTCTGCTCCATCGGCATTGTGATGCTGGGCAGTATGCCCCTGGCGGAGCTGCTTCGGCAGCTGCTGGGGAAACCCTTCCGGTGGGTGCAGCGGAAAACCGGCCTGAATTCCGAGAGCACCACGGCGCTGCTGGTGGGCATGGTCAGCGTGTCCCCGGCCCTGGCAGCCATTCCCCGGATGGACAACCGGGGCAAGGTGGTGGTGTCCGCCTACGCGGTGTGCGCCGGGTCCTGCTTCGCCGCCCACCTGGGCTTCACCGTGGGTGTGGCGCCGGAGATGGTGGGGGTGCTGCTGATCGTCAAGCTCCTGGGCGGCGTCCTGGGCATCCTCACCGCCATGGCGGTCACCCGGGATTTAAACCCCAATCGCATGGCAGAGGGGTAAATTGCTGTTTGTCGCTGCGTGTCAAAGTATCCTGTCATTGCGAGACCAGTCCGCAGACTGGTCGTGGCAATCCCCCGGTTGAATAGAACCAGGTAACGATTACCACCAGGAGCCGAAACAATCCCCGTTTTTCCGGGTGCTTTTCGGCACATTTCTCCTCTAACCGGGGGATTGCCACACCAGTCTGCGGACTGGTTCGCAATGACAGGTAGTCTGTGACTTGCACTTACAAACAACAATTTGTCTTTCCCTTCCGGAATAAAACGTCCCCGGTTCCCAACGGAACCGGGGGCGATTTACATTTGGAAGATATTTCCGATGGCCTGGCCGGTGGACTGGGGCTTGGGGCGGATGGCGTTGTAGATCAGGCAGCGGCTGACCTCCACCCGGGGGCGGAGGAAATAGTACACAAGGAGCTGAACCAGCAAAGACATTCCATAGAGCATCCAGCCTGCGGACTCGGACATGGGCAGGAAGCTGTCCAGCATGGACAGGACGCCCACCAGCAGATTCAGCAGGTAGTACCACCAGAAGCTCAGGTCCAGCTTGAAGAAGGCCATGCAGTTGCGGCGGGTCATGCGGAAGCTGGCGGACATCGCCCGGAAGGCGCCCGCCCGGGGGTCCTCCAGGATCACCAGCTTTGCCATCCCCAGCCGGTAGGAGACCGGGATCATCAGCCCCAGAAGCAGCACCAGGACGATGATGTACATGGGAATGATCGCCTGCAGGAAGCTGGCCAGAAAAGCGTCGTCCGTCAGCAGCATGTTCATCACCTGCTGGGAACTCGCCCCGGCGGTGACTATGGGCGTCAGCAGCTCCATCGCCCCATTGGACAGAGGCGTCAGGAAGAAGAGCATCATCGCCGCGTACATGGCCGCGACCCCCAACGCCAGGTAGATGGGAATCTGCAGAAGGGTCAGCAGGAGCAAGGGAAAGAGCCGGGCCAGCCCCGTGCGCAGGGTCTGGGGGGAGGTGAACTGGCCCCGGGAAATCCGGAGCATGGCGGCCAGCAACCCCAGGTCCAGCACCAGCAGCACCAGGGTATGGGCAATGGGCAGCAGGGTCTGGAAGGTAGAGAGCATCGACCGGGTGCCCAGGTTGCCCAGGCCGCCGGAGCGGGAGATCAGGCTGCCCAGGCCCTGGCCCAGGCCGGTGGTGACCAGGCAGGAAGCCAGGACAATGCCGCAGTAGACCAACAGAATCTGCCGCAGCTGGGAGGCCCGCGAAAGCAGCTCCCGGGCTGTCAGCTTTAGAGTTTTGGGTTGTCGGATATTCATCATATCTATCTCCAATACGTCGGGGGTCCAATTTCCCCTCTATTATAAACCAACAGGGGAAAATAGCAAATGAAATTTTTGTGACTGTGGATTTTTCGGGGGAAATGTGGTAGGATGGAGACAAACAGAGAGAAATGTGGGAAGGAGAAATTGTTGTTTATCGTTGTGCCTAATAAACGCTGTCATTGCGAGCCAGTGCGTACACTGGCGTGGCAATCCCCCGGTTGAAAGGGACCAGGTAACGAT
>SFHI01000120.1 GCA_004555705.1 Clostridiales bacterium | reverse complement strand
GCCCTCCGAGCGGGGCATCCTGAACAGCCGGATCATCGACCGGCCCATGCGCCCCCTCTTTGACGAGGAGCTGCGCAACGACACCGTGGTGACCTGCACCGTTCTCGCCAACGACTACGACAACCCCGTGGAGATCGTGGCCTCCCTGGGCGCTTCCATCGCCATCGCCTCCTCCGACGTGCCCTGGAACGGGCCCGTGGCCACCACCAACGTGTGCCACCTGAACGGGGAGTATATCGTCAACCCCTCCGCCGACCAGCGGGCCGCCGGCGACTGCTTTGTCTGCATCGCCTCCACCTTCGAGAAGGTGGTCATGATCGAGACCGAGGCAAACGAGGCTCCCGAGGCCGTGGTGCTGGAGGCCATCCGCATCGCCCACGAGACCAACATGGAGATCGTGAAGTTCATTAACGGCATCGTGGCCGAAATCGGCAAGCCCAAGTTCACCTTTGAGAAGGCCGCCGTGAACCACGATCTGCTGGACGACCTGATGGCCTATGGCCTGAACCAGATTGAGTACGCCCTGGACACCCCCGACAAGAACGTCCGGGAGGAGCGGCTCACCGCTGCCCGGCTGGACTTTGCGGAGAAGTTCGGCGAGAAGTATGAGGACTTCGAGACCCACATCGAGGTGTGCCTCTACAAGATGCAGAAGAAGGTCGTCAAGAAGTGGCTCCTTCAGGGCAAGCGTGTGGACGGCCGGGGCATGGACGAAATCCGTCCCCTGGACGCCGAGGTGGGCGTGCTGCCGAGAGTCCACGGCTCGGGCCTTTTCTCCCGGGGCCAGACCCAGGTGCTCTCCATCTGCACCCTGAACCCCCTGTCCGCCGCCCAGAAGCTGGACACCATCTACCCCGAGGAAACCAAGCGGTATATCCACCACTATAACTTCCCCGCCTACTCCACCGGCGAGGCCCGGGCTGCCCGCTCTACCTCCCGTCGTGAAATCGGTCACGGCGCCCTGGCCGAGAAGGCCCTGCTGCCCGTGATCCCCTCCATTGAGGAGTTCCCCTACGCCATCCGTGTGGTGTCCGAGGTGCTTAGCTCCAACGGCTCCACCTCCCAGGGCTCCATCTGCGGCTCCACCCTGGCTCTGATGGACGCCGGCGTGCCCATCAAGCGGCCCGTGGCCGGCATCTCCTGCGGCCTGATCTCCGACCAGGAGACCGGCGAGTGGAGAACCTTCACCGATATCCAGGGTGTGGAGGACTTCCACGGCGAGATGGACTTCAAGGTGGCCGGTACCACCGAGGGCATCACCGCCATTCAGATGGACCTGAAGAATAAGGGCCTGACCATGGAGATCATTGCCGATGCTCTGGAGCGCTGCCGCAAGGCCCGTCTGGAAATCCTGGACGAGGTCATGCTGAAGGCCATCCCCGCCCCCCGGGCCGAGGTGTCCGAGTTCGCGCCCAAGATGCTGTCCCTGAAGATTCCCGTGGACAAGATTCGGGAGGTCATCGGCTCCGGCGGAAAGACCATCCAGAAAATCTGCGCCGATACCGGCGCCAAGGTGGACATCGACGACGACGGCTCCGTGTTCATCTCCGCCGTGGACTCCGCCGCCGCCTACGCCGCCAAGAAGATGGTGGACGACATCTGCTTTGTCCCCGAGGTGGGTAAGCTCTACTACGGCAAGGTGGTCCGCATCCTGCCCATCGGCGCCTTCGTGGAGATCGCTCCCGGCCATGACGGCATGGTGCACATCTCCAAGCTGGAGAACCGCCGGGTAGAGAAGGTGGAGGACGTGCTGAACCTGGGCGACATGACCTGGGTGAAGTTCATGGGCTTCGACGAGAAGGGCCGCGCCAACTTCAGCCGCAAGGACGCTCTGAAGGAACTGGCCAATCAGTAAGATAGCAAAACAGCTCCCCGAACCCGGGGAGCTGTTTTTGTTCTTCCTCAGTCTGACAAATTAGTGTTTGTATAATAAACGCTGTCATTGCGAACCAGTGTGCGCACTGGTTCGCAATGACAGCTTTTTTCATGACAATGACAGGAAACTTTGACGCGCAGCGACAAACACCAATTTATCCATCGCAGAACGCGGATTGACAAGGGCCGGGCGGGTGTGGTACACTACACGGGTCAGGAGAATGCCCCCGGCGGTCTCCCGACAAACGATCCCAGCCGCGGGTATGGCGGAATTGGCAGACCCGGTGGATTTCGGTGCTGTCACCTCGTTTTGCCTGCATTTTGTATCTGCGCAGCCGCAATGAAATGAGTTGGGTAGATGGAGTATGAAAAACAGAATTTACCGATATGACAACGCAAAATGTATTTTGATCTTTCTTGTTCTGTTTGGTCATTTGCTTGAATGTTTTTCCGGCCGCTTTCCTTCGGCAATTTACAGAACCATCTATTTGTTCCATATGCCTGCGTTTCTGTTTCTGTCCGGTTATTTTTCCTCTTTTCATCGAAAGAGAATATTGTTCAGACTGATCCTGCCATATGTTGTATTCCAGACACTGTACCTGGTTTTTGATGCCATTATCTTAAACAGCAGCATAAACATCCGCCTTCAATATACAACGCCTTACTGGATGCTGTGGTATTTGTTTGCATTGATTATTTATAACCTCTTGATTCCCTTTTTTGACACAGATATACCAGGTCAGATTGTTTTTCTCGCTGCAAGTGTGCTTCTTTCCTTGCTGGCCGGATATGACGATTCCATCGGATACTTTCTTTCGTTATCAAGGATCATCACCTTTGCTCCCTTTTTCCTGGGTGGTTATTACTTCAAGAAAGACAGAGCTTTCTTTGAGAATACTTCTTTTTGCTTTCGGAGAATCGTACCTGTTGTCGGTGTTATCCTTTCTGTAATCGGAATTCTGTTTGCCTGGAAAATGAAACTGGCTCCTGCCGTTCTGTATGGTAGCTTTTCGTATGCAAATGCCGGATATACCCCCGTCCAAAAATTGTTCCTGTTGGTAATCGGTTATGGCGGAATTATGAGTATTGCGCTGATACCGAATAAAAAAATACCGCTTCTTTCTGAAATCGGAAAAAACACCTTTCCGATATTCTGCCTGCACGGCTTTGTGATTCGGATTCTGGGCAAAATGCGTTTGTTTACGCATAGTGAGCTTGGAAATCTTGCAGTCGCCGGCATTTTGGCAGTCGGATTGATGATTACCTTTGGTAACAGAATTGTGTCAGGCCTTTTTCATGCTGTTTTTTCCGAAAAGGTTGTGGAATAGTTTCATCCGGTGGATTTTGGTGCAGTCACCTCAGGGAAGATTTTTTGGTTCTTCTTGATTTTCTGCCGGTGATCTTATACAATAGATAACAGCCGGAGAACGTCCTCCGGGTGTTCCTATGCGGGTATGGTGGAATTGGTAGACTCGGTGGATTTAGGTTCCACTGCCAAAAGCGTGCAGGTTCGAGTCCTGTTGCCCGCACCATAACTGAACCGACAGTTGATACAATTATCGACTGTCGGTTCGTTATTTTTATGCGGGAAACCGCCGTCATACCAAGACTTTTTCATTTGGAAATGCACCCATTCATCTACTGACCTCTAAAGCGGGAAATTCATTGCTATCGTTGGACTTTTGACTA
>SFHI01000025.1 GCA_004555705.1 Clostridiales bacterium | reverse complement strand
ACACCAGTCTGCGGACTGGTTCGCAATGACACCATTTTTTCTATTGCTTACCACATTTTCTGCCGTTTTTTGCCTGTTTCAACTCTTGATTCGCATTGTTAATTGTCAATTGTCAATTCAGCCATACCGGCATCTGATTTTTGGAGGCGTAATTCTCATGGAACCGCAATATGCAGAATTCTTTTCCGTGGACGACATGGCCGTGGATCGCTTCGGGTATCTGAAGCCCTCGGCCATTCTCTTCTATGCCCAGGAGGTGGCCGGGGAGCACTGCAAGGCCCTGGCCCTGGACTACGACACCCTGGCCAAGCGCCGGATGTTCTGGGCCGTGATCCGCCACCGGGTCCAGGTCACCCGGATGCCCAGGCTGGGCGAGACCATCCGGGTGGAGACCTGGCCCATGCCCACCACCCGGGCCGCCTACCCCAGAAGCGTGGTGGCCTATGACGAAAATGGCAGCGAGTGCTTCCGCTCCATCAGCCTGTGGGTGCTGATGGACCTGGACACCAGGAACATGATCCTTCCGGGAAAAAGCGGCATCGTGGTGTCCGGAGCCCTGCGGGGCACGGAGCTGGCGGTGCCCCAGTCCCTGGCCCCCGGGCGGCTTCTCAACAGCCACCGGCGGACCGTGCGCTACACGGACCTGGACCGGAACGGCCACATGAACAACACCCGGTGCCTGGACTGGGTGGACGACCTGCTCCCCAGCGAATTCCACAGCCTCCACCGGGTCCGGGAATTCACCGTGTGCTACTACTCCGAGGGAAAAGAGGGCCAGGAGCTGGAGCTGCGCTGGGACTTCCCTGAGACCGGGGTACTCCAGGCCGACAGCTACCGCCGGGAGGAGGACAAGGAGGCCCGCGTCTTTGCCCTGCGGATTCAGTACGAGTAAAGAATGTGTTCTGTAAACTTCGTAAAATTCCACAGCCGGAGCCCCGGCTGTGGAATTTTTTGAGCGAACCCCAAAAAGTCCACAGTTTCCACAGCCTTTTCCACCGGGGGCTGTGGAAAAACCTGTGGAAAATGTGGATAAGTCCCTTCTTTTGAACTGTTACAGAATGTTACAGAATTACATTATGTAAACAAAATGCCCCGTCCGGCAGATTGCTGTTCAGCGGGTTGAACCCGGGTTGACAGCAGTCCCTTTGGGACAATGAAACGAGACAAATTGGTGTTTGGTGCTGCGTGTCAAAGTTTCCTGTCATTGCGAGACCAGTCTGCGGACTGGTCTCGCAATGACAGGTAGCTTTAAAGCGCAGCGACAAACACCTTACATTGCTGCCGTAGGGGCGGATATTATCCGCCCGAAACATTCCGTTTTTTGAGCATTTTCGATAAATCAGGATGCTTTTGTCGTCGAAAGGTTCCGGGCGGATATTATCCGCCCCTACGATAACGAATTGCGAAACACCAATTTGTCATACCTCCAAAACCGATATTGAAAAGCCGTTTTTGCCTGGAAAGTCAGCAAAAACGGCTTTTGTTATTCAGCGGAGAAGAGGATCCGGTCGGATTCCACGCCCTGGGTGCGGAAGATCGTGAGAAGCTCCGCGGTGGTGATGGTTTTCCGGGTTTCCGGCTCCAGCTCCAGGGCAATGCGGCCCTCCCGCATCATAATGGTGCGGTTGCCGAGATTCAGGGCCGAGGGAATGTTGTGGGTGATCATCAGGCAGGTAATATGGTGCTCTGCCACGATTTTCTCCGTAAGAGAAAGCACCTTCTCCGCCGTGGCGGGGTCCAGGGCCGCCGTGTGTTCGTCCAGAAGCAGCAGCTTGGGGGTCACCAGGGTGGCCATCAGCAATGTCAGGGCCTGGCGCTGGCCCCCGGACAGCAGCCCCACCGGCTGCTCCATCCGGTCCTCCAGCCCCAGCTCCAGCTGGGCCAGGCGCTCCCGGAACTCCCGCCTGTCGGCGGCGGTGATCATGGAGAAGGGGGAACGGCGTCCCGAGGCCCGGAGGTAGGCCAGGGCCAGGTTCTCCTGGATGGTCATATTGGGGGCGGTGCCCTTCAGAGGGTCCTGGAAAAGCCGGCCGATGTATTTGCTCCGCTTGTAGTCCGGCAAAGCCGTCACGTCCGCCCCGTCCAGGAGAATTTTCCCGCTGTCAATGGGGAAGGAACCGGCGATGGCCCCGAAGAGGGTGGATTTGCCCGCCCCGTTGGAGCCCAGAATGGTGACGAAGTCCCCCCGCTCCAGATGCAGGTCGATGCCGGAGAGGGCCGTCTTTTCGTTCACCGTGCCGGGGTTGAAGGTTTTGGATACGTTTTGCAGCGTCAGCATTTCTTCCCCCCTCCTTTCCGGGCCGTGGGCAGGTTGGGAAGCCCGATGGCCAGGGCCACGATGACCGCGGAGATCAGCTTCAGGCACTCGCTGGGCAAATCCAGCCGCAGGGCAATGGCCATGATGAATCGGTACAGGATGGAACCCAGCACCACTCCCAGGGCCTTGCCCCAGAGCTTCCCCCTGCGGACTAGGGTCTCGCCGATGATCAGGGAGGCCAGACCGATGATCACCATGCCGGTGCCCATGCTGATGTCCGCGGTTTTCTGGTACTGGGCGATGAGAGCGCCGGAGAGGGCGGTGCAGGCGTTGGACACGCACAGCCCCACGGTGATGGTGAAGGAGGTGTTGATGGAGCTGGCCCGGACCATGTCCGGATTGTCCCCGGTGGCCCGGATGGAGAGGCCCAGGCGGGTTTTCAGGAACAGCACCAGGGCCGCAGCCACAGCCGCCGCGATGACCGCCGCCGGGACAAGCCGGTAGAAGGTGCCGAAGAACGGCCGCACCAGGGTGAAGAGGGTCTGGGTTTTCAGCATATTCACATTGGAGGAAAAGCCCATCACCGCCAGATTCACGGTGTACAGCCCCGTGTTCGTGATGATGCCCGCCAGAATCGAGGGCACCTTCAGCTGGGTCTGCAATGCCGCGGTGATGAAGCCCGCCGCCGCGCCGCAGGCCATGGCAGCGGGGATGGCAAGCAGGGGGTGCCCCGCCACGGCCAGGGTGGCGGACACGGCGCAGCCCAGGGTAAAGGAACCGTCGGTGGTCATATCGGCGATGTTCAGGACGCGGAAGCTCAGCAGAAGCGCCAGGGCCACCAGGGAATAGATGCAGCCCAGCTCCAGGGCGCTGAGAATTACGGCGAAAGAGATCATGAGAAAAGCTCCTTTGGGGAGAGATTACGGAAAGAATGGACAAGGAAAGCACTGTTGTTTGCAATTTTGGGACATGTTACGTTGATACCGTAGGGGCGGATAGTATCCGCCCGAAACGTTCCGATAACTGAGCATTTCCGATAAAAACAGGGCACTGTCGATACCGTCAGGCTGCGGGCGGCTAATAGCCGCCCCTACGATAACGAATCGCCAAATACCAATTGATCAGTTCGCTGAGGAAAGCCCATAAGCACATTTTTTCATCCCGAAGGGATACCTCAATTGTCAATTGTCCATTGTCAATTGTCAATTCAGAAAAGTGCCTGTGGGGTTAGCCTCCGGTGGTGACCTCCACCACGGTATTGGCCATGGAGGAATACGCCGCGTAGTTCAGGCCCAGGGCCTTGGCGGTCTCGGTGTTCACGGTGATAATGCCGCCGTCCATAACCTTGTAGCCGGGAACCTCGCCGCCCAGGAGGATGTCCAGGGCCATATCGGCAGTGGCGCCGCCCAGCTCGGTGTAGTTCACGCCGCAGGTGACGAAGGCGCCGGACTTGACGAAGGAGTCGGCTCCGGTGTAGTGGGGGATGCCGGCCTCGGTGAGGATCTCCGCCACGGCGCCCTCGGCGGACATGACCGTGTTATCCGTGGGGGTGAACACCGCGTCCACCCGGCCCACCAGGGCGTTGGCGGCGGTGATGATCTCGTCGGAGGTGGTGCCGGTCTTTTCGAGGAAATCGATGCCCTTGGAGGTCAGGTACTCCTTTGCCTGGGCGATGGGTGCGGCGGAGTTGGCTTCGGAATTGCTGTACAGAAGGCCCACGGTCTTGACGTCCGGCTGCACCGCGATCATCATGTCCAGGATGAAGGGGGTATTCAGGGCGTCGGAGGTGCCCGTGACCCGGTCAAGGCCCGTCAGACCCGCGGCCTCGGGGTCGGAGATGGCAGCGTAGATGATGGGAATGTCCGTGCCCTCGGCAGCGGTGACCATGCACTGGGCGGCCAGGGTGGCGATGGGGATGATGGCGTCATAGCCCTCGGACACCACCTGGGTGCCGATCTGGTTCAGGAGGGTGGCGTCGTTCTGGCCGTTGAAGGAATCCACGGTGATGGTGAGCCCCTTCTGCTCTGCCAGGTACTGCAGGCGGGCTTCTACGGAGTGGCGGATTTCGTCCAGGGAGGAGTGCTCCAGCTGCTGGACAATGGCAATGCGGTAGCCTTCGGACTTCTTGGAACAGCCGGCAAAGCAGGAAAGCATCAGGATCATGGCGAGGGCGATACAGATAACCTTTTTCATAACAATACTCCTTTTCATGTTCAGGCCCCCGGCGGAAACCGGGAGATACGGATTGTTTACAATTCAGGAATCCCTTCGGGATGAAAAATACGAACATGACAGTCCGGCAAATTGGTGTTTGTCGCTGTGCGTCATAGTTTCCTGTCATTGCGAACCAGTCCGCAGACTGGTGTGGCAATCCCCCGGTTAGAGGGGAAATGTACCGAATAGTTCCCGGAAAAGTGGGAATCGCTGCGATTTTTGGTGGTAGTCGTTACCTGGTTCCATTCAACCGGGGGATTGCCACGCCAGTGTGCGCACTGGCTCGCAATGACAGCATAAACGTGCAAACACCAATTTGCACCTTTCTTAGGACGCGTCGAATTGTCAACTGTCAATATACTCAGCCCCGCCATCGGAAGTCCAACCTGGTCATAAAACAGCCTCCTTACGAAAAAAGCCCTTGCTCCCCCTAAGGGGAGCAAGGACAGAAAAAACAATTTCTGCGGTACCACCTTGCTTGCCGCTTTCGCGGCCGCTCATCCCGGTGCCAACACACCGGCTGCCCCATAACGCAGGCAACGCGTCGAAGATACTAGGGCTCATGCCCGTTCCCTCCGCCCTCTGCGGCCCATTTGCTGCCCCGCTGCACGCTCCGCTCTCAGCACCCGGAACTCTCTGTGGAGGCGACAAGCAGCTTTACTTCCGCTTCGTCGGTTTGAAATATGTTATGCCTATTAAACACCAAGTGTGTGCGTTTGTCAAGCACTTTTTTTCGCCGGAGAAAGACAAAATAGTTTTTACAATTGTCAATTGCTTTCAGTATTCCCGGACCACGGCCTTGACCACGCCGATGATTTCCGCGTGGGTGCCGTCGATGGGGTCGTAGGCGTCGTTCTCGGGCAGGAGCCAGATTTGGCCGTTCCGGCGGCGCAGGCGCTTCACCGTGGCCTCATCCTCCAGCCGGGCCACCACAATCTGGCCGTCATCCGCCGTGGACTGGGGCCGGACCACCACCTTGTCCCCGGGGAGAATTCCCGCGCCCAGCATACTGTCGCCCCGAACCCGCAGGGCAAAGCAGCCCGGGTCGTTCCAGGGCAGGGTCCCCTCCTGATTCTCCACCGCCAGGATGGGCATACCCGCCGTGACCACGCCCACCACCGGAATCTGTCCCGGACGGGCGCCGGTGACCAGGGCCCGCTTGCGGCCCTTGGCCCCGGGGGACTGGAGCAGCCCCTTGGCCTGGAGCGCCTGGAGGTGGTAGCTGACGGAGGCCGTGGAGCGCAGGCCCACCGCCTCGCCAATCTCCCGCACCGAGGGAGAATAGCCGTTCTCCTGGATGAATTGGTTTACATAATCTACAATCAATTGGGCTTTGTCACTGGTTCTTGGCATAAGCTCCCCTCCCGGGCGGATATATGGACGGATACGAAAACAGTGCGGAAGATTGGTGTTTGAAAGGCTTCGCCGAATTGACAATTGACAATTGACAGTTGACAATTATTGTGTCCCTACGGGACGATTTTGAAATAAAACAACCCGTTTTCGGCCTATATTGTATAAAAATCATCCCGAAGGGATTCCTTAATTGTCAATTGTTCATTGTCAATTGTCAATTATGAACACCAATTTATCTGGCTGCGATGGGGCGTTTTGCGCGGCTTGTGCCCCTGTTATTTTTTATTATAGCACATATGAGCGGGAAAAGGAAGAGGTTTTTCGGAACTTTTTTGCCCCTCCTGCATAGAATATCCCCAAAGGGGGCTTCGGAATGGAGGATCGGGAACTGGAAAGGCGGGTATGGGAGCGGGTGGCGGCCCGGGAGGCCCCGCCCCGGGAGGAGGACCTGGAGGCTCTGCTGCGGCAGGCCCGGGAGCTCGCGGAGGAATACCGGGCGTTGGCCGCGCTGATGGGAGATCGGAGCACCCTCGCCGGAATCCGCCGGGAAGAACAGGAAACCGCCCGGATCCTGGCGGGAATCCGGGCGTTAAGTCAGGGAGGCGGATCGGAAAAGCTTCAGCGGCTCCGCCGGTGCTACCACCGCTCCCGCCGTGCCATGACGGACTACGCTGCCCGGGTGGCCACCCCGGAGGTGGGCCTGGCCTACCAATACCTTTCGGAGCTGGAACGGCAGCATTGCCTGGAAATTCTCCGAATGCTCGGCAGCGGGAAATAAGAGAGGTCAGAATGGACAGAGCGTTAAATTGGTGTTTGAAATTGTGCGCTTAAATAACGCTGTCATTGCGAGCCAGTTCGCAAACTGGCGTGGCAATCCCCCGGTTAGATGGGAAATGTATCGAAACGCTCCCGGAAATAACGGGGGATTGTTGCGGTTTTTGGTGGTAATCGTTACCTGGTTCCTCCGGACTGGGGGATTGCCACACCAGTGTGCGCACTGGTTCGCAATGACAGGTAATTTGCAACGTACCCTTTCAAACACCAATTTATCACATTAATATATCTGTGCCGAAGGGACTCCTCAACTGTCCACTGTCAACTGTCCACTGTCCACTAAAAATACAGCTCCGTGGCGAGGTTGCCGTGGACGTAGTAGCACACGGCTTTCTTGACGAAGTCCTCGGTGACGCCGAACCGCTCCGCCAGCTCCCACAGCTCGGTGCAGCCCTGGGCCACTGCGTCGTCCAGGTCGTCCACGGGGATCAGCTGGAGCACCGCCCACTTGTCCGCCCGGTTCTCATGCCTGCGGCGGCTGTCCACGGCGGCGTGGATGTTGTAAAAGCTGCCCGTGACGCAGTGGCCCAGCTCGTGGCCCAGGTGCACCCGCTCCTGGACGCCCCCGTCCCGGAGGGCGCTGTCCATGCCCACATAGCAGCGGCCGTCAGAGAGCATCACGGACATGGAGCCGTTATGGGCCATGGGGTAGGTCAGCACCGGAATATTCTGTTCTTTTGCCAGATCATACAGCTGCTGCAGCTCCATAACGGCCCACTTCCTCCTAATCCGGGGCAGAACCCCGGTGCTTGAGATAGGCGGCGAATTTCTTCACCTCTTCGTACATTTCATCGGTGATCTCCCCGTCCCCGCCGAACAGGGCGAATTTGATATCCTCGTCCGTGACCTTGACCGTGCTCCCCGCAGGGGGGGCGCTTTCTTTTTTTCCGGTGAGCACCTCCTCCACGCTGACGCCCAGGTACTCCGCCGCGGCCACGGCCCGGTCATAGGGAAGACGGGTCAGCTTGCGGGGGTTCAGGTAGCCGTTGGAGAAGCCGCAGGCCTTCTCCAGCTGGGACACGGGGATCTTCCGCTCATGGCATAGCGCACGGAGGTATTCCACAGAGTTAAACATACTGCTCCCGTCCTTTTTAGAAAAAATCCTAAATTACCTCTTGACAAATTAGAATATTTCCTATAGAATGAGGGTGCGGTTAGGAAATCTTCTAAGGCAGCGGAGGATATCCAGGGCGAAATGGTGTTGGCAATACCATTTTAGGATAATTTCTAAGGAATGTCAAGGAATATTTTCTAAAAAGCATTCCCATACGGGAAGATAAATTGGTGTTTGCCAAAATAAGCGCTGTCATTGCGAGCCAGTGCGCACACTGGCGTGGCAATCCCCCGGTTGAATGGAACCAGGTAACAATTACCTCCAAAAGTCTCGGCGACTCCCGTTCTTCCGGGTGCTTTTCGGTACATTTCCCCTCTAACCGGGGGATTGCCACACCAGTCTGCGGACTGGTTCGCAATGACAGGAAATTTGAAATGTGTAGCGTAAACAACAATTTACCGCACTGGAGGTGTTCAGGGCCAGTATACAGAAAGATGTGTCCAAAAAAACGGACGGATGGGAGGAATGGAAATGGCTGGCGGGAAATTTTTAAGGCCGGAGTCCCGGCGGGCGGGAAGGAAACGGCGGAGGCGGCTGCTGCGGGCCTGGGCCTGGCTGGCGCTGGGAAACGGGGGGCTTCTGGCGGCCCAGCTGCTGGGCTACGCCCACCCTGCGCTGGCGGGGCTGCTGATGGCCGCCCTCTCCGCCCGGCTGGGGTACGCAATGGGGCTGGAAGGGTAAGTGGGTGTTTGAAAGGGAGCATTGCAAATTACCTGTCATTGCGAACCAGTGCGCACACTGGTGTGGCAATCCCCCGGCCCCATGGGACCAGTTAACGATTACCACCAAAATTGCAGCGTTTCCACACTCTGTAGGGCAATTGTCGACACATTTTGCCTCTATCCGGGGGATTGCCACGCCAGTTTGCGAACTGGCTCGCAATGACAGCATTTATTTGCCAAACACCAATTCATCTTTCCGTCATTTCAATCAGGAACAAAAAGGAGGACAAGCAATGAAGGATATTCGCATCGGGTCATTGACGCTGGAGAATTTCAAATGTCACGACCATTTCCATATGGAGCTGGGCGGGGCGGACGGGGTGCTCTCGGGGGACAACGCTGTGGGGAAAACCAGCGTGTACGACGCCTTTGTGTGGCTGCTCTGGGGCGGGGACAGCGCGGGGGTTTGCGAGAAGGTCATCGAGGTGAAGCCCCTGGCCCCCTCCGGCCGGGTGCGGGACCGGCGGGCGGTGACCTCCGTGGAGGCGGTGCTGCTGGTGGACGGGGCGCCCCTGCGGCTGCGCAGGCAGTACCGGGAGGTATGGAGCGGCGAAAAATTCGGGGGCCACACCTCGGAATACTTTGTGGACGGGGTCCCCTGCCGGAAGCAGGAGTATACCCGCCGAGTGGAGGAGCTGGCAGCGGAGGAAATCTTCCGGGTGCTGACCAACGTGAACTTTTTCGCCCGGGACATGGACTGGCAGCGTAGGCGGGAGCTGCTCTGCCGGGCGGCGGGGCTCCCCGGGGACCGGGCGCTGATGGCTTTGCATCCCGAGTTTTCCGGGCTGCTTTCCGCCATGGGGGAGCGGGACACGGAGGAATACCGCCGTTGGCTGAATGCCCAGGTGAAGGATCTGACCCGGGCCGGGAACGACCTGCCCGCCCGGATCAGCGAGTGCGAAAAGACCCTTCACCAGGTGGAGGGGCTGGATTTCGGGGAGGCCCGGGAGCGCCTTGCGGCTCTGAAGGGGAAGCAGGAGGCTCTCTCCGCCCGGCTCTTTGACCCGGCGGCGGGGGCGGACCGGGCCCGGCTGGAGAGCGCCCGCCAGCGGCGGGATTCCCTGCGCCGGGAGACCCGGCACTACC
Source organism: Clostridiales bacterium (assembly GCA_004555705.1). Classification (GTDB taxonomy): domain Bacteria; phylum Bacillota; class Clostridia; order Oscillospirales; family Oscillospiraceae; genus Faecousia. The sequence continues at coordinate 9,138 of SFHI01000025.1, read as the reverse complement.
GGGAGGCCCTGGGGGAGCTGGAGCAGCGGCAGAATGCCCTCCGGGGACGTACCTTCCGGGGGGACCGGTGCCCCGCCTGCGGACAGACCCTGCCCCCCGACCAGGTTCGCGCCGCGAAGGCCCGGTTCCAGGAGGAGCTGCGCCGGGAGGCGGAGGAGCTGGCGGCCCGGGGGGAACGGCTCCGCCGGGAGTCCCTCCGGGCGGAGGAGGCTCTGGGAAATCTGGAGGAGGAGGTAAAGGAAAAGGAGGCCCTCCTCCCCGGGGAGCCGGGGGAGGAGGTTCGCCGGGAGCTGCAGGCGGTCCGCCGGGAGATGGAGGAGCTGCAGCGGGTCCTTGACCAGGAGGCCCTGCACACCTACGCCGGGAAGCGGCTGGAGGAGCTGCGGCAGCAGGAGCGGGAGGCCGCGGCCCGGCTGGAGGAATACCAGGGGCGGCTGGGGGAGCTGGACAAATTCAGCGCCTTCCGGGCCGGATTTCTGGAGGAAAGCGTCAACGCCCTGTTCCGGGAGGTTCGGTTCCGGCTCTTCCGGGAGAAGGTGGGCGGCGGCCTGGAGGACCGGTGCGACGTGACCGTGGAGGGGGTGCCCTACGTCAACGTGAACAACGGTGGCCGGATTCGGGCGGGGATGGACATCATCCGGGCCATGTCGGAGCTGTGGGAGGTACGGCTGCCGCTGTTCATCGACAACGCCGAGGGGGTCACCCGGCTGCCGGAAACGGCGTGCCAGCGGATCGCCCTGCGGGTGGCCCCGGGGCCCCTTCGGGCGGAAAGAGAGGAGGAAGGCGTATGGCAAGCGGGTCCTTTCAGCAGGTATATGTAAGGTGTCCGTTCTACCGGTTCGACGACGGGAAAGGGAGGATCACCTGCGAGGGCATCCTGGAGGGCAGCAGCCTGGCCCTGATCTACCGCAGCCGCCAGGATTTCCGGATTCAGATGGACGTGTTCTGCTGCCAGCACTATAAAAAGTGCGAGGTGTACCGGATGCTGATAGAAAAGTATGAGGAAAGTTGACGAGCCCCACAAATTGATGTTTGAAAGTGCGCATTCAAAATATGCTGTCATTGCGAGCCAGTGCGCTTAAGTGGCGTGGCAATCCCCCGGTAAGAAGGGAAATGTACCGACAATTGCCCTGAAGAGCGGGAGTCGATGCGATTTTTGGTGGTAATCGTTACCTGGTTCCTTTCAACCGGGGGATTGCCACGACCAGTGTGCGCACTGGTCTCGCAATGACAGCGTTACCCTACAAACACCAATTTATCGTTCCGCCCGGGGGGCGGGATAGAGAGAACCAAGGGGGGCGTGTAGAATGGGGCGGAAGGAGGGATGGGAATGACCAAGGAAGAAAGCGGGGAGCTCTGGGCGCGGATTCGGGAGGAATACATCCAATCGGATTTGAGCCTGAGGAAGCTGTCGGAAAAATATGGGGTCTCCAAGCGGCAGCTGGAGCGGCGCTCCGCCCGGGAGGGGTGGCCCGCCCTGCGGGAGCGGAGCCGGGACTCCGGCGGGGCGCTGGCCGGGAACACCGCCCGGCGGCTGGAGGAAACGGTGGAAAAAATGCTGAAGCTGCTGCAGCAGGATTTTGAGGATCAGCAGCAGTTCCACCGGTATCTGGTGAAAACCAAGGGTGCCGAGGAGCTGGAGGAACGCATCTTCCGGAAGCTGGACACCAAGGCGCTGAAGGAGGTCACCGCCGCGCTGAAGGACCTGAAAGCCATGCTGCAGGGAGGGGAGGACGACCAGGACAATCAGGTGCGGGTGGTGTTCGAGGCCGGGGAGGAGGATTGGAATGAATGAGCTGGTTCTCCAAAGGCCCAGCCAGAAGCAGATTCTGTTTCTGAAGGATCACCACAAGCACGTGATGTTCGGCGGGGCCCGGGGCGGGGGCAAAAGCTGGGTAGTCCGGGACAAGGCCAAGCGGCTGGCCCTGCGATACCCCGGCATCCGGCTGCTGATCGTCCGGCGGACCTTCCAGGAGCTGGAAAACAACCACATCCAGCCCCTCTGCGGGGAGCTGGCGGGAATCGCCAAATACATAAAGGCGCAGAGGCAGTTCTTCTTCCCCAACGGCTCCACACTGCGCTTTGGCTACTGCGCCAAGGACTCCGACCTGGACCAGTACCAGGGGGCGGAGTACGACGTGATCTTCCTGGACGAGGCCACCCAGCTGAAGGAGCTGTGGATTCGCAAAATCACCGCCTGCGTCCGGGGCGTCAACGATTTCCCCAAGCGGGTGTACTACACCTGCAACCCGGGGGGCGTGTCCCACGGCTACATGAAGCGGCTGTTCATTGACCGCAAGTTCGAGCCGGGGGAGAATCCGGACGACTACAGCTTCATCCAGTCGTTGGTCACGGACAACATGGCCCTGATGGAAAGCCAGCCGGATTATGTTGACCAGCTGAAGGCCCTGCCCCCCAAGCTCCGGGACGCCTGGCTCCACGGCCGGTGGGACGTGTACGAGGGGCAGTTTTTTGAGGAGCTGCGATTGACCCCCGACCCGGAGCTCTGCGCCAGGGCGGGCATCACCGTGGAGGAGGCCCTCCGGCAGCGGCGGTTCACCCATGTGATCCCGGCCTTCGACCTGAACGCCGGGGAGCGGCGGGGGTGGAAAATACTGCGGTCTTATGACTTCGGCTACAACAAGCCCTTCTCCCTGGGCTACTGGGCGGTGGACTATGACGGGGTGCTCTACCGGATTCTGGAGCTCTACGGCTGCACGGGGACGCCGGACGAGGGGGTCAAGTGGACGCCGGAGGAGCAGTTCCGGCGGATCGCCCAGCTGGAGCGGGAGCACCCCTGGCTGAGGGGCCGGAAAATCTCCGACGGGGTGGCCGACCCCGCCATCTGGGACAGCAGCCGGGGGGAGTGCATCGCGGACACGGCGGCGAAGTACGGCATCTACTTCACCCCGGGGGACAACCACCGGATTCCCGGCTGGATGCAGGTGCATTACCGGCTCCAGTTCGATGAAAACGGGTACCCGCGGATGTATGTGTTTGAGGGCTGCAGGGCCTTTCTTCGCACCATGCCGCTGATGATGTACGACCCGGCGAGGCCCGAGGATTTGGACACCACCCTGGAGGACCACTGCCCCGACGAGGTGCGCTACCTCTGCATGTCCCAGCCCGTGGCCCCCCTGCGGCGTCAGGACAAGCCGGCTCTGGTATTCGACCCTCTGGAACAAGGAAATTGACAATTGACAATTGACAGTTGACAATTTGGCAGCCAGGGGCCGGATTCGTTCGGGAGGAAGATAGATTGGTGTTTGCCAAATAATCGCTGTCATTGCGAACCAGTGCGCTTAAGTGGTGTGGCAATCCCCCGGTTAGAGGAGAAATGTGCCGAAAAGCACTCGGGAAAACGGGGATTGTTTCGGCTTTTGGTGGTAATCGTTACCTGATTGCGTTCAACTGGGGGATTGCCACACCAGTCTGCGGACTGGTTCGCAATGACAGGATTTTTTTAGCGCGCACTTTCAAACACCAATTTAACACTTCGGGCAATTGTCAATTCTCAATTGTCAATTGTCAATTCAAAACAAGGAGGTATTCCTATGGAATCGCAAACCGTATTGCCCATTGGGCGACAGCAGGTGGAGGAATTCCGGCGGGTGCTGGAGCGCTACAGCGCGGGGCTGCGGCAGACCAGGAGCCGGATCATCTCCAGTGAAAACTGGTGGAAGCTGAGAAACGCTTCCGAGGAGCAGTTTACCGGGGACGGGGGGTTCCGCAGTGTCAGCGGATGGCTCCACAACGTCATCGTCAGCAAGCACGCGGACCTGGTGGAGGGCTACCCCGAGCCGGTGCTGCTGCCCCGGGAGGAGGGGGACCGGGCGGAGGCCCGGACCCTGAGCGCCATCGTCCCCTGCATCCTGGAACAGAACCAATTCGAAACCGTCTGGTCCGACGCTATGTGGCAGAAGTGCAAAACCGGCACCGCCTGCTACAAAATCCTGTGGGACCCGGGGAAGCTCTGCGGCCTGGGGGACATCAGCATCCAGCGGGTGAATCTTCTGAACCTCTACTGGGAGCCGGGGGTGACGGACATCCAGAAAAGCCGCTATTTCTTCCACACGGAGCTTCGGGACCGGGACATTCTGATGGAGGAATACCCGGACCTGGACCTGAAGGGCCGGGACTTCCTGGACACCAAATTCCTCTACGACGACCGGGTGGACACCGAGAACAAGGCCACGCTGGTGGAGGTGTACTACCACAAGCGGGGGGTGCTCCACTACTGCAAATTCGTGGGGGATCAGGTGCTTTTCGCCACGGAAAATCAGTTGGAGCCCCAGCTGGACGCCGACGGAAATGTGCTGCGGGCACCCATGGCGGAGACGGGACTCTATGACCACGGCAAGTACCCTTATGAATTCGACCCCCTCTTCCCCATCGAGGGCAGCCCCTGCGGCTACGGCTATGTGGACGTGTGCCGCAGCCCCCAGACGGAGATCGACCTGATGAAAACCAGCTTCGTCCGTAACGCCCAGGTGGGGGCCACCCCCCGGTTTTTCTCCCGGCAGGACGGGGCGGTGAACGAGGCGGAGTTTTTAAACCTCAGTAAGCCCATTGTCCATGTGGCGGGGAACCTGGGGGAGGACAGCCTGCGGCAGATTCCCGTCCGGGCCCTGGACGGGGTGTACGTCAGCCTGCTGGACCGGACCATTGACGAGCTGCGCCAGACCAGCGGCAACACGGAGACCTCCACCGGCAACATCTCCGCCGGGGTCACCGCGGCCTCGGCCATCGCCGCGCTGCAGGAGGCCAGCGGCAAGGGCAGCCGGGACACCCTCCGCTCCAGCTACCGCTCCTTCGGGCGGATCGTGGAGCTGTGCGTGGAGTTGATACGGCAGTTTTACGACCTGCCCCGGAAGTTCCGGATTCTGGGCAGCTTTGGCACCGAGGAATTCGTGAGCTACGATAACCACGGGCTGCTGCCAGTGAGCCAGGGGCAGGCCTTCGGTCAGGACATGGGCTTCCGGAAGCCGGTGTTCGACATCCGAATCCTGGCCCAGAAGAAGAATTCCTACACCCGGGTGACCCAGAACGAGCTGGCGCTGCAGCTGTACCAGCTGGGCTTCTTTGACCGGAGCCGGTGGACGGAGGCCCGGGAGTGCCTGGAAATGATGGACTTCGAGGGCAAGGACGTGCTGCTGCGCAGGCTTTCGGAGAACGCCTCCCGGGCGGCCCCCATGGAAGCGGGTGCGGCATGGTAAGATTTTATATTGAACCCCGCAAGGGGGAGTTGCGGGTACTGGGCCACGCGGGGTACGGGGAACCCGGCTCCGACCCGGTGTGCGCCGGGGTGAGCGCATTGGTTCTGACCCTGTGCCGCCGGGTGGAGGAGCTGGCGGACCAGGGCGCGGTGCGCATCCTCGCCCTGGCCGCCGAGCCCGGGGCGGCGTTCGTCCACTGCGTTCCCCTCCCCGGCCGCGCCGGACAGCCGGAGGAAGCCTTCCGGGTGATCGCGGCAGGCCTGCGGATGCTGGCGAAGGAATACCCCGGGTATGTGGAAGAGGTCGGGGCGTGAAGAGAAGGACAAATTGGTGTTTGTAGGGATGCGTCCCAGATTACCTGTCATTGCGAACCAGTGCGCACACTGGTGTGGCAATCCCCCGGATAGAGGCAAAATGTATCGACAATTGCCCTACAGAGTGTGGAAACTCTGCAATTATGGTGGTAATCGTTACCTGGTCCCACTCATCGGGGGGATTGCCACGCCAGTGTGCGCACTGGCTCGCAATGACAGCGTTTATTTGACAAACACCAATTTGCCGCGCGGATGCGTTCATCCGTTTTTTATCCCGGAGGGATACCGCAACTGTCAACTGTCCACTCCACCAGCGCGGTGGGATAGAGAACCCGGGGGCGATTGTGCTATGATTTGCCCGTCCGGGAAAGAAAAGGAGGAAATGAAATGGCAAACAGCAATTGGGAGCGCCTGCAGCTTTTCGCGGAGGGCGCGCCTGCGGGCGAAACCGCTGCCGACGCCGGGCAGCAGACGGTTGGGTCTTCCGAAACACGGGCGAACGGGCAGGACGCCGCTGCCGGGGAGACGGGACCGGTAAGACGAATGACCTGGGAGGAAGTCAAGGCAGACCCTGAGTTCAACCGGGAAATTCAGGCCATTATCAGGGAGCGCCTGAAAAGCGCCCGGGCCGGGACACAGCCTCCCATGGACCCGGCGCGGCTGGAGGAGCACTTCCGGCAGCACATCCAGGGGCTGGAGCGCCAGGGGGAGGCCATGAAGGCCACCTTTCCCGGCTTCGACCTGAGGAGGGAGCTGCAGAATCCCGCCTTTGCCCGGATGACCGCGCCGGATGTGGGGGTTAGCGTGGAGGACGCCTACTACGCCCTCCACCGGGGGGAGATTCAGTCCGCCGCCATGCAGGTGACAGCGCAGAAGACGGCGCAGATGATCTCCGACTCCATCCGCTCCGGCCAGCGCCGGCCTGTGGAAAACGGGGCCGCCTCCCAGGGGGCCACGGTAACCGCCTTCGACTACCGGGGCGCCTCCCGGGAGCAGCGGGAGGCCCTGAAGCGCCGCATCCGGGAGGCCGGCGCCCGGGGGGAGAAGCTGTACCCGGGAAGGTAAATGGTTGTTTGGCGCTTCGCCTCAAAGTTTCCTGTCATTGCGAGCCAGCGCGCACGCTGGCGTGGCAATCCCCCGGTTAGAGGGGAAATGTACCGAATAGTGCCCGGAGAAGTTGGGGGATTGCCACACCAGTGTGCGCACTGGTTCGCAATGACAGTTCTTTTTTCGTGCGTTGAACAACAATTTTTCCGTCCGGGAACAATGACGTTATTTCAGAAAGGGGAAAGAGTATGGATATTTTTGATCTGCAGCTGTTCGCGGAGGCGGGCAATGTGGTGAACGCCACGGAGAGTTATGTCAACGCCTACACCGGAGACACCACCGCGTTTTCCGGGGACAACACCCTGAGCCAGGAGCTCAAAACCTTCTACGACACGGAGCTGCTGGAGAACGCCCGGGTGGAGCTGTTCTATGCCCAGTTCGGCAAGAAGCAGCCCCTGCCCGCAAACCACGGCAAAACCGTCCAGTGGCGCAAGTGGAACACCTTCGCCCGGGCCGCGCAGCTCCAGGAGGGCGTGATTCCCACGGGCCAGAAGTTCGGCGTCAGCACCAAGACCGGCTCCATCAACCAGTACGGCACCTACGCCGCCGTGTCCGACCAACTGGAGCTGCGGGCCTATGACGACGTGATCCTGGGGGCCACCGAGGAGATGGGCGCTTCCGCCGCCGAGACCCAGGAGACCCTGATCCGGGACGCCCTGCTGGTGAACACCAACGTGCTGTACTGCGACAACATCACCCTGGCCACCGGGGCCGTGGCGGGCACCCCCACCAGCTGCGTCACTATGGAGGCCAGCGCCACGGCCATGAGCCTGCTGACCCCCGACATGGTGGCCCGGGCCGTGACCAAGCTGAAGAAGGACCGGGTGCCTACCATCAACGGAAAGTACTACGCCGTGATTCATCCTTCCGTTGCCTACGACCTGCGCCGGAGCAAGGAGTGGATCGAGGCCCACAAGTACGCGGCCCCCGAGCAGCTGTTCAACGGCGAAATCGGCGAGCTCCACGGCTGCCGGTTCATCGAGAATGTGTTTGCCCCCGTGCTGGCCGGAGATTATGTTAACAAGGCGGGCACCGTCACCTACGCCACCTACTTCTTCGGCAAGGACTCCTTCGGCATCATCGACCCCGAGGGCGGGGCCCTGGAGATGATCGTGAAGGACAAGAGCCAGATTGGCGGGCCTCTGAACCAGTTTAGCACCATCGGCTACAAGCTGGAGACCAACGGCGCCACCATCCTCTACCCCGAGCGGGTGCTGCGGGTGATGAGCTGCTCCAGTTTCAGCGCCACTGACGAGGCCAACTGAGGAAAAAGGCAACTGAGCGATAAATTGGTGTTTGGCGAATAAACGCTGTCATTGCGAGACCAGTGCGCACACTGGTCGTGGCAATCCCCCGGTTAGAGGAGAAATGTACCGAAAAGTTCCCGGAAGAGTGGTAATCGCTGCGATTTTTGGTGGCAATCGTTACCTGATTCCATTCAACCGGGGGATTGCCACGGAAGGCCTGCGCACTGGCTCGCAATGACAGGAAACTTTGAGGCGAAGCGCCAAACACCAATTGATCGAACTGATTTGGAGGGAAAAATATGAGCGAGAACAGAGTGGAAATTTTTGTGCCCAAGGGGTACACCGGGGACGAACCCAATGTGTTCGTCAGCGTCAACGGCGTGAACTACCTGCTGCCCCGGGGAAAGAAATCCCTGGTGCCGGCGGAGGTGGCCCGGGAGCTTGCCCGCAGCCAGGCCGCCCAGGAGGCCCTGGACAAGCGGATCGAGAAGCTGCTGGAGGAGCAGTAACCGAAGCGCCGCCCCGGGCCGCAAAGGGGACGGACAGAGCGGTAAATTGGTGTTTGTCGAGTTGTCACTGTAGGGGCGGCTATTAGCCGCCCGCAACCTGGCGGTATCGAAAGCGCTCCGTTTTTATCGGAAATGCTCAAAAATCGTAACGTTTCGGGCGGATAATATCCGCCCCTACGATGACGAATCACCAATTTCCCGTCCGGCGGTGGGCGCGAGGTTGGAATGGACAAGGAGGGATCGGTATGACGATGGGAGAGATGATCGACCGGGTGGACTGCCTGTGCTGCAACGCGTTCTCCCGGGAGGAAAAGGTCGGGTGGCTTGCCCGGCTGGAATGGATGCTGAAACGAAACATCCTGGACACCCATGAGGAGGGGCTGCCCTTCCGGGAGCCGGGGGAGGATGTGCCGCTTACGGCTCCGGAGGGCTTCGAGGGGATGTACCTTCATTGGCTCCAGGCCCAGATCGACCTGCACAGCGGGGAGCCGGAACGGTACAACGCCTCCATCAGCCTCTTCAACACGGAGTACGCTGCCTTTGAAAGCTGGTACAACCGTTCGTATCCCCCCAAGGGGGCGGGGCGGTTTTTCTGGTAGCAGGATCATACGGGACGGAACGTTAGAAATTGACAATTGACAATTAACAATGCCAGTCAAGAGTTGAAACGCAGAAATCACGCTGTCATTCCGAGCCAGTGCGCACACTGGCGTGGGAATCCCCCGGTTAGAGGGGAAAGGTGCCG
>SFHI01000024.1 GCA_004555705.1 Clostridiales bacterium | reverse complement strand
GGACGGTTTGTTAGGGCGTTTGTCCGTTTTTCGTACATTTCCCCTCTAACCGGGGGATTGCCACGCCAGTGTGCGCACTGGCTCGCAATGACAGCGTTTATTTTGTAAACAACAATTTACCACGATAATTCTTGACAGAAAGCTGATTGAAAATGCGCAGAAATATTTTGGAATACCTGGAGGAAGCCGCGCTGCGGTGGCCGGGGCGGGTGGCGGTGGCTTCCCGGGAGGAGCACATGACCTTCGGGGCCCTGCGGGAAACGGCCCGGAGCGTGGGGACGTTTCTGCTCGGCCATGGCCATGAACGGCAGCGGGTGGCGGTGCTGATGGAGCGCTCTCCCCGGGCGCTGGCGGCGTTCCTGGGGGTGGTTTCCGCCGGGGGCTGCTTCGCGGCCCTGGACACCGGGATGCCGGAGGCACGGCTGAAGGGGATCTTGGATACCCTGAAACCAGGGGCCATTCTTTGTGAGGAAAATTCCCGGGGGAAAGCGGAGGGCATCGCCCAAGGCTGCCCGGTTTATACATACGGCCCGGCGTCCTCAGCCCCAGGGGACGCCGAAGCCCTGGAGCAAGCCATGGGGAGGGCCCTGGACACGGACCCAATGTATGTGGTTTTCACCTCCGGCTCCACCGGTACTCCCAAGGGGGTGGTGGGCTGCCACCGGGCGGTGATTGACTATATGGAAGGCTTATGCGCCGTGCTGCCCTTTGACGCGGACACGGTGTTCGGGAGCCAAAGCCCGCTGTATTTTGACGCCTGGTTCAAGGAGTTCTTCCCAGCGCTGAAGCTGGGGGCCAGGATGGAGCTGCTGCCCCGGGAGCTGTTCTGCGCCCCGGTGCGGCTGGTGGAATATCTGAACCAACGGAAAATCAACACCCTCTGCTGGGTGGCACCGGCGCTGACGCTGGTTTCCTACCCCGGCACCTTTGCGCGGGTGAGGCCGGAGTATCTGCGATGTGTGGCCTTTGCCAGTGAGCCGCTGCCGCCGGGGGAGCTGAAGCGCTGGCGGGAGGCGGCCCCGGGGGTCAGATTCTTTAACCTCTACGGCCCCACGGAAACCACGGGAATTTGCTGCTATTATGAGGTGAACCGGGACTTTTCCCCGGGGGAGGCCATTCCCATCGGTGCGCCATTGCCAAACACGGAGGTGTTTCTGCTGGATGAGAAGGACTGCCCTCCCGCTCCGGGGGAGCCGGGGGAAATCTGCATCCGGGGAAGCCGTCTGACCCTGGGCTACTGCGGGGAGGAGCAGGGAGGTTTCGTGCGCAATCCCCTGCAGACCCTGTATCCCGATCGAATTTACCGGACCGGGGACCTGGGCAGGTACAATGACCGGGGAGAGCTGCAGTTTCTGGGCCGGAAGGACGGCCAGATCAAGCACATGGGACGCCGGATCGAGCTGGGCGAGATCGAGGCGGCAGCCATGGCCCAGGGGCAGGTCAGCGCCGCCTGCTGCGTGTATGACCCGGAAAGGGGTCGGCTGACCCTGTACTACACCGGGGAGGCGGAGGCCGGGACGCTGAGAGAAGCCTTAAAGAAAAAGCTGCCCCGGTATATGCTCCCCCGGGAAATCCGGAGGCTGGAAACCATGCCCCGGACGGAAAACGGGAAGATTGCCAGAAAACGGGATGAAAAATAAAAGATTAAAAGTCAAAAATTAGGCGTTTTATTTCAAAATCGTCCCGTTTATGACACAATAATTGTCAACTGTCAATTGTCAATTCGGCGAAGCCGCTAAACAACAATTTACAGCTGCACATAAATTGACAACCAGGGAGTGATGACCATGGAAGAATTGCTGGAAATTCTGGAGGCGCTGCGGCCGGATGTGGATTTTGACCGGGAGGAGCGGCTGGTGGAGGACGGAATTCTGGATTCTTTTGACATTGTGAGCATTGTGGCGGAGGTTGACGGCGCGCTGGGGGTGCGCATCGGGGCGGAGGAGCTGGTGCCGGAGAACTTTAACTCCGCCCGGGCTTTATGGGCGCTGGTGCGGAGGCTCCGGGGGTAATATGTTTCTTACCTATTCCTTTCCGCTGCTGTTCGGGCTGCTGCTGATCGCCTATTACCGCCTTCCCGGGAAGGCCCAGCGCGTTCTGCTGCTGGGCTTCAGTATCTTCTGCTATGCCCGGGCGGGATGGGAGAGCCTGGGGCTGATGCTGCTTGTGACGGCGCTTTGCTGGTGCGCGGCCAGGGCAATGGAGCGGTGGGGGAGGAAAAGGGAAATTCTGCTTGGCTGCCTGACGACGAATTTCGCCCTGCTGGCCCTGTGCCGTATTCGGTTCCCCATGGGGCCCATGCCGGTGGGAATCTCCTTCTACCTGCTGCAATGCGTGGGGTACTGCGTGGATGTGTACCGGGGAAAGGTATCGGCGGAGCGGAATATCCTGAAATTCGCGCTGTTCGCATCCTTCTTTCCCCAGATGGCCCAGGGACCCATCGGAAGGTTCGACACGCTTTCCCGGGAACTTTCCCCTGGGCGGGAATACGTCCGGTCGGAGGTTTCCGAAGGGCTTATGCGGATGCTGTGGGGGTATTTCAAAAAGCTGGTGGTAGCGGACAGGCTGGCCGTTCCGGTGGCGGCGCTGAAGGGCAGCTTTGGGCCGGGGTTTCTCCTGCTGACGGTGCTCTACACGGTGCGTCTCTACGCGGACTTCACCGGGGGAATGGACATGGCCCTGGGGGCTGCCCGGGCCCTGGGCATCCGGCTGGAGGAGAATTTTGACCGGCCATTTTCTGCGAAAAGTGTGGCGGAATACTGGCGCAGGTGGCACATAACCCTGGGCAGGTGGATGAAGGAGTATGTGTTTTATCCGCTCTGCGTCAGCCGACCCCTGCTGCGGCTGGGCCGGGCGGCGCGGAAACGGCTGGGGGCTCGGGGGAAACGGGTGAGTGTGTACATCGCCACGGGAATCACCTGGCTGGCTACCGGGCTGTGGCATGGGGCTGCCCCGAATTTTCTGCTGTGGGGGATGCTCAACTGCGCTTTTGTCCTGATTTCCCAGGAGCTTGGCCCTCTGTATGCCCGGTTCCATAAACGATTCGGCTGGAAGGGAAAACGGTGGTATGCCCGGTTTGAGATGGCGAGAACCTTTTTCCTGATGAATCTGATCCGGGCCTGTGATTTGTTTCCAAATCCGATTGATTATGTTAACCGATTAGTGTCGCTGGTTCAGTGGGGGACGGTTCCGGACCTGGGGCTGGGGGCCGGGGACTGGTGGATTTTGACCCTGGGAACGGCGCTGATGTTTGGCGCGGAAGGGTGCCGGGAAAAACTGTCCCGGCTTTCCCCGGGGATGAAATGGGCCGGAGCGGCGGTGCTCGTGCTGATTACGCTGGTTTTCGGCTGCTACGGCCTGGAGTACGATGCCGGGAGCTTTATTTATGGGAATTTTTGACAAGAAAATTGGTGCTTGACGCACTGAAATAGAACTGTCATTGCGAACCAGGCCGCAGCCTGGTGTGGCAATCCCCAAACTTTTCCGGGTGCCCCTTGCCCCCCTCGTTTGAGGGGGGAGGGCCCGAAGGGCGGGGGGAGTTTGCCGCAGTTCGTTTATATCCCCACTAAAATTGCTTTTTTCCGCCTATTGAGGACAAATATGCGGATTCGCCGGGGTGCCGAATAAGTCGGAAACGCCACCGCAACTCCCCCCGGCAAGCCGTCCCCCCTCAAACGAGGGGGGCAAGAGGTGATCGGATAAACGGGGGGATTGCCACACCAGCGTGCGCGCTGGTTCGCAATGACAGAAAACTTGAGGCGAAGCCTCTAAACAACAATTTTCACCTCTAAGCAAGGGAGGGGGGAAAAACGGATGCGGCGGTGGATGGGGGTGCTGGCGCTGGGGCTGGCGATTTGGTTTTTACAGGCACTGGTGATGCCCAAGTACATGACGGAAACCCCGGAGGGGGCGCTGATTGGGGAGTACTACCGGGAAACAAGCGGGCACGATGTACTCTTTATCGGGGACTGCGAGGTGTACGAAACCTACTCCCCCGTGACGCTGTGGGAGGAATATGGCATTCCCTCCTGGGTGCGGGGCAGCGCCCAGCAGACCGTGTGGCAGTCCTATTACCTGCTGGAGGAAATGCTCCTGTATGAGACGCCGAAGGTGGTGGTGTTCAACGTGCTGGCCATGAAATACGACACCCCGGAGAGCACGGGGAGCGACACCCGGCGGGAGGCCTACAACCGGATGACCCTGGACGCCATGAAGTGGTCGGGAAGCAAATGGAGGGCCATTTCCGCCTCCATGACAGCTGAGGAGCGGCAGGGGGAGGGGATGCTCACCTATCTCTTTCCGATTCTCCGGTTCCACGACCGGTGGCGGGAGCTGGGCCGGGAGGATTTTGGTTACCTCTTCCACCGGGAGGCTGTTTCCCACAACGGATATCTGATGCGCACCGAGGCGGTACCCTTTCAGGGAGGCCTGCCGGAAGCGCCGCCCAGGCAGCCCTCCTTCGGGGAAAACAGCTGGTACTACCTGAATAAGATGGAGGCCCTCTGCCGGGAGCGGGGGATTCAGCTGGTGCTGGTGAAGGCGCCCAATCCCATGCCGGTATGGTGGGAATCCTGGGATGACGCCGTCCGGGATTACGCGGAGGAAAAGGGACTGCTCTACCTGAATGCCCAGGTGTGCCAGGAGGAAATTGGCATCGATTGGAGCCGGGATACCTATGACGGCGGGTATCATCTGAATGTGTATGGGGCGGAAAAGACCACCCGCTGGCTGGGAGGAATCCTGGCACAGAGGTTTGGCCTGCCGGACCGGCGGGAAGAGCCGGAAAGGGCTGCCCTTTGGGCGGAAAAGGCTGCCCGATATGAAAAAGCCAAGGAGGCGGGCGAATGAAACGATGGTTATTGCTTTTCCTCTGTCTTGCGCTGCTGTGCGCCGGGTGCGGGAAGAAGTCGCAGACGGAGGATTTCCGGTTTATCTACCGGGAGGTGGAGATTGGGATGAATGTCGAGGCGGGGCCGGTGCTGTACCGGCTGGGGGAGCCCATGGGGTACAGCCAATCCCCCAGCTGCGCCGCTGCCGGCATGGAGACCACCTATTATCACGGCGGGATCTACCTGACCACCGCCACTGTGGAGGGCGCCGAGCGGATCATCCGGGCCTGGTTTGCCGACGACACGGTCTGCACCGGGGAGGGCCTGAAAATCGGGGACCCCAGGAGCCGGGCGGAGGAGCTCTACGGCCCGGAGGGCTTCCAGGAGGACGGAATCTGGGAAGCGGTTCGGGGGAACACCCGTCTGATCATCACCTTCGGGGAAGATATGGTGGACGGGATCATCTATGAAGCAGCTTAATTGGGAAAGGAGTCATTTCTGATGCGCAGGGCAAAATGGATTTTGGTTTTTCTGGTACTAACACTGGCGGTTTCCGGGTGCGGCTCCCGGGAGAAGGTGCCTGAGGTGGGGGATTTTTCCTTCGGACTGCCGGAAGGGTTCACGATTTCCGATGTGACGGATATGAGCTGCACCGTACTGGACGGGGAGGGCACGGTGGTGAGCACGATTCGGCTTACGGATATCACCCCCTCCCAGCTTTGGGACGATGATGACAGCGCGCTGCCCCGTTACCTTAACAAGGTGGCCTACGGCTGCGAGTTTTTTGGATGGAAGGGCGGCGACGAAGCCCATCCGCTGCACTACATCACGCTGTATTTCAGCGATCCCAATACGCTGGAACGTCGGGAAAGCTACCGGGTTCTGTTTGTGAAGGACGGAGGCGTGTATGATATGTGGCTTGACAGGGAGAAGCTGGACGCGGACACAGTTACGGCATTCGAGGCGGTTGCCGAGCGCCAGGGGGAAGGAGGTTAGCGGAAGAAAAACAAATTGTTGTTTACGCGTGCGAACTGAAAATAATGCTGTCATTGCGAGCCAGTGCGCACACTGGCGTGGCAATCCCCCCGTTCTTCCGAGAAGTACGAAAAACGGACAAACGCCCTAACAAACCGTCCTGAAAAGCTGGGGGATTGCCACACCAGTCTGCGGACTGGTTCGCAATGACAGTTCTTTTTTGTGCTGTAAACAACAATTGATCGTTTGATGGATTCTGGTTGGAAACGCGAAAACCGGGCTGCCGATGGGGCAGCCCGGTGCGGTTATGTATGGGAGGGACTTTCGATTCTGCCAATGACGCCGCAGCAGCGGGGTTCGCCCTCCAGCCAGATGGCCTTGCAGGAGATGGATGGGCTCCGGGGCAGGGGGGAGCGGGGCAGGGTGAATTCGGGGGCCTCCGGAAGGGTTTTGTCCGCGTCCGCCATCAGGGAGGCGGGGAAATTCGCGCCGAACACTTCGCAGAAGTCTTTGTTCCCTGCGGGGTCGGAGATGACCTCCCGCAGCCCCAGCTGCCGGGCACCCAGGGGCGAAATGGAGAAAATATCCGAATCCCGATTGTAGGAAAATACAATCTCCTGGATGGAATCCAGAAAAAACCGGAACTTTTCCCGCTCGATATGGGTCAGGCGAAGCTGCTGGGCGGAGGCGGAGGTCACATCCCGGCGGGAAAGCTCCCGCAGCACCGCCTCCTGATCCACGCTGTGGCGGGTCAGGGAGACATCCTCCAGAGCCTGGGGAAGCTGGTCGTGAACCTCCCGCAGGCACTCCAGCAGCAGGGGATTAAAGACGCCGCAGCTGCCGTCCAGAATCATCTCCAGGGCGGTCTCATGGGAGTAGGCCCGCTTGTAGCACCGGTCGCTGGTGAGAGCGTCGTACACATCCGCCAGGGCCACCACCTGGGCGCCGATGGGAATGTCATCCCCCCGCAGGCCGTCGGGATAGCCGCTGCCGTCGTAGCGCTCGTGATGCCAGCGGCAGATGGCGTAGGCGGCCCGGACCAGAGGCTCGTCACTATGGATGGGCAGGTTGGTCAGAGCCAGGGCTCCGTTAAGGGGGTGGGTCTTGATGACCTCGAATTCCTCCCGGGTCAGCTTGCCGGGTTTGTTGATGATCTCATCGGGAATGGAGATTTTTCCGATGTCGTGGAGGGCCGAGGCGCTGCTGATCAGGGAGATGGTCTCTGCGGTCAGCAGGTAGCTGTCCGTTTTTTTGGCCAGCTGCTTCAGGAGAAGCTCGGTAATGGTGGTGATGTGCAGAACGTGCAGGCCACTCTCGCCGTTGCGGAATTCCACGATGTGGCTGAGGATGGACACCATCAGGTTCTTCGTCTTTTCCTTCTCGTAAATCTGCTCCGTGACGATTTGGGCCAGCCGCCGCTGCTTGGCGTACAGCAGGATGGTGTTGTTCACCCGCTGGCGGACGATCTCCGTATCGAAGGGCCGCCCCATAAAATCTGAAACCCCCAGCTCGTAGGCCCGGCGGATGATGGCGGGGGTGGTTTCCGAGGAAATCATGATGACCGGCAGGTCGTCGATCCAGTGGTTTTTGTTCATGTACGCCAGAACTCCGAAGCCGTCCAGCTCCGGCATGATGATGTCCAGCAGCACCAGGGCGAAATCCCGGGCGCTCCGTTCCAGAATGGAAACCGCCTGGGCACCGTTTTCCGCCTCCACAATGTCATAGCGCTCGGACAGAATCTCGGATAGCAGCATCCGGTTGATGGGCGCGTCGTCCACAATGAGGATTTTGAACCGGGCCTGGCCTGATATGTTCACAGATTCCACCTCGTTTTTTCCTGTTTGGGGGGAAAGGGAAATTGTTGTTTTCGCGTGTACACGCAAAAATATGCTGTCATTGCGAGCCAGTGCGCACACTGGCGTGGCAATCCCCCGGTTGAATGGAACCAGGAACGATTACCACCAAAAATCGCAGTGCCTCCTGCTATTCCGGGAACTATTCGGTACATTTCCCCTCTAACCGGGGGATTGCCACACCAGTGTGCGCACTGGTTCGCAATGACAGCGTTTGTTTTGCCAAACAACAATTTATATTGCGAGTCGAAAATATTTTACCCGGATATTATACAACGCTTTGGCGGGGATGGCAATAGGAAGTTATTCAGCTTCCGGGCTCCGGGAAGAGCTGGAGGACGGTGACGGCAAGCAGCGGGGAGAGAATCATGCCCCCGATGCCCCAGAGCTTGTAGCCCACATACAGGGCGATCAGGGTGGCCAGCGGGTCCAGCCCCAGGTGCTTTCCCAGAAGCCTGGGCTCCAGTACCGAGCGGGTGACTGCCACCACCACATAGATGCCCACAAGCCCGATGGCCTGGGCCACGTTTCCCTGGAGCAGGCAGATCAGGGCCCAGGGCAGCAGCACGGACCCGGTACCCAGCACGGGCAGGGCATCCACCAGCGCCGTGACCAGCGCCCACAGCGGCGCGTAGGAAATTCCCAGCAGGAGATAGCCCAGCAGCAGAATGGTAAACGTCACGCCGGAGAGCTGAAGCTGGGCCAGCAGCCAGCTGGAAACCGCCTTGCGCACCCGCTTGAGGGCGTCCAGCATGGGGCGGAGCTTTTCCCGGGGAAAGCGGCGGAGGAACCACTGCCGGAGCTTCGGCAGCTTGGCGCTGATCATATATCCGGAGATGATGGCGGTGAACAGGCCCAGGGCGCTGCCGGGGATATGGCCCAGGATACTGCCTGCCAAGCCCAGAAGATAGTGGATACCCTTGTCCACTAGAGCGGTGCCGTCGGAGAAAAAATCGGTAATATTTTGCCGCAGCAGCGGCTGCACGCTCTGGGGAGCCCTGGCGCTGAGGGTCAGCAGCCATCCCTCCAGGGAGGATACCCCGGTACGGGCGGTGTCCTCCAGATTGGGAAGGATTCCGGCAAGCACCCCCAGCTCACGCACCAGAAGCGCGATGAGCAGCAGCGTCAGTATGGACAGAAGGAGAAAAACAGCACTGACGGCCAGCGCGGAGGCTGCCGCCCGGGGCAGACGGATCCGCTGCCGGAGAAAGCGAACCAGAGGCTCCGCCGCCAGGGCCAGGGCGGTCCCCAGAAGAAAGGGAAAGCTCAGCGGCAGCAGAAACCGGATGGACAGCCATACCGCCAGAAAGATGCCGAGAAGAGATATCAGCTTTCGTGTTCCGGAACGCATGGGGTTCCTCCTTTCCCTGTCCGCCCAAAACGGAAATACAATACTTTCCTGTCGAATCGACTTGGAAGCGTGATAAATTGTCATTTGAACATCAAATAAAGCAACACGGTACGACCCATGCTGTAGGGGAGGCATTGATGCCTCCCGGCGGTAAGATGTTACCATTTTTCGGGGCATTGCGGCAAAAACGTACTGCCCTTCGGGAGGCAAAAATGCCTCCCCTACAGTAAGGACGCAGTGCGTGCGGACACTTTCAAACAACAATCTGTCCGCTTGCTGAGCAAAGCCGATTCGTGCAAAACGAAATATCTGGGGGTTGCTTTTTCAAAAATGTATGCTACAATACACATGGACTATCACAGACATTTGTACTCCAAGGAGCGACAACATAGATTTAGAGGAGGCTCACCATGTCCACGAAACCGCAATACTACATTGTGGAAGCATCGGCCCTGCCGGAGGTTTTCCTCAAGGTGGCGGAGGCCAAACGGCTGCTTTCCACGGGGGAGGCCGCCACGGTCAACGAAGCTACCCGCATGACGGATATCAGCCGCAGCGCGTTTTACAAGTACCGGGACGCGGTACTGCCCTTTCAGAACATGATGACGGGGAGGATCATCACCTTCCAGCTGCTGCTCCACGACGAGCCGGGGCTGCTGTCGGAGATTCTGGGGGTGTTTGCCCAGTCCAAGGCCAACATCATTACCATTAACTCCATTGTGCCCACCAACGGCACCGCCGTGGTGACCATTTCCGCGGAAACCATGGACGTGACCGTCAGTCTGGAGGAGCTGCTGGAGACCCTGGGGAAAACCCGGGGCGTTGTCAAGGCTGAGGTTTTGGCAGGCTGATAGAAATGCCGCCCTTCGGGGCGGCTTCTTTCTGTCACAATGGGGCGCTCCCTGCCATATCATGGTGTGGAGGGATGCGGAATGCTCATCGTGCAGAAATACGGAGGAACCTCCCTGCAGGACGCCGGGAGAGTACGCACGGCGGCCCGGCGGATTACGGGCCTGGCTCAGCAGGGGGCCCAGGTGGTGGTTGTGGTGTCCGCCCAGGGGGATATGACCGACAAGCTCATCGAAAAAGCTGCCCAGCTCAACCGCCGGGGCTCCGCGAGGGAAATGGACGCGTACCTGGCCGCCGGGGAGCAGATGTCCGCGGGATTGATGACCATGGCCATCGGTGCCTTCGGCTACGCGGCAGTGAGCCTGACCGGGGGCCAGGCGGGAATCCATACCGACGGCGTTCACGGCAACGCCAGAATCCTCCGGGTGGAGCCGGAGCGAATCCAAAAGGAGCTGGCAGAGGGAAAAGTGGTTGTGGTGGCGGGCTTTCAGGGCGTGGACCCGGAAGGGGACATCACGACCCTGGGCCGGGGCGGTTCGGACACCACGGCGGTGGCCTTGGCTGCCGCGCTCCACGCGGACCGGTGCCAGATTTTTACCGATGTGGACGGGGTGTTCGACCGGGACCCCAGAATCTACCCCGATGCCACCCGGTTCGGAAGGATCGGGTATGACAAGATGCTCTCCCTGATCGAAAACGGGGCCCAGGTGCTCCATGACCGGAGCGTGGAGCTGGCAAGGGATCACGGGATCCCCATCGAGGTGCTCTCCGCCTTTACGGGAAATCCGGGCACCATCGTGGGCTGATGGAATCATTCTAGCCAGAATGGGCATAAGATATTCCGGGAAATCCGGAGGAACGGGAAAGAAAGATAAATTGTTGTTTGAAAGTGCACGTTACAAATAACCTGTCATTGCGAACCAGTCCGTAGACTGGTGTGGCAACCCCCCGGTTGAATGGAACCAGGTAACGATTACCACCAAAAATCGTAAGATTTCCCTACCCTGCAGGGCAATTGTCGATACATTTTACCTCTAACCGGGGGATTGCCACGCCAGTGTGCGCACTGGCTCGCAATGACAGCGTTTCGTTTACTAAACAACAATTCTCCACCCAGGCTTCCGGGGAATTCTTCCTGAAAAAACGGGAAAATATGCTTGACAAAGCCATTGGGGTATGGTAAAATACCCAGGTAATCAAGAAGGCTATTCATCCGCCTCACCGTAAGCGATACGCGAAACGGTTTATATTCCACCTTCCCCCGTGGGGGTACTGTGCGGATATGCGGATGCTCTGGCGTCCGCTTTTTTGTTGTTTTATGGAGGTGCTTACCATCGCAAAGTTTGATCATCAGCTCAATGAGGAAATCCGGGACAAGGAAATCCGTCTGATCGGAGCCGACGGCGCCCAGCTGGGCATCGTTTCCGCTGCCCAGGCCAACGCCATGGCGGAGGAGCAGGGCATGGATCTGGTGAAGATTTCTCCCAATGCTGTCCCTCCCGTCTGCAAGATCATGGACTACTCCAAGTACTGCTTCGACCAGAAGAAGCGGGAGAAGGAGGCCAAGAAGAATCAGCGGGTGGTGGAGATCAAGGAAATCCGCATGAGCCCCAGCATCGACACCAACGATTTCAACACCAAGGTCAAGGCTGCCCAGAAGTTCCTCAGTGACGGCAACCGGGTGAAGGTCAGCGTGCGCTTCCGTGGCCGGGAAATGGCCCACACCAATCTGGGTGAGAAGCTGCTGCTGGACTTTGCCGCCAGCTGCGCGGAAATCGCCAGCATGGAGAAGAATCCCAAGCTGGAGGGCCGCTTTATGGCGATCTTCCTGGCTCCCAAGAACAGCAAATAAGCGTCAACCACACAAAGATTTGGAAGGAGAACGACCTATGCCCAAGCTGAAAACCCATAGCGGTGCAAAGAAGAGATTCAACCTGACCAAGACCGGTAAGGTTAAGAGAGCCCACGCTTACAAGAGCCATATCCTCACCAAGAAGACCACCAAGCGTACCCGTCATCTTCGCACCACCACTTACGCCGATATGACCAATGTGGATGCCATCAAGAAGATGATCCCGTACAAGTAAGCTGCGATAGGAGGATACAGAAATGGCTAGAGTTAAAGGCGCGATGATGACGCGCAAGAGAAGAAATGCTACCCTGAAGCTGGCCAAGGGCTACTGGGGTTCCAAGTCCAAGCACTTTAAGATGGCCAAGCAGGCCGTCATGAAGTCCGGCAACTACGCCTTCGAGGGCCGCAAGCAGAAGAAGCGCGCTTACCGGACCATGTGGATCGCCCGCCTCAGCGCCGCCGTGGCCCCCTACGGCCTGAACTACTCCAAGTTCATGAACGGCGTGAAGAAGGCCGGTATCGAGATGAACCGCAAGAGCCTGTCCGAGATGGCCATTCACGAGCCCGCCGCTTTCGCCGCCGTGGTGGAGAAGGCCAAGGCCGCTCTGAACTAAGATAACGCAAGCAAGGCCCTGCTGAAAAGCAGGGCCTTTTTGTAAACATGCGCATAAGACTTGGACTTCTCGGAATATCCGGGGGATTGCCACGCCAGTGTGCGCACTGGCTCGCAATGACAGCGTTTTTTGGGTGCGCACGCGTAAACAACAATTTATGCAAACAGCATGTCAAGGGGGTGTGCGTATGGAGCTGAAAATAACCGCCCGGCGGGAGGGGCGGCTTTCGTCGTTTCTGCTGGGGGAGCTCCGCATGTCCGCGGGGCTGATGAACCGGCTCAAATGGGGGGACGGCATCCGGGTCAACGGGAGCTGTCAGCGGACAAATTACCCCGTGAAGCCCGGGGATGTGATTACCGTGGCCCTGGAGGAGGAAACCCCGGAATACCCGGCGGAGGATGGGCCGCTTGCCGTTTTGTATGAAGATGACTGGCTCCTGGCGGTGGATAAGCCCGCGGGGATGCTGATTCACCCCTCCCGGGCGAAAAACGAGGGTACCCTTGCCAATTTTGTGGCGGGGTATTATCAAAAGACCGGGCAGAGCTGCGCTTTTCACCCCATGACCCGGCTGGACCGGGATACCTTCGGTGTGGTGCTGCTGGCGAAAAATGCCCACATTCACACGCTGCTCCAGCAATCGGATTGCCGAAAGACCTACTGCGCCCTGACCTTTGGAAGCCCTGCCAATGATGCGGGAACCATTGACGCGCCCATTGCCCGAAAACCCCTGCCCAGTCTGCTGCGGGAGGTCAGGGACGACGGAAAGCCCTCGGTAACGGAATACCGGGTGCTGGCGCGGCGGGAGGGAATCGGCGTGCTGGAGCTGCGGCCCATCACGGGAAGGACACATCAGCTGCGGGTCCACTGCGCCTATATGGGCTTTCCGATTTTGGGCGATCCCCAGTACGGCACGGAGGCGTCCATGGCGCTGTCCCGGGAATTGGGGTATCCCCACCAGATGCTCTGCGCGGGGGCCGTGGAGCTGACCCATCCTGTGACGGGGCAGCATCTTGTGATTCAGTCGGGGCTTCGGGGACGGATTTGTTAGGGCAACACCACACAATGGGAGCTGCGGGCTTCAGCGGATCTTTTGCCCCATTATGCGGTGTTGCCTTAACCGTTGTCCCGGCTGCACTTTTCCGCGTCGATGGCCAGAACCACCATCAGCACGCAAAGGGCATCCTGGGGCTGGGCGATATCCAGGACGTAGGTGTCCGTCCAGTTCCAGACCTCCTTGGAGACGGAGGCGACCTGCCTGCCGTAGGCGTCCAGAATCGTATAGTCCCACTCCAGCCAGTTGCCGTCCACCCGCCAGCCGTTGAAATCCAGCTGAAAAACAGGCTTGAAAAAGGTAAACTCCTTGCGGATGAATCCGACGTACCGGTCGCCGAGGTACAGGTCAAATTTGGGAAGGAAGGTCAGCACCCGTTCCCGGACGCTGCCCAGCTCCTGGCCTGCCGCGTTGTAAATCCGCAGCAGATGGCCCCAGGCAAGCTCTCCCCGAACGGTAAACACCGCTTCGCCGGACTCGCTGTAGATATCGTAGCTGTCGAACCAGGAAAAGAATCGTTGCTTGAAACGCAGTTTCATCATGCACCTCCGTTGGGGTTGGATACTTTGGATGGTAAATTGTTGTTTAGAGAACTAAAAAAGAAACTGTCATTGCGAACCAGTCCGCAGACTGGTGTGGCAATCCCCCCAACCATTCAGGATGGTTCGTTAGGGCGTTTGGCCGTTTTTTGTACATTTCCCCTCTAACCGGGGGATTGCCACGCCAGTGTGCGCACTGGCTCGCAATGACAGCATATTTTTGCGTGTGCACGCGTAAACAACAAATGAAAGGATGTTCCTCTTTATGAAAAGGAAGCCCTGATGGGAATTCAGGGCTTCCGTCTTTCAGGTTTCGGCGGCTTTGACGATGACGTAGCCGTCAACCAGGTTGGCTTTCTCCAGGGTTCCTTCCACGAAGCTCTGGCGCTCCATCAGGTCGGTAAGGATCACAAGGCCGTCCTTGCACTCGATGGTCATCACGTTGCGCATGATGACGGACTCGGGATTCAGTTGATTCTTGTATACGGTGGAAAGACACATTTGGGCTTCCTCCTTAGTGGATATCCAGGCTCTGCAGCACCACGCTGAGCCGCATATTGCCCTTCTCAAAATCGGAAACGGCGGCCATGACCTGCTCGTAGGCGGTGTGGCTGCCCGCTTTCTCCAGCTGCTGGGCCAGGTCTGCCAGCTCCTTGGCGTGGGCGGCGTTATGGCCAACCATGTACTTCATCAGAGCGGTCAGCTCCTCCATGGGGGTGTGCTCGCAGGGAGTGGTGCAGCTGCCGCAGCCGTGGCCGCAGTCGTGGGAGTGGGTATGCTCCTGGCCTTCGGCATGAAGCTCGGCGTGGTCATGGGGGTGGACGTGGTCATGCTCGTGAACGTGTTCGTGCGCATGGGTATGGGTGACACCGTCGTGGGTGTGCTCGTGGGTATGGGAGTGGGTGTGCTCGTGGTCATGGGCGCCCACATGGTCGTGATCCAGATGCATAATGATTTCTCCTTTTCCAATGGTGTCGGAGGTGAGGTAAATTGTTGTTTACGCGTGCGCACCCAAAAAACGCTGTCATTGCGAGTCTAACAAACTGTCCTGAATTATTGGGGGATTGCCACACCAGGCTGCGGCCTGGTTCGCAATGACAGTTCTTTTTTAGTGCGCTAAACAACAATTTATCTTACCAGGTGATTTGGGTTTTTTTATTATACTCCAGGATGGGATGGCTGTCAAAACATTTATTTTCCTGCGGGAACCCCCGGGAGGGCTTGCGCAATGGGGGCGGCTGGGGTATAATGACAAAAAAGGTTTTCCGGAAAGAAGGCAGGGAATATGTCGGATATTTACGAACAGGAGCGCGGGAGCGCATTGGAGCAGGAGCACGATCACGCGTATCTTCACGCCCATGGGATTGCCCATTCCCACGGACACGTCCATGAGAACCAGAAGGCGGTAGTCAACCGGCTGGCCCGGGCCATCGGACATCTGGAAAAGGTGAAGCGGATGGTGGAGGAGGGGTGCGATTGCTCCGAGGTGCTGATTCAGCTGGCGGCGGTTCGCTCCGCCCTGGACAACACGGGAAAGGTGATTTTAAAGGACCATATGCGCCACTGCATGGTGGACGCGGTGGCGGCGGGGGACACCGACGCCATCGATGACCTGTGCCAGGCCATTGACAAGCTGATGAAGTGAAGCTTCATCCGATATTTTAATGGGCACCTCTAAAAACTACCCTTTTGGGTTTTGGACGGATATTTTGTCCCAACAATGCGTTTTGAAAAGTCCGCAATACACCAAGTATTCCGGCCTTTCCAAAACATTTGCTGGAATAAAATCTCTCACCCAAAACACCAAACAGTAGTTTTTAGAGGTCGCCTAATGATTCAGAGAGCGAGGGGCACCCTCCGCTCTTTTTACGGTTGCGTTTTATGGGGGATGTATGGTATAATCATCAAGATAAGTGTATTCCGGAGGAAAGGGGAGTCTGCGTGAAAAAGGTGCTGTTTGTGGCGACCCTGGTAAAGAACCATATCGCGGAATTTCATCTGCCCTATCTGAAGCTGTTTCAGGACATGGGCTGGGAGACCGCTGTGGCGGCAAAAAATGATTACGAGAACCCTGCGGACTGCGTGATTCCGAACTGCGACGCGTTTTATGACGTCCCCTTTGAACGCAACCCCCTGAAAAAGGGAAATGTGGATGCTTACCGCATGGTGAAACGGATCATCCGGGAGGGCTCCTTTGATGTGATTCACTGCCATACCCCCGTGGGGGCGGTGGTGGCAAGGCTGGCAGCCCGGGAGGCCCGGAAAACGGGAACAACGGTGATTTACACCGCCCACGGCTTCCACTTCTACAAAGGCGCGCCGTGGCTTAACTGGCTGGTGTACTTCCCGGTGGAGTGGCTGCTTGCGCCGCTGACAGATGTGCTGATTACCATCAACCGGGAAGACTTCGACCGGGCGAAGCGGCGCCTGAAGGCGAAGAAAGTCGTATACATCCCAGGGGTGGGCATTGATACGACCCGGTTCCGGGGGAATGAGGACAAGGGCGCTGCCCTGCGCCGGGAGTTGGAAATTCCCGAAAGCGATGCGGTGCTGCTGAGCGTGGGGGATATGAACAAGAACAAGAATCACCGGGCGGTGCTGGAAGCCCTGTCCGGGATGGAGAACCGGAATCTATACTACGTGGTTTGCGGCCGGGGGCCTCTGAAGGAGGAACTGGAAGCCCTGGCCCGGGAAAAGGGCCTGGGGGACCGGGTACGTTTTATGGGTTACCGGAATGACATTCCTGCCTTTTATGCCATGGCGGATGTTTTTGTATTCCCCTCCTTCCGGGAAGGGCTGTCCGTTTCCGTCATGGAGGCCATGGCCTCGGGCCTCCCGGTGGTTTGCTCCCGGATTCGGGGGAACACGGACATGGTGGAGGACGGGGTCAACGGATACCTTATGGAACCGGGCAATCCCGACAGTATTGCCGGGGCGCTGCGCCGACTGGAGGACGGGGGAAAATGGGAGGAAATCAGCCGGAATAACCTGGAAAAGGCGGAGGAATACAGCCTTGCCGTCATTGCGGAGCAGTACCGTAAGGTTTATTTGGAGGCAAACGGATGAAAATCACGTTTTTTATCGGACATATGGGCTACGGCGGTGCGGAGCGGGTGATTTCGCTGCTGGCCAACGACTACTGCCGCCGGGGCTGGGATACGGATATTGTGATGCTGCTGAGCAATGACTTGGCCCAGAAGCTGGAGCCCGGGGTCCGACTGCTGGATTTCAGCCTGGGCGGCGGCTCCTACCTGAAACGGGCCCCCCGGTGGATGAAGGAAATCCGGGGGTATCTGAAAAGGGAAAAGCCGGACTGTGTGGTGTCCTTCATCGGCAGAATCAACGCTCTGGTGCTGACCGCGGCCCTGGGACTAAAATTACCCGTCATTGTTTCCGAGCGGAACGACCCCAGGCACGATGGACGGGGAAAAGGGATGCTTGCCTACTGTGATGCTCTCTACAAAACCGCCCGGGCGGTGGTGTTTCAGACTAGGGCAGAACAGGAATGCTTTTCTGGCGCGGTGAAGGCGAAGGGGGTTATTATCCCCAACCCCGTCAGCGTGGAGGGGGCTGTCCGCAGAGAATCGGAGGGCTTCCGGGTGGTCACCGCGGGACGGCTGGCGGAGCAGAAAAACCACAAGATACTGATGGATGCTATGGCTCTGGTACGCCGGGAAATCCCGGGGGCCAGATGCACCATCTACGGCGAGGGGGAGCTTCGCTCTGAGCTGGAAACGTATGTCCGGGAGAAGGGGCTGGAGGATACCGTTTTTCTCCCCGGTCACGCCCTGGATATCCATGAGAAAATCGCAGATGCGTCGGTTTTTGTACTGACCTCGGAGTATGAGGGACTGCCCAACGCTCTGATTGAGGCCATGATGCTGGGCATTCCCTGCATCACCACGGACTACCCCGGGGCGGAGGAAGTGGTGGCGAATGGCGTGACCGGCATGATCGTTCCCCGGGGGGATGACAAAGAATTGGCGCGGAAGCTGATTCTGCTGGCCCGGGATCGGGAAACGGGAAGCACCCTGGGCAAGAATGCCCGGCAGGAGGCGGAAAAGTACCGCACCGAAAATGTAATCCGGCAGTGGCGGAAGGTGATTGAGGAGTGAGGACGGTTTGGAGCTGAAGGAATTCATCAAAAAATGTGCCTATGTCCTGCCGGACAAGGTCTATTTGTCGCTGCGCTACTTCCTGACATTCCGGAGGTTCCCTGACTGGGAGAATCCCAAGAGCTACAACGAGAAAGTGCAGTGGCTCAAGCTCTATGACCGGGACCCCCGGTATGGACAGATGGTGGATAAGGCAGCTGTAAAGGATCTGGTCAGCCGTGTGATCGGACCGGAATATGTGATTCCCACCCTGGGAGTCTGGGATCGGCCGGAGGATGTGGACTTTGACGCACTGCCTGACCGGTTTGTGCTCAAGTGCACCCATGACTCCGGAAGCGTGGTGCTTTGCCCGGACAAGGGGAAGCTTAACCGGGAGGAAGCAATGCAGGTTCTGCGCAGGGGAATGGCGCTGGATTATTTCAAGGAATACCGGGAGTGGCCCTACCGGGATGTGCCCCGGCGAATTCTCGCCGAGGCGTATCTGACGGATGAAATGGGGGCCGCACCCTCGGATTATAAAGTGATGTGCTTCCAGGGAGAGCCGAAGCTGGTGATTCTGCACCAGGGACGGTTCGGAAAGCATACTATGGATTTTTATGACACCGACTGGAACCGGATGAGCATCACCCGTGTGGGTCAGGCCCGGTCGGAAACGGATGCCCCCAGGCCGGAATGCCTGGAGAAGATGCTGGAGCTGTCCTCCGTTTTGTCCAGGGGGATTCCCCATCTGCGGGTGGACTGGTACATCTGCGGCGGAAAGCTGTATCTGGGGGAGCTGACCTTCTATAATAACTCCGGATTCGGGCCCTTCGTGGATCCCCGGGACGATGAGCTGCTGGGAAGCTGGATCCGGCTGCCGGAGAAATCACAAAAGAAATCAACCCGGGAAGAGGACTCCGAAGAATGAAAATTGTACTGGTTGTTCCGGTGTTTATCACCGGAGGTGCGGAAGTGATGGTTCAGCGTCTGGCGGTGGGTTTGAAGGAGCGCCAGGCGGATGTGGAGGTGGTCAGCATCTACCCCCGTCAGGAAAACAGTCTGGAGGAGGCTGTTGAACAGGCGGGAGTCAGGCTGCACTTCATGGACAAGCAGGGGGGAAAGGACCCTCTGGCCATGGTCAGACTCTGGAAACTCCTGAACCGGATCAGACCCGATGTGATCCATGGCCATCTGCGGGGTACCTTCTATGCCCTGCCCTGGGCGATTGCCCACAATGTTCCACTGATTCATACCATTCACGCCCGGCCGGAGCGGGAGTTTACACCCCGGCTGCGGAGCATTTTGAACTTTTTTCGCCGGAAGGGAAAGCTGCGGTTCATGGCGGTTTCCGAAAGGAACCGGGATCTGGTGGCGGAATTCTACGGTCTGGAGCCGGATGAGGTTCCCTATGTGAACAACCCGGTGGATACAAAGCGGTATTACCACAGGGAGAACCGTGGGGATGACAGATTTGTTTACATCAATGTTGGACGGCAGGATGGCAACAAGAATCAGATTCTGGCCCTGCGGGCCCTGCCGGAGGTTCTCCGGCAGGTGCCCAATGCCCGCCTGATTCTGGTGGGGGACGGTCCCCGGCATGACGAACTGAGGCGGGAGGCGGAAGAGCTGGGCATTCAGGACGCGGTGGAGTTCCCCGGGGAGACCCCGGAGCCGGAGGCGTTTCTGGCCGGGGCAGATGTGTATCTGTCCACCTCCCGTAGCGAGGGACTTCCCCTTTCCATGCTGGAGGCGGAGGCTGCGGGGCTGCCGGTGATCGCAACCCGGGTGGGCGGCGTGCCGGACATCGTCCGGGATAATGGTGTGCTGATTGAGGACAATGACACTTCTGCCCTGGCAAAGGAGATGATCCGGTTTGCCAAGGACCCGGAACTGGTCAGGCGCTGTGGAGCTGCATCCAGAGAAATTGTGAAATGCTACGATGCCGATGCCTGCGCGGAGCGTCATCTGCAGCTTTATCAGCGGTACTGCCCCGGAAAACGGGCGGAATAAACCATCGGGACAGAAAGGGATCCTATTATGGAAATACTGATTGGAGCCGATTTGGTTCCGACCCGGCCCAACTGGGGGGCTTTTGCTGAGGCAGATACCCACAGCATCCTGGGGCAGGAGCTGTGCGATCTGATGGAGAAGGCGGATTTCAGGGTGTTCAATCTGGAGGCTCCGCTCACGGACGAGGAAACCCCGATTGCAAAATGCGGTCCCAGTCTGCGGATTCCTACCCGGACCGCTCCGGGGCTCAGGGCCATGGGCGTGGATCTGGTGACGATTGCCAACAACCACATTCTGGATCAGGGAGAAGCCGGGCTCAGGTCTACCATTTCCACCCTGGAGCGATTTGGGATTTCCTGGATCGGGGCGGGAATGACCCCCCGGGAGGCGGCGAAACCCTATATCCTGGAGCGGGAAGGGATCAAGGTGGGCTTTTATCCCTGCGCGGAGCATGAATTCTCCATTGTCACAGAAAACTCCGCCGGGGCAAATCCCTTTGACCCGCTGTGGAGCCTGGATCATATCCGGGAGCTGAAGCAGCAGTGCGATTATGTGGCAGTGCTGTATCACGGAGGCAGGGAGAAATACCGGTATCCCTCCCCGGAGCTTCGGAAGGTCTGCCGGAGGATTGCGGATAAGGGGGCGGATCTGGTGCTCTGCCAGCACAGCCACTGCGTTGGCTGCCAGGAGGAGTGGAATGGAAGCACCATCGTCTACGGACAGGGGAATTTTCTGCTGGGCAGGAGCAACGTAGAAGAGTATCAGACCGGAATGCTGGTGAAATGGATTCTGTCTTCCCGGGAAAGACGCGTGGAGTATATCCCGGTGGAGAAAAGCGGAGCCTTTGTCAGACTTGCCGGAGGAGAAAAGGCTGCGGAGATTCTGGGAGGGTTTCAGGATCGCAGTGAGAAAATCAGGACCCCGGGATTTGTGGAGGAAGCCTATGCGCGCCATGCCAGGGAATCGGTTCTGGAATACTACGGTAGATCCCTGGGGCGCAGGCGCTATTGTATTTTCCGGGCGTTGAATCTGCTCTGCGGGGGACACCTTCGGGAAAGATGCTATTCTTCCGCCGATGCGCTGGCGCTGATCAATACTCTGACCTGTGAACCGCACAGGGAGCTGTATGCTTCCGCCCTGAGAAGTCAGGTTCAAAGTCGGGAGAAATAGAGGACATCAGGAGCTCCGTGGGATGGATGTGTGTGGCAGCTAACCCTGTAGAGATGAGGAAAATCGATATGATGCAGCCGTTTTTTTCCGTTTTGGTCCCAGTTTACAATGTAAAGCAATATCTGGATGAATGTGTGGAATCGCTGGTAGGGCAGAGCTTCCCGGATTACGAGGTGGTTCTGGTGGATGACGGTTCCACTGACGGAAGCGGGGAACTGTGTGATGCCTGGCGGGATCGCTTTCCCGGGCAAATTCGGGTGTTCCATCAACAAAATCAAGGTGTGACCCTGACCCGGGCACGGCTGTTCCGGGAAGCTCACGGCTGTTACCTTGTGAGCGCGGATGCCGATGATGTGCTGCATACGGATGCCTTGCGGATACTCCACGATTATATATCCCGCTATCATGCGGATATGGTGATTTTCCGCGCATCCAAGAACCGGAATTTTTCTTCATCGATCCGTGAGGTTCCCTTCCGGGATGGAGAGCTGCTCTCAATTGCTTCCAGTGAGGAATTGAGGCGGCTGTTTGGCGCAACTTTTGAATTGAATGCGCTGTGGATGAAGGCCTTCCGAAGGGAGCTTGTCAGCGCGGATACGGATTATTCCTCCCTCTGCCACATCTTTGAGGGAGAGGATCTGATGTTCAGCCTTGCCGCTGCGGATCAGGCGGAACGAATTGTATTCTGCGACCGTATTCTCTACTATTACCGGGAGAATCCCGTCAGTATTACCAACACCTATAAGCCAAAGCTGTTCCGTTCCATCCGGGATGTTCTCAGGATCCAGAGAAGCTATGCGGAAAAATGGGATCCCACTGGTGAGCTGGCGAAGGAATGCGACCGGAACGCCCTGCGGAAATTCTATGACGTGATCGTGGGAATCAGCCTCTCCGGGCTGCCCGGGAATAAGAAGTGGGCGCTGCTGCGGGAGGTAGTGGAAGATGGGGATTTCCTGCGGTGCTATGCCTTTCGCGGTACGCTGGAGGAACGAAAGCCCCGTCTGACGCTGCTGCTGGCAAAAAACGGGTGGTTTGCGCCGCTGTACCTGTATGGGCGGCTGAAGCGCCTCGGCAGGGAAATGAAAAAATAGGAAAAGAAGTGTTTTGTTGAGCAAGTTGACAGTGGACAGTTGACAGTGGACAGTTAAGGTGTCCCTTCGGGACGAATAGAAAACAGATCGATAAATTGGTGTTTGGCGCACTGAAAAAGAGCTGTCATTGCGAACCAGGCCGCAGCCTGGTGTGGCAATCCCCCTGTTCTTCCTCCTGTCATCCCGAGCGAGCGCAGCGAGTCGAGGGATCTACCGTGTTTGTTCATATTTCAGCTTCGTTTAGTGCGTAGATCCTTCGACTCGCTGCGCTCGCTCAGGATGACAGTTTGGGTGGAAGGATGGGGGCTGGGCGGAAAATCCGGGGGATTGCCACACCAGTGTGCGCACTGGTTCGCAATGACAGGTAATTTGGGACGCATCCCTACAAACACCAATTTGCCGGACTGCCGCGCTCACCTGACGGTCATTTTTAATCATCCCCGAAGGGGATACCACAACTGTCCACTGTCAACGATCCACTTTCCATCATATCCGCGCTGGTTCGTAAACGGGAATCGAAAAATTGCCGGGGGATTCTCCGGCGAAAGAGGTTGAGAGAATGAAAAACAGACAGGCCTACATGATTATTGCCCACCACGATATTCCGCTGCTGAAAAAGCTGGTGGGGGCGCTGGATATTCCCGAGCACGACATTTACATCCATTTCGACAAGGCACACTATACCGATGAGGTGCGAACCATCAGCGCATCCCATGCGAACCTGACCATCGTCAGCGAGATCGCGGTCCACTGGGCAAGCTATAGCATGGTTCGCTGTGAGCTGCTGCTGATGAAGCTGGCTACGCAGACACCCCATTCTTATTACCATCTGCTGTCCGGGGATGATCTGCCGCTGAAGAGCGCCGGGGAGATCTATGACTTCTTTGAACACACGGACAAGCAGTATGTGCAGTTCTGCGAGCCGGAGCTGCCGCAGCGGCACTATGATTGGGTGTATTACAGCCATATCGGCAGGGAGAAATTCCGCACCGGCAAGGGACTGCTGAAGCCAATGAACGCTTGGTACCGTTTCGCGGACAAGACCGGTGTCCGGATTCAAAAGCTGCTGGGTCTGAAAAAAGAGAAGAAGCATTTCCACAAGCTTCAGAAGGGGTTCCAGTGGTTCAGCATCACGGAGGATTTTGCGAAATACATCCTTTCCCTGGAGAAGGAAATCGAAGAGGATTTTGAGTACACCTACATACCGGACGAAACCGTCATTCCCACGGTGCTCCTCAATTCCCCCTTCCTGAAGGATCAGGCAGCCCCGGGCAAGTACAACAGCCCGGAGCAGATCCTGCGCTGCATCGATTGGGTGCGGGGCGGGCCCTACACCTTTACCATCGAGGACCTGGAACTTTTGCGGAATTCCGGGTGTATGTTCGCACGAAAGTTTTCTCCCGCGAAGGACAGCGAAATCATCGACGCTCTGACAAAATAACATTGCCCCTGTGGAAAGGTTAACCGGATGGATTCTCAAAAAAATAAAAAACTGAAAAAAAGCACCTTCGATGGGATGCTCTGGATCTTCAGCGAGCGGATGTCCGCAAAGCTGGTTTCCTTTTTTGTGACCCTGGTCCTGGCCCGGCTTCTGATGCCAGAGGACTACAGTGTGATCAGCGTGACGGCAATCTTCTTCACATTTTGCCGCGTAATCCTCAACGGGGGACTGAACACCGCGCTGGTACAGAAAAAGGATGCTGACAGCCTGGACTATTCCTCGGTGCTGTGCGTCACGGTTTCCATGGCTGCGATACTGTACGTTGTCGCCTTCCTGGCCGCGCCGTGGATCGCGGAGCTCTATGACAAGGAGCAGCTGACCGCGGTGATCCGGGTCATGGGGCTGAGCTTTTTCATTATGGCGTTTAAGTCTGTGCTGAACGCCTATACTTCCAGTCGTCTGCAGTTTCGCAAATTTTTCTTTGCTACCATTGTGGGCACGGTGATTTCCGCGGCGGTGGGGATCGGAATGGCTCTGAAGGGCTTCGGCGCCTGGGCGCTGGTTGCTCAGGAGATGACCAACAATCTTATCGATACGCTGATGCTTCTGGTGACCACTGGGATGGAGATTAGGCTCCGCTGCTCCTTTGAAAGGCTCAAGAGCCTGTTTTCTTTTGGCATCCACAATTTTGCCAGCTCCCTGGTCAGTGTGATTTACGATCAGGTGAGCCCCCTGGTCATCGGTCTGCGGTTCTCTACCGTGGATCTGGCCTTCTACACCAAGGGACAGAGCTTCCCGGGACTGATTAACACCACGCTGAGCGAGACCATGTCCGAGGTGCTGTTCCCGGTGATGACAAAGGTGCAGGACAGCCTGGACGATGTCCGCAACGTGACGAGACGCTATATGAAAACCTCAACCTATGTGATTTTCCCGATCATGGTCGGGCTGATGGTTGTTGCCGATACCTTTGTCAGACTCCTCCTGACGGAGAAATGGATGAACTGCGCGATCTACATTAAAATTTTCAGCGTTTCCTATATGCTGGGACTCATCAGCGTGGGGGGCATTCAGGCGTTTCGCGCCCTCGGAAGAAGCGATGTGGTGCTGAAGCTGGAACTGGTGAAGAAGGCGCTGTCCATGGTTGTGCTGGTATCGTTTATTGTTCTGGCAAAGCGGCCGGAGGCTTTGGCGGTCTGTTCCGCCGTGTGCAGTTTTATGGCTTTCTGCGTCAATGCCGTACCCGCTGGGAAGCTCCTGGGCTACGGCTTTTGGGAGCAGGCGAGGGATCTGCTGCCGAATCTGCTGCTGTCGCTGCTGATGGCGCTGCCGGTGGCGTTGATGGGACGACTGCCAATCCCGGATCTGGCGCTGCTGCCCTTGCAAATTCTGACAGGCGCGGCGGTGTATGTGGGGCTCAGCGTCCTTTTCAAAAATGAGAACCTCCGGTTCGTTTTGAGTACGGTGAAACAGAGACTGCGTGTGGCAAAAGATCAATAGAGACCCGGGGAAACAGGGGGACAGTATACCGGGAAGCGTTTGTCCAGCCCGCCTGTTCCGGAAGTGCGACAAATTGTTGCTTAGCGCACTGAAAAAGAACTGTCATTGCGAACCAGTCCGCTTTCCTGGTGTGGCAATCCCCCTGTTCTTCCTCCTGTCATCCCGAGCGAGCGCAGCGAGTCGAGGGATCTACCGTGTTTGTCCACATTTCAGCTTCGTTTAGTGCGTAGATCCTTCGACTCGCTGCGCTCGCTCAGGATGACAGTTTGGGTGGAAGGATGGGGGCTGGGCGGAAGATCCGGGGGATTGCCACGCCACTCAAGCGCACTGGCTCGCAATGACAGCGTATATTCGCCAAACACCAATTTGCTGGTCCGGCGCAGAGCATATGATACTGAACGAACGGAGTGTGGTTTTTTGGAAATGCTTGTCAGTGTAATTGTACCGGTATACAAAGTGGAGAACTATCTGGACAAATGTGTGGAGAGTATTGTGAGCCAGAGTTATCCGTCTCTGGAAATTCTGCTGGTGGACGATGGCTCCCCAGACCGGTGTCCGGAGCTGTGCGACCGGTGGGCGCGGCGGGACTCCCGCATCCGCGTGATTCATAAAAAGAACGAAGGCGTGGCAATGGCCCGGAATACCGGGTTGGATGCTGCCTCCGGAGAATACATTCTGTTCGTGGATTCCGATGACTTCCTGCCCCTGGACGCGGTAGAGGTTCTGGTGGAAAGGCTCCTGACCGACGGCAGCGATATGTCGGTGGGGAGAATTGCCAAGGTCTATGACGATGGGCAAACCGATGACCGGAACTGGGCTTTCATTCGCGACCAACGTGTGACAGGGGAGGAGTTCCTTTGCGCTATGGGCGGCAGGGAGCAATCCCTTGTGAATGCGTATGGCAAGGTCTATACCCGCAGAGCCCTGGAGGGGATCCGCTTTCCGCCCATGAGCAGCGCTGAGGATCTGTGGGTGTTTCCACTGATCGCCCTGCAGTGCGAAGCGGTTTCCATGGTGGATCAGCTGGTTTACTATTATTACCAGCGGTCAGACAGCATTGTCCATACCAAAACGGACGTTCAGAATCTGGAATCGGTGCGCGCCAGCCTGCACATGGTGGAAATCTATCTGCAAATGGAACAGCGGGAATGCGCTGCTCGCTGGTTCGGCGTCGTGATCCAATATATCCAGGAACTCAAGGATAGACAGCCGGGTGTAGAATTGGCGGAATCCAACTTTTCGGAGCGGGAGATTCGCCGGATACTGAAAAACGTGAATCGGGTAAGCAGGGTAAAGTGGTTTTTGCTGCGGCACCCAAGGCTGTATGATGGGGTTTTCGGCGTGAAGCGGGCTGTGACGGCGCTGCTGAAAAGGTAGGCGAAAAAGGGCTTCGGAGGAAATAGGAATGAAATGTCAGGAAGTATTTGAAAACCTGTACCGCCGGGAGGCGGAGGATGTGGCGTTCTGTCCCTACCGGGTGTGCCCCATGGGCGCCCACAGCGACCATCAGTTCGGCAAGGTCACGGGCCTTGCCATTGACAAGGGTGTTTCCATCGCCTACGGGCCCAAGAAAAACGGTGTGGTGGAGCTTTCCTCCCTCCAGTTCCCCAAGCGGGCCCAGTGGCATATCCGGCAGGTGGAGGAACGGCCTGTGGGGGATTGGGCGGACTACCTGCGGGGGGCTACCTGGGCGCTGGCGAAGCACCATACGCTGAATGTGGGCATCTGCGGCGTGGTGGAGGGGACCCTGCCCATCGGAGGGCTGTCCTCCTCGGCGGCGGTGATCATCTCATTTCTTTATGCCCTGAGCCGGCTCAACGGCATTCGCCTGACCTCCCGGGAGATGATCCGGATTGCCCTGGAGGCGGAGCGGGACTATGTGGGCGTATCCGTTGGCACCCTGGATCAGAGCTGCGAGGTGCTGAGCAGGGCGGGTCACCTGCTGTACCTGGACACCCTGGACGGGAGCTTCGAGCGGATACCCCAGAGCCCCAATATGAAGCCCTATGAGATCGCTGTTTTCTTCTCCGGCATTGAGCGGAATCTGGCGGGAAGCAAGTTCAATATGCGTGTGGACGAGCTGAAGTCCGCTGCCTACGCCCTGATGGCCTACGCCGGGATGGAGTACGGCAAATTCTCCGAGGCCAGGCTCCGCAGTGTTCCCCGGGACGTTTTTGAAAGCTTCAAGGACCGGCTGCCCGAGCCCTGGCGCAGGCGGGCCACCCATTACTACACCGAATTCCAGCGGGTGGAGGAAGGCGCCGAGGCATGGCGGCGGGGGGATCTGGACACCTACGGGCGGCTCTGCTTTGAAAGCGGGGATTCCAGCATCCGCAACTACGAAACCGGCTCCCCGGAGCTGAAAACGCTGTATGACCTGATGCGGCAGACCGATGGAATCTACGGCGGCCGGTTCTCCGGGGCGGGGTTCAAGGGCTGCTGCATGGCGCTCATTGATCCGGCCTTCCGGGAAAGCATTGCCGAAACCGTCACCAGGGGGTACCTTGCCGCCTTCCCGGAGCTGGAGGGCAAATACTCCGTCCACTTCTGCCACAGCGCGGACGGGCTGATTCTGGAGGAGGAAGAAGCATGAAATGCCTGATTCTCGCGGCGGGCTACGCCACCCGGCTGTACCCGCTGACGGAAAATTTCCCCAAGCCCCTGCTGAAGGTGGGGGACAGGACCATTCTGGACTGGCTGGTGGAGGACATCGACACCGCCGGGGCCGTGGACGGTTACGCGATCATCTCCAATCACAAATTCGCGGAGCATTTCCGCCGTTGGGCCGGGGGAAAGTCTCAGAACATTACGGTGCTTGACGACGGCACTGAATCCAACGAAACCCGGCTGGGGGCGGTGCGGGATATCCAATTCGCCATCGACCGGCTTTCCCTGGACGAGGAGCTGCTGGTCATCGCCGGGGACAATGTGCTGGATTTCAGCCTGACCCGGTTCCTGGACTATGCCCGGGAGAAGGGAACCTCCTGCGTGATGCGCTACTTTGAACCCGACACCGCCAGGCTCCGCAAGAGCGGAGTGGCTCAGGTGGACGAGAATGACAAGGTGCTTTCCCTGGAGGAAAAGCCCGCCGAGCCAAAATCCCATTGGTGCACGCCACCATTCTATTTTTTTACCCGGGAGGACGCCGGGCTGGTGGCGAAAGGGATTCGGGAAGGCTGCGGCGTGGACGCGCCGGGCAGCTTCCTCGCCTGGCTCTGCTGCCAGAGTACGGTACACTCCATGGAAATGCCGGGCAGGCGCTATGATATCGGCAATCTCCAAAGCTATGAGGAGGTTTGCCGGACCTACCGGGGAATCCGCTGAAAAAAGGTCTTGCATATGGAGTGAAATTTGGTATAATCAACAAAGGAGCCGCTCCGCTCCCTGTTCCCATGGGGGATCAAATCTTTTGGAGGACGATACATATGGAAAAACCGGTATTGGTGGTTATGGCTGCGGGTATGGGCAGCCGGTATGGCGGGCTGAAGCAGATTGACCCTGTGGGGGGCCACGGGGAGGCAATTCTGGACTACTCCATTTACGACGCCTATGAGGCGGGATTCCGCACCGCCGTGATTATCATCAAGGAGGCCATCCGGGAGGACTTTATGCAGACCGTGGGAAAGCGGCTGGAGAAAAGCCCTATGGAGATTCGCTACGCGTATCAGGAGCTGGACAAGCTCCCCCGGGGCTATTCCGTTCCCGACGGGCGCACCAAGCCCTGGGGCACCAGCCACGCGGTGCTTTGCGCCAGGGATGCCATCGGCGACGCTCCCTTCGCGGTGCTGAACGCGGATGACTACTATGGCAAGGAAGCCTTTCGGGTGATCTATGATTTCCTGTGCGAAAACGGGGACCCCCAGGGCTATGGCTACTGCATGGTGGGCTATGAGCTGGGCAAAACGGTGACGGAACACGGCAGCGTGGCCCGGGGAATCTGCGTCACGGATTCCCATGGGTACCTGGCGGATGTGGCCGAGCGCACCCGGGTGGAGAAATACCCCGGCGGTATCCATTTCACAGAGGACAACGGTGAGACCTGGACGGATGTGCCGGAGAATGCCACCGTCTCCATGAACTTCTGGGGCTACACCCGGAGCTTCCTGGAGGAAATCGAGGCCCGGTTCCCGGCCTTCCTGGACGATGCTCTGGCTTCCAACCCGCTGAAGGGGGAGTTCTATCTGCCCAAGCTGGTGGCCCAGCTGCTCTCCGAGGGAAAGGCCTCCGTCAAAGTGCTCCATACCCCGGACAAGTGGTTCGGCGTGACCTACGCCGCGGACAAGCCCGTGGTGGTGGAGTCCCTTCGGAAAATGACCCAGGAGGGCAAGTACCCCGAAGGACTTTGGGACTGAAGGAATAATTCCTTACAGGTACTTGACAGAATATTCCAGTGGTGCTATGATAGCACATGGACATTATACAGAAAGGAGTGAGCTTCATGCTGAATAAGATGGTTAAGAACGTGAAATATCAGGGAAGCTTCGCTCCTTTTGTGCCGGGATTGGGATAGGATTATTCTGATTGGAACGAGTAAAGGCGCAGGCTTCGGCCTGCGCCTTTTTTGCGCGCAAAAGGGGCATCGTGCGGGGGATAGGAAGAAATAAAAATTGGTGTTTGGCCGAGTGCGCCACAAGTTTCCTGTCATTGCGAACCAGTCCGCAGACTGGTGTGGCAATCCCCCAACAATTCAAGACGGTTCGTTAGGGCATTTGTCTGTTTTTCGAAGATTCCGGAATATCCGGGGGATTGCCACGCCAGTGTGCGCACTGGCTCGCAATGACAGCGTTTTATTAGGCGCGCACGCGTAAACAACAATTTACATTGGAATTGGAGAGGAATATGAAAACAAAGGAAATGAAGGAAAAAGCGAGGCAGGAGCGGGTGCTGCTTTGGCGGTTCCTCGCCGGGGCGAAGCGGTACTTTGCTGCCAGCCTGCTGGCGGCGGGGATTACGGCGCTGGCGGATATGGTGAATCCACAGATCATCCGGGCGGCAGTGGACTGCGCCATCGGGGGAAAGGAAGGGGACTTCCCCCGCTTTGTCATGGATTTTGTGAACCGCCTGGGCGGCTTTGCCTACCTGGGGGAGCATCTGTGGATGATGGCCCTGGCCATTGTGGCGGTGGCGCTGGTGCAGGTGGCGGCCCAGTACATCTTCCGGGTAAACAATGCCAAGGGTACGGAAACCCTGGTCAAAACCATGCGGGACCGGCTCTTCTGCCACATCGAGGGATTGCCCTATGCCTGGCATATGAAAAACCGCACCGGGGACATCATCCAGCGGTGCACCTCGGACATCGACACCATCAAGAGCTTTGTTTCGGAGCAGATGACCTCCATCTTCCGGATCGTGATTCTGCTGGTGCTGTCCGTCAGCTTCATGCTGTCCATGCACCTGAGGCTGACCCTTGTGGCACTGGCGCCGATTCCCCTGGTGATCGGCTACTCATTATGGTTCCACGGACGGGTGCAGGCGGGCTTCGCGGAGTGCGATGAGAACGAGGGCAAGCTCTCCGCCATGGCCCAGGAGAATCTGACCGGCGTCCGGGTGGTGCGGGCCTTCGGCCGGGAGCGGGCGGAAATCGACCGGTTCCGGAATCAGAATGACCATTACACCTCCCTCTGGGAGCGGATGGCGAAGGTGCTTAGCCGGTTCTGGGTCACTTCCGATGTGCTGTCCGGCATTCAGATCATGCTGGTGGTGATTTTCGGCGCGGTGTTCTGCGTCGGGGGGAGCCTCAGCGAGGGCGAGTACATCGCCTTTATCGCCTACAACGCCATGCTGGTCTGGCCCGTGCGGCAGCTGGGGCGGATGATCAGCGAACTGAGTAAGGCGGGGGTATCCCTGGACCGGATTGCCTACATCATGAACTCCCCCCTGGAGCAGGAGGATTCGGAGGCGGAGGAAGCCCCGCTGGACGGGGATATCCGCTTTGAGAACGTGAGCTTCAGCTATGACGGCGGGGCCCCTATGCTGAAAAATATCAGCTTTACCATGAAGGCCGGAACCACCCTGGGCATTCTGGGGGGCACCGGCAGCGGCAAGTCCACCATGATGCTCCTGCTGGATAAGCTTTACGATTTGGGGCCGGAGGATGGGAGAATTACCATCGGCGGCAGGGATATCCGCAAAATCAAAACCGAACACCTGCGCCGGGGTATCGGCATGGTGCTTCAGGAGCCCTTCCTGTTCTCCCGCACCATTGCGGAGAATATTGGCATCGCTTCCCCGGACATGGAGATGGAGGCCATTCGCTCCGCCGCCCGGGCTGCAGCGCTGGATGACACGGTGACCTCCTTCGCCCAGGGGTACGACACCGTGGTGGGCGAACGGGGCGTGACCCTCTCCGGAGGGCAGAAGCAGCGGCTGGCCATTGCCCGGATGCTGACCCGGGAAACCCCCATCATGATCTTTGACGACAGTCTGTCCGCTGTGGATACCCAGACCGACGCAAAAATCCGCGCCGCCATTTCCCAGCGGTTCGGTAAGGCCAGCGTCATTCTGATCTCCCACCGCATCACCACCTTGTCCGCCGCGGACAGGATTCTGGTGCTGGACCGGGGGCGCATCGTGGAGGAGGGGACCCACGAGGAGCTGAAGAGCGGGGGAGGCATTTATCAGAAGATTTACGAGACCCAGACCGGTATCCGGGAGGAGGCTATGTAATGGAAGAAAAGAATCAGAAGCACCTTCCCTGGTTCGGCATCGGGAAAATCCTGCCCTACCTGGGGAAGGTGCGGAAAAAGATTTTGATTATGGTGTTCTTTGGCCTGGTGGGCAGCGCCATGGACATCATCCTGCCGCTGTTTCAGCGGTATGCGCTGGATTATTTCGTCCGGGGCGGCGTATTCGACACGCTGCTGATGTTCACAGCGGCCTACCTGGCGGTAATTGGCGTTGCGGCATGCTCCAACTACATTTCCTGCGCCCTTGCCACCATCATCGAGATGGGCGTGAACCGGGAGCTGCGGCAGAAGGGCTTTGAGCATCTGCAGACCCTGTCCTTCTCCTACTTCAACCGCAACAGTGTGGGCTATATCCACGCCCGGCTTATGAGCGACACGGGAAGAATCGGCGGACTGGTGTCCTGGACGCTGGTGGACGGCATCTGGAGAATCTCCTACCTGATTGGTTCCATCGGCGTGATGCTCTGGATGAACTGGCGGCTGGCGGGAATGGTGCTGCTGATTCTGCCCTTGCTGGCGGTGCTGTTCTCCGTGTTTCAGCGCAGGCTCATTCGGGTGAACCGGGAGGTTCGGGAGGTAAATTCCCGGATCACAAGCAACTTCAACGAGGGCATCACCGGGGCCAAGACCATCAAGTCCCTGGCCATTGAGGAGGAAATCGCCGACCGCTTCACGGGAGAGACCAAAACCATGCGGCAAAAGAGTGTTCAGGCCTCCCGGCTGCGGGGACTGTTTGCGGGAACCATGAATTTCGCGTCCTCAGTGGCCCTGGCGATTGTACTCTGGAAGGGCGGCTACATCGCGGCGGAGCAGGTGGGAACCTTCTCGGTGTTCATGTCCTACGCGGAGGGCATGATGGAGCCCCTGCGGTGGCTGGTGGACATCATTTCCGACCTCATCACCACCCAGGTGAACATTGAGCGGTTTACTAATCTGATGGCGGTAAAGTCGGACGTGGTGGATACGCCTTCGGTGGTGGAAAAATACGGCGACACCCTGAATCCCAAAAAGGAAAACTGGGAGCCCATCCGGGGGGATATCGAGTTCCGGGATGTGACCTTCCACTATCCCGACGGGGAGGAAAATGTTCTGGAGCACTTCTCTCTGAAAATTCCCTTCGGAACCCATCT
Source organism: Clostridiales bacterium (assembly GCA_004555705.1). Lineage (GTDB taxonomy): Bacteria > Bacillota > Clostridia > Oscillospirales > Oscillospiraceae > Faecousia. The sequence continues at coordinate 5,315 of SFHI01000024.1, read as the reverse complement.
GGCCATCGTGGGAGAGACCGGAGCGGGGAAATCCACATTGGTGAATCTGGTGTGCCGGTTCTTTGAGCCTACGGAAGGGCAAATCCTGATCGATGGGCGGGATGCCCGGGAGCGCTCCCAGCTGTGGCTCCACAGTGCCATTGGCTACGTGCTCCAGACGCCCCACCTGTTCTCCGGAACCATCCGGGAGAATCTGCTGATGGGCAAGGAGGATGCCACGGAGGAAGAAATCCGGGAAGCCATCCGGGCCGTGTCCGCGGAGGGGGTCATCGAACACCTGGACAAGGGGCTGGACACCGACGTGGGCGAGGGGGGAGACCTGCTCTCCACGGGAGAAAAGCAGCTGATTTCCTTTGCCCGGGCGGTGCTGGCGGACCCCAGAATCCTGATTCTGGACGAGGCCACCGCCTCGGTGGACACCATGACCGAGGCGAAGATCCAGGAGGCTATGGAGCGTATCACCGTGGGCCGCACCTGCCTGATGATCGCCCACCGGCTGTCCACGGTAAGAAATGCCGATCTCATTCTGGTGGTGCAGGACGGGAAAATCGTGGAACAGGGCACCCACCGGGAGCTGCTGGGGAAGAAAGGCTATTACTACGACCTGTACACCCGGCAGTACGAGGACGAGGCCACGGCAAAAATCCTGGCATAACACGCATTCCCCTGCCGCACCCGTAACGCGGCAGGGGAATTTATGCGGGAGGAGAAAATGACCTGCGATAAATTGTTTGCGAACCAGCGCGCACGCTGGTGTGGCAATCCCCCGGATATTCCGGAATCTTCGAAAAACAGACAAACGCCCTAACGAACCGTACTGAATTGTTGGGGAATTGCCACACCAGTCTGCGGACTGGTTCGCAATGACAGTTTCTTTTTAGTGTTGTAAACAACAATTTATGCCCTGGTTTACAGCGTATGAGTGCGACTGGTCTCCGGCTTTGCGGCTGAAAAAGCTCCCCCCTGATATCAGGGGGGAGCCGTTGAGGAACAGAATGGAAGAGCGGGGAATCAGGCAATCAGCTTGGCAATCAGGCCCTCCAGGATGCCCCACAGGGAGAAGTCCTGGCCGCCGTAAACCAGCATCCAGCCCTGGATGGTGTTGTTGAAGAAGTAAGCGCCGAAGCCAACCAGCAGCACCATGACGATGCCGTTGACGATGGAGGCAATGATGCAGCCACGGACGCCGCCGTAGGCGTTGGCCACAATGGCAGCGCAGCCAGCCTCAAAGAAGCAGGTGAAGGCAAGAGGAATGACCACGGTGGGGAACACGTTCAGCGCGGTGCAGATCAGGATGGTCACGGTGGAGGTGGCCAGGGCGCAGATGAAGCCGATCAGCAGAGCGTTGGGAGCCATGTTGAAGATCACGGGGCAGTCCAGAGCGGGAATGGCGCCGGGAACGACCTTGTTGGCGATGCCCTGGAAGGCGGGCACGATCTCGGCGATCAGCATCCGGACACCCAGCAGCATGATGGTGACGCCCATGCCGAAGTTGATGGTCTTGGTGAAGTAATAGGTGAAGGCGCGGTCGTAGCCCAGAACCTCAGCGGGGCTGTAGCCGTTGAGCTTCAGCAGCAGGGACATGACCAGGTAGGTCAGCAGGATCACGATGGAGCCGGTGATGGAAACCTCCCGGAGGAAGTTCAGGCCCTTGGGGAACTTCAGATCCTCGGTGGACTTCTTGGGATCGCCGGTAACCTTGGCAACACCGGCGGCGATCAGAGACAGCGTGGTGGTGGGATGGGCAATGGAGAAGGAATCGGTGCCGGTGACCTTCTTGACCAGGGGCCGCATCAGATTGGGAGCAACGATCATGTACACGGCGGTGAACAGCGCGGCCAGGATGATCAGCTTGGCGCCGCTAAGACCCGCGTCAACGCCGGCGGCGATGAACACAAAGGGGAACCAGTACAGCATATGTCCGGTGAGGAACACGGTCTTCCACTTGGTGAACCGGGCGAAGATCAGGTTGATGGCAAAGCCGATGATCATAACGATGCCGATCTGGGTGCCGTACTCCGCACCGATGTCTACGGACTTGGTAGCGACTGCCTGGGGCATCATGGTGGTGAAGGCAGTGCTGACGTCAGCAACAGCGCCGGAGACGAAGCTGACACCGGTGTTCAGCACGAAGTAGCCGATGGCAGTCATAAAAGTGCCGCGAATGACTTCCGAAACCGGCTTCTTCTGCAGGAGCAGACCAATCAGAGCAATCAGAGAAATGAAGATTGCGCCCTGTCCGAAGATTTCGTTGACAATAAAGTCGAGAACTGCGTTCATACAAAAACCTCCTGTTTTCTACAATTTCGTTCTTCTTTGCGCGGGAATATATAAACGCCCGGAGACGTTTATTTCTTGAGGGTATCGAAATAGGCCAGAACCTTTTCCGACACTTCCTTGTCGTCCATAAAGTTGTTGATAATGACGACCGGAACCTTGGCCCGGTCCTTGATCCGCTCGCCCAGTTCCGCGGAGATAAAGATGACATCGCAGTCCGCAGAGCAGCAGGTGCCCACATCACCGCAGAAGGTACGGGCCTTCAGCCCGTGGGCACTGAGGACATTGTCGATCTTGATCCTCAGAAACAGCGAGGAACCACAGCCAAAGCCGCAGACAGCCTGAATTTTGATTTCTTCCATAATTTGTTCCTCATTTCCAATGAATTCATATACCGCGCGATGACGCGCAGGATACCAGAATCAGGGCCCTTATTCTCCGCTGAGAATCCGGGCCAGCTCCTCCACGCTGGAGGCTTTCGCGAGACGCTCCATAACGCCGTCGCCACAGAGAACCTCTGCCACAGACTGGAGGGCGCGGACATGACTCTCCCGATCCACACAGGCCACGCACAGAATCAGCTCCACCGGATCGTTGGGACTGCCGAAGGACACGGGATGGGCCAGGGTGACCAGAGCCAAATCCTCCCGCAGCACTGCCGGGGAGGGGGCCGCATGGGCGATGGCAAAGCCGGGCATGATTACAATATAGGGGCCCAGCTCCTCCACGGCGGTTACCATGGATTCGGTGTACTCCCGGGTGATGCTGCCGGATTCCTCCAGGACGCCTCCGGCCAGACGAACGGCTTCCCGCCAGTCCCCGGCCTCCAGGCCCACACGCATATTGCGCTTGGCGATGATGCTTTCCACTGCCATCACAACCCTTTCCAAATGATTTCCAAGAATAGTGTACCACTTGTTTTATGTTTTTGCAAGTACTTTGTTATGATTCTGAAAATAAAATATAATATTATTTGAAATTTTGTTGAAATCGTCAAGATAATCTGTTATAATACCGGTAAGAACAGACGAATAATAGTACCACCTGTTATAGTTTTTGCAGAATTGGAGGAGTGTTTGTGGAGAACACCGCAAAACGGGAGCCCAAATACGCCTGGCTGGTTCAGCAGTTGGGGGGGATGATCCGGGAACTGTCCGGTCAGGAGGATTCCTGCCTTCCCTCGGAGCGGGAAATCTGCGAACGCTATGGCGTCAGCCGGGTTACGGTGCGCCGCGCGCTTGCGGAGCTGGAGGCCGCGGGAGAAATCTATCGGGTTCAGGGCAAGGGCGCTTTCGTCCGAAGCCGGAAGCTGTCCTCCAAGCTCTCCTCCCTCACCAGCCTGACAGAGGATATGCGGGACCTGAATATTTCCTGCGGGTCCCGGATTTTGGCATTGGAAACCATTCCCGCGGGCCCCAGGGTGGCAAGGAATCTGCTGATTGAGGAGAATACCCCGGTAGTGGTGCTCAAGAGAATCCGTCTGGCGGGAGGCTCTCCCCTGGCGATTGAAACCTGCTACCTGCATCCTAATCTGGGACCGACGGTGAAGCAGTTCATATCCGACGATGTGTCGTTGTACGCAATCCTTCGGGAGAAGTGCGGCGTTTCTCCGGTTTATGCCGAGCAGAATATGGAGATTGGTCTGCTGCAGCCCTGGGAACAGAGGCTGCTGGGGGAAAACGCCCCGGTTTATGCCATGTTCACCACACGCCAGGCCTTTGACGAGGAGCATAACCCAATCGAGTTTGTGGAAGGAAAATACCGGGGAGATCGGTTTTCTTATCACATCAGCATGACATCCCAGCAGCTCCGGGGCAGACATCAGTAGCCTGCTGGTCTGGGGAGCAGATTATCATATTTGGGAGGTTTCAAAATGTATTATCAACGTTACCGTGACAATGTGAGTATGACGCTGGATCAGATATTCACCCGAGAGGCGCAGAAAATCGAGGCGGCCGGAGCGGAGCTGGCAAGGGTGTTGGAGGGCGATGGGCTGCTGTATGTATTCGGCTGCGGCCATTCCCATATGCTGGCCGAGGAGATGTTCTACCGTGCGGGGGGATTGGCTCCGGTTTACCCGATTTTCGAAACAGCCGCCATGCTGCATGAGGGCGCTGCCAAGTCCAGCCAGGTGGAGCGGATGAGCGGCTACGCCCAGCATGTGATTGCCCGCTATCCCATTGGTCCCAAGGACTGTCTGCTGATTGCCTCCACCTCCGGGATTAATCCCTTCTGCATGGAAATGGCGGAGCTGGCAAGGGACAGAGGCGCGAAAGTCATCGGCATCTCCTCCTCTGCCTATCTGGAGAAGCCCTCCCGCCAGCGAGAGGGAAAGCACCTGCCGGAGTTCTGCGACATCTGCGTGGACAACCATGTCCCAGTAGGGGATGCTACCGTCACCGTCTGCGATGACGGAACCAAGGCGGGGCCGGTGTCCACCATCGCCACCCTTGCCATCGCCAATTCCATCGCTCTGGAGGCCTGCGAAATTCTGAGGTCCCATGGCGTAGAACCGAAGGTGTTCCACAGCGGCAATTGCCCCGGCTCCGACGAGTATAATGCCGGGCTCCTGCGGGAATATATGCCCAGAATTCGTCATCTGTAAATGGACTATACATTGGAGGACACGCTATGAAAGAAGTCAAAACCGTCGTTGTTAATCCCAACGGCATCCATGCCAGACCTGCCTCCCTGTTTATTCAGGAGGCAAAGAAATTTCAGAGTAAGATTACCGTAGAGAATCTGGGCACCGGAAAGGCCAAGGACGCCAAGTCCATCCTGGGCGTGATGAGCCTGGGCATGACCAAGGGAACCGAAATCCGGATTATTGCTGAGGGCCCGGACGAGGAAGCCGCGATCCAGGCCATGCAGCAGCTGGTGGATTCCGGCTGCGGCGAATGATTCTGCTGTACGGAACACAAAAAGAAGAATGTGAAAATGGGGCTGTTAAAAAAGTCCCTCAGCAAGGTAGCCAGTGTCTTCCGGCACTGGCTACAAAAAACCAAGAAGAAACGGCTGCAGCCAGTTGAGGTTGCAGC
>SFHI01000023.1 GCA_004555705.1 Clostridiales bacterium | reverse complement strand
CGGTACATTTCCCCTCTAACCGGGGGATTGCCACACCAGTCTGCGGACTGGTTCGCAATGACAGGAAATTTGGGACGCAGCCCGCCAAACACCAATTTGGCGGGCAACTGAGCAAAACCGGTATGCGCAATCATTGTCAATTGTCAATTGTCAATTGAACATTCCTGCCGCTTGGTGTTCCCGTAAATATCATGGGAAGGCGGGATGGTATCACCCCGCCTTCGGTTATGAAATTACCACTGACGGAACGCGTTCAGCGCGTCGCTTTCTTCCTTGGCCTTCTTGGCCAGGTCCGTGTACAGTCCGTACTCGTGTTCCTCCACGCAGGCCTGGTAGCTGGGGTCCTTGGCCAGGAACTTTTCGTTCCGGGGCAGGGGGACGTCCTGGTCCACCAGAATGTCCTGAACCTTGCGGATGTCCACGCCGTGGGCGGTGGAGCCGTCGGCCACGGCCACTGCCGCAGCCACGCCCGCGGCCTGGCCGGTGCCCACGCACTGGGGGATCAGGTTCAGCCAGTCGATGGCCACGTTGTCGGCGGACAGGTGGCGGCCGGGACAGATCAGGTTCTCGATCTTCTGAGGCAGCAGCGCCCGGTAGGGAATCTCCACGGGGCCGCAGTCGTTGATCTGGCAGATGGTGGAGTGCCAGGCAATGACATCGTCATGGCGAATGGCAAAGGCAAAATCGTTGGCGGTCATGATGTACTCGCCCTTCAGACGGCGGCTGCACCGGGTGCCCAGCTGGGGCGCGATGTCGTACAGGAACGCGTCCTTGAAGGCCACGGGACAGACCTCCTTCAGGTATTCCAGCACCTTGTGGATGGTCAGACGGGTGGCCACCTCCGTATGGGTCTGGTCCTCGATGATGGTGCAGTCCCGGTTGGCGTGCCAGTTGTTCATCCAGCAGATGTCGTTGTGGCTGGAGGGCAGGGGAGCGATGCGGAAGCCGGCGGTCTTTTGCAGTCCGGCCCGCAGGGCCTGGGCGGCCTCGGGATTCACCCGCTGCCACTGGACATAGGCGTTCCAGTCAATGCCGCCCGCCCGCCAGACCAGGGCGGTGGTGTTGGAGCGGCAGGCCTCGTCGGCCAGGCTGGAGTAGGGGGCTCCCGCCTGGGCGTAGATGTCGCCGTCGCCGGTGGCGTCGATGACCATCTTGGCAAGGATCGCCTTGCGGCCCTCCTTGCTCTCAAAGACAACGCCCTTGATGGTGTCGTTTTCCACGATGGCATCGGTGACCCAGCTGTGGTAGCAGATGCGGATGGCGTCCCGGTGCTCGTGGATCATCTCGTCCATGACGATCTTCAGCTCGTTGGGCTCAAAGTACACGGCCCGCACCAGGCAGGAGGGCTTGCAGCCGCCGAAGCCGCCCCGGCTGACGCAGTCGTGAATGCCCTTCCAGCGGGAGATCAGGGCGGGGTCCTGGCTGCCGATGCGGCTCAGGTCCGGGGCCATGACGGCCTGGGGAATCTTCTTCAGCCGGGTGAACCACTCCTCCTGGATGCCCCGGACGAAGGATTTGTCATACCAGCTCAGGTTCGGCACCATGATGACGTAGCCGCCGGTGGCGTCGCCGCCCATGTAGCCGTAGCGCTCCATGAGGATGATGTTCTTCGCGCCCGCCCGGGCCGCTGCCACCGCGGCCGCATTGCCCGCCGCGCCGCCGCCTACCACCAGAATGTCGCATTCGGCGTAGATGGGGATGTCACGGGCGCTTTCATGGTAAAATTGGTTGCTCAAGAGAATGCCTCCTTTGTTAGACCCGGGTCTTGAAACCGGTGATGTCGGACTGGCGGTAGGAACGGAGGGTTTCGATCTTCTCCCGGGCCTGCTTGGCCAGGTCCGTGTACAGTCCGTACTCGTGCTCGATGCAGCACTCCGTGAGGGCCTTGTCCACCCGGTCGTTTCTGGGCAGGGGCACATCCTGGTCGATGAGAATGTTCTGCACCTTGCGGATGTCCACATTGCGGGTGGTGGTTCCGTCGGCCACGGCCACTGCCGCGGCCACGCCCGCTGCCTGGCCGGTGCCCACGCACTGGGGGATCAGGTTCACCCAGTCGATGGCCACATCGTCTGCGGAGATGTGGCGGCCGGGACACAGCAGGTTGTCCACGCCCTGGGGCAGGATGGCCCGGTAGGGAATCTCCACGGGGGCGCAGTCGTTGATCCGGCAGATGGTGGAGTGCCAGGCGATAACGTCGTCAAACTGGGGTGCCAGGGCGAAGTCCTCCACGGTCATGACGTGCTCGCCCAGCAGACGGTTGCTGCACCGGGTGCCCAGCTGGGGGGCGATGTCGTAGAGGTAGGCGTTGCGGAAGGCGTCGGGGCAGACTTCCTTGTAGTATTCCAGCACATCCCGGATGGTGTTGCGGGTGTTCATTTCCGTCTCGGTGGCGTCCTTAATGGTGGAGCAGTCCCGGTTGGCGTGCCAGTTGTTCATCCAGTAGATGCTGGTGGGCGCCTGGGGGAAGCCCGCGATGCGGAAGCCCGCCGTCCTGGCAAGCCCCTCCCGCATGGCCTGGGCGCCTTCGGGGTTGACCTTCTTCCACTCCTGGAACCGGGCGTGGTCCACGCCGCCGATGCGCCAGACCAGGGCCGTGGTGCTGCAGCGGCAGTTGGAGTCCGCCAGACGCCGGTAGGGGGCTCCGGCCTGACGGAACAGGTCGCCGTCGCCGGTGGCGTCGATGACCACCTTGGCGAGGACCACCTGGCGGCCCTCCTTGCTCTCGAAGATGACGCCCTTAACCTTCCCGTCCTCCACGATGGGCTTGGTGCCCCAGCTGTGGTAGAGGACCCGGATGGAATCCCGGTGCTCAAGAAGCATCTTGTCCAGCTCGATTTTCAGCTGGTTGGGCTCATAGTAGACGGCGCGCACCAGCCGCTTGGGGTCGCTTTCGCTGACGCAGCCGTGAACGGAGTTCCAGAAATTGATTTTCGCGGGATCGGTGTCGCCGATCTCGTCCAGCCGGGGACCCAGCACCGTGTCGGGGATGGGCTCCAGCCGGGTGAACCACTCCTCCTGCAAGCCACGGACGTAGGACTGGCCGTACCAGGACAGCTTCGGCACCATCAGCACATAGCCGCCGGTGACGTCGCCGCCGGAGTAGCCGTAGCGCTCCATGAGGACGATGTTTTTGCAGCCGGCCCTGGCGGCAGCGATGGCCGCGGAGTGGCCCGCCGCGCCGCTGCCAACTACCAGAACGTCGCAGACATCGTATACCTTCAGGGTGTTGGAGGGTTCGGTATAAACCTGATAATCCATAAGGTGATTCCTTTCTCGGGGTATTTATGACAGATGGCAGTGGACAGCTGCTGACCACTGCCATCTGTTCATAAGGTTACTTTTTTCGTTTGCGGAACCGGGGTATATGCTTACAGGCCGGGGAAGGCGAAGTTCAGGACCATGGCCACGATGTACTGCCACACCAGGAAAATGCCCATGACGATGATGCTCTTGGAGAACAGGAACTTCTGGGTGATCTCCTTACGGTTGAGCAGGTACGCCGCGTTGACGGAGCCGGAAACGGTCATCCACGCGACAACCGCGCAGGAGCTGAGGACGGTCAGCACCACGGAGGGGCTGATGGTCGCGCCCTGCTCGGCGATCATGGTGCACACGATGGGACCTACGACGGGGGTCAGACCCATGGTTAGCACCTGGCCGTTGACCACCTGGGTGACAATCAGGGTGAAGGCGGCAATCAGGGCCATCAGCACCCAAATATTCATGTTGCCGAACAGCGGGGTGAACACGCTGACCATCCAGCCGCGGATACCCAGCTCCGCGTCGGTGGTGATCTTGCCCAGCATGGTCAGGGAGCCGACCAGGGCGATCATCATCCACAAAGAGCCCTCCTGGGCCAGCTTGCCGACGTTCATAATGGGCTTGCCGTCCTTGCGGACCAGGGAGAAGAGCACCAGGGGAACCAGCCAGATCATGGAGATGCCCAGGCTGCCCCAGACGGCGTAGCCGGGAAGGGTCTTGGGAAGCAGGTTGACCACGAAGATGTAGACGAAGCAGAACACCAGGGAGCCGAGGCCCACCTTCATGAAGAAGTCGAATTTGTCGGGGATCTTCTGGAAGGTTTCCACGGTGGTCAGATCCACGCTGGCCAGCTTGGACAGATCGACCTTCAGAATATACTTGAGAACCAGCACATAAATGACGTCGAAGCCCAGGAAGGTGACCAGCTCCACGACCAGGTAGATCCAGTCGTTGAACGCGAAGCCGAAGGGCTCCAGCACAGAGTTGAACATGGCCACGGTGACCGCCATGGCGCCCTTCCAGGGAAGCAGGAACGCGCCATAGGCGCCGACGTAGATGCCCAGCAGCAGCAGGGGCCGGACGGGATCCTTCTCGTCATAGCCCGCGATGCTCAGGATGCTGTCCATCAGACCGAAGAACAGCAGGAAGAAGGGCGCGCCGGCAACGAAGATGGAAACGCAGAAGGCGGCGATCAGGATCATGAGCAGCAGAACCGCGGGGCGGCCCTTGCAGATCCGGCTCGTCATCATCTTCTTGGCCAGCACGTCCATGGCGCCGCTTTCCCGCATGAAGATGCACAGGGCGCCGCAGAAGATGATCTGGAAGGTGGTGGTGGAGCCCATCCACCCGGCCAGCAGCTCGGCGGGGGTATAATAGCCGTGGATAACGAAGGCCATCAGGGCCAGCAGGGAAGAGCAGATGATGTTGCACCCGGCGCAGGTCATGAAGATCAGGCCGATGAGAACGCCCATCATCTTCATGCCCAGGGGGGTGATCCCGCCGAAGGGCGGGCAGATGTAGCCGAAGAGGTAGATGATCAGAACTCCGATGATCGTGTAGATGTCCTTGCGGTTGATGCCTTTGCTTGCTTGCGTTGACATGGCTTGATACTCCTTTCTGTCTGGCGCGGTGATTTTGTCTTTCCAATTTTGTGCGCGAGCAGCGCCGCTGGCCGCCCCCTGCGGCCGGTTACGCCCTGGAATCCCGGAAAAAGCGGTCTGCCGCCGGGGCTGGCACCTTCTGCCCGCGGCTTTCGGAGGTTTTCTCCTGGCTTCCTTTGCTATTATTTTGGCACGGGAAACAGGGAATTACAAGAAGCGATTCCCGGCGCCTTTGGTGACCAAAAAGTCACGGACGGGTTTTGTGAATTTTCCATAAGATTTCCGCCGAAAAAAGTCGTGATTTGTCTGACTAATCCAAGAATCCGACGACAGTATCATTTTTGAGACAGCCCATATCAAAAAATGGACTTTACAATTTTATGAAAAAAAGATATATTTAAAGGAAAGTGATTTGAATTTTTGTGCAACATTTTTGCTCCCCTCCGGAAATGGTTTGAATCCGAATGGGACGCCCGAGAAAATTTCTCACGGGAAAGCAGCTTTTTTGCGACAGATGACCCGAAGGGCTGGTATCCGGCTATCCCGCCCTTCCGGAAGCCCTTGCCGAAGCGTGAAAAGGAGCGGCCAAGGATGACACAGAAACAGATTTCCTATTTTGAGAAGGCCTACCAGACGGGCAATATCGCCCTGGCTGCCGAGCAGCTGTATGTGTCCCGGTCGGTGATCTCCCGCTCCATTCAGGAGCTGGAGGAGGAGTTCGGCGTGACCCTCTTTGAGCGGTCCAAAAGCGGAATCGCCCCCACCGAGGCCGGGAACCTCCTCTACAGCACCCTGCTGCAGGTGGAGAGCTGCTTCGCGTCGCTGTCAAACCGGTTCCAGGAGATGGGCTCCGCCTCCCACCAGAGGCTTCTGCGGGTGGGCGTGACCCCCACCAACGCGGTGGTGATTACCCGGCTCCTGTTTGGCCCCTTCCGGGAGGCTTTCCCGGATGTCCAGGTGCAGGTGGTGGAAAAGGAAAACTATGATATGATCGGCTTGCTGTCCCAGGGGGATGTGGATGTGGTGGCTCTGCCGGGACAGCATGCGGATGCCACGATCTTTGACATGCTGCCGCTGTATGATGTGCAGATGGTCCTGGCTGTGCGCAGCGACAATCCCCTGGCCCGGAAGGAAAAGCTGGGGGTGATGGACCTGCTGTTTACGGCCCTGGCCTTCCTGTCTACGCCGCTGCCCAGCGTGGAGCGGATTGTCAACGCCTCTATGGACGCTGTGGGGCAGAAGCCCAATATTGCCCTGCGCACTTCCTCCATTGAGCTGCTCCGGGAGCTGACGGAGCGGGGCCTGGTGTGCTCTGTGCTGCCCGACGATCTGATCCGGGACTGGAAAAACGTCTGCGGTGTCCCCCTGGACTTTACCAGCGGCATCAGCACCCAGAAGCTGGTGTGGAACAAGGCGGTTCCCCTGAGCTCCGCCGCGTCGGACTTTCTCGACTTTGCCCGGGACTATTTCTCCGGGAAGGAAGCCCCCGCCGCGCCCCCGGAGGCCCCGCCCAAGACGGCGGGGGGATTGTCCAGCAATTTCTTCGCGGAGCTGCTGGACCTGCCCGCCTGCAAATCCAAGGGCTACTGCGACGGCTGCGGAAGATGCGAGCATTGACCCGCCAAAAAAAGAACCACCCGCGTCCCCCGGCAAAAGCCCCCGGGGACGCGGGTTTACTATGTCCATAGAATCCACGCGGAGCGGGAAATTGGTGTTTGTCAAATAAATGCTGTCATTGCGAACCAGTGCGCACACTGGTGTGGCAATCCCCCCGATAGAGGGGAAATGTACCGAATAGTACAAGAAAAGGCGAGAGTTACCGCGATTTTTGGTGGTAATCGTGACCTGGTTCCATGGGGCTGGGGGATTGCCACACCAGTCTGCGGACTGGTTCGCAATGACAGGTAATTTGGGACGCATCCCGTCAAACACCAATTTGCCGTTCTGTTTTGCTGCCGCGAAAAACTGCCCCGCTCTTTCCTGGGAGCGGGGCGGTTGGCGCGGGGGTTATTTCTGCGGGAAGGGACGCTTTTCGCAGGTCAGGCCGGTGAGGTAGTCCAGGCTTACATCATACAGCCGGGCAAGGTCCACCGCATACTCCAGGGGCAGGCTGCGCTCGCCCCGCTCGTACTTGGAATACAGGGACTGATCGCAGTGGAGATATTCCGCGATCTCCCGTTGCTTCAGGTCCCGGTCCTCCCGCAGATCCCGGATTCGAAGATTCATGACAATCACCCCGTCCAAAATACAACAGGACATATCGTCCTAATCTATTTTAGGACAAATTGGTCTAAAAAGTACAGCATACTGCGAACAGAGGATACAGGCTATTTGTCGGGAGCATCCGACCGATCCAACATGTGAAGCGCATGTCGGAGAATCCATTCTCTCTGCGCTGGATCATTCTTGGGCATCGAAAGAAAAATGATTTCATAATCCGGAAACAGCCGATGATAACGGGCAACAATGGCCTGAACAAATTCACTCAAATCGGTGTCATCGGCGTGATCAATATATTGCAGGACTTTTTCACGGGTCTGCCCTCCGTCTCTCTTTTTTTGCAGCACACATACACACCTCCTTTATTCTTCTATTGACCAGTATCACGGTCAACATTTAAGAAGAGGATACCATACAATATCGGTAATTGCAACCAATACTGGTCAATACCGGGGTGAGTGTGTGGAACAGAAAATCAGACGGGACAGGAATATGGGGGACAACCTTCGCAGATTGCGGCTTCAGAGCGGCTTGTCCCAGGAAAAAATCTGCGCGGAGCTCCAGCGCCGGGGCTGTGACATCGGCCGGACCACCTATGCCAAGTATGAGTCCGGGGAACTGAATATCCGGGCAAGCGTACTGATTGAGCTGCGCAGATTCTACGGCTGTTCCTATGACGATTTCTTCGCGGGCCTGGAAAATCCGCAGACATAAGCCGGGGCCCCGGCATTTCCCTGGGCGCAAGAGAAAAAATCTCTTTTGCCGCGTTTTCTTGTTGTCCAGGATACCCGTGTAAGCCCGGAAAGCGGGAAATTGGTGTTTGTAGGGATGCGTCCCAGATTACCTGTCATTGCGAACCAGTCCGCAGACTGGTGTGGCAATCCCCCGGTTAGAGGGGAAATGTACCGAAAAGCACCCGGGAAACGGAGATTGTTACGGTTCTTGGTGGTAATCGGTACCTGGTTCCATTCAACCGGGGGATTGCCACGCCACTCAAGCGCACTGGCTCGCAATGACAGCATATTTTTGCGTGTGCACGCGTAAACAACAATTTGCCGTTCTGTTTTGCTGCCGAGAAAAACCGCCCCGCTCCTTTCTCGGAGCGGGGCGGTTGACGTTGGGGAATTGTTTTGCTTACAGCCGTTCCTCTTCCAGGCGGTGGAGCTTTGACCGCAGCAGCACGCCCTGGAGGAGCAGTCCGGCGGCGAGCGCCGCGCACAGGGCGCAGACCGAGGGCAGGAGCCAGGCGGGGGCGGAGGGCTTTTCTTCGCCGTCCGGAGCCTCGGCGGCGGGCTTTGCCGCTTCAATGGTGATGTCCACGGAAGCAAACCACTGCTTCGCGTTGCCGTAGGCGTCCTCACAGGAGAAGGTGATTGTGCCGGAATAATCCCCAAGGGCGTCCTTTGGGGGCGTGAAGGTCAGCTTCGCCTGTCCCGTTGCTCCCGGCTCCAGGGTGCCCACCAGGACGCTCTGCTTCTGAATCAGTTCCGGGATTTCCAGGGACACCATGGCGTTGCGGACATCCCCCTTGCCCATGTTCATCAGGGGAACGGAGAGGGTGGTCAGCTCACCCTGGATGGCGGAGGGGGGAAGGGTGATTTCTCCCTGCTCCAGCCGGATTTCCTGGGTCACCGGACAGGTGATGGTTTCCTCCCGGGTCGTTTCTTGCTCCAGAACCCGGTAGGTCAGCTTCAGGGACAGGCTGTGGAGCTCCACCGCCGCGTTTCCCTTCACCGTTACCGGAATCTCCGCCTGGGCGGTCTGCCCAGGTAGGATTTCCGGCAGCGTCATCCGGTTGGAGCCGGACATAAGCACCTCCCCGGCGGGGTCGGTCAGGGTCAGCTCGCAGTCCGTCATGGAAAGAGATGTGGCGGGATTGGAGACGGTGAGCGTCAGCAGGCATTCCTGCCCCACCTTCAATTCTCCGGAGAGGGCCAGCTCCGGAATCAGGGCTTCCGGATTTTTCTGTCCGTCCCGTATTCGGATCACATAGGGAAATTCCTCGGTGATTGCCTCCCCGTTTTCCTTTTTCCCGGAAATCAGGATTTTCGCGGCATAGTCCCCATTTTGCCGCTTCTGGGAGAGGGGGACGGTCAGCTTCACCGGGTATACCCCGTTCCGGGGGTACACGGTCACCGCCTGGGGCTGGGACCGGAAAAGCAGCAGGTCGGGGTCGTCCAGAGCAATGGACGCCGTGATTGCCCCTACTGCTGTTTCAGAACGAACCGGCAGGCAGATGGTGAGGCTGTCATACCGCACCGAGGGGGTGTAGCCCTGATACCAGGAGCGGCCGTCCATGCCGGAGATTACCGCCTTGTCGTCCAGCTCAAACTCCGCGGCGAAGGCTTCGCAGTTCAGCGCGAATACCAGAGCCGTCAGAAATAAAAATACAGTCAGCTTTCTCATATTCACAGCTCCCGGATGTTGTCGATGATGCTCTGGTCGGTCACCTGCCGAACCCGGCGGCGCAGCAGAAGAAGACACAGCCCCAGGCAGGCAAGGCTGAAAACCAGGATGGTGGCGATGCCGGAGGGGTAGTACCGGGCCGGAACATTCATGATTGACGAGGTGAAAAGAACGGCCATGACAAGAATCGACAAAACCATGCCCAGCCCCAGGGAGAGGAACACCTGGCCGCTGTAGCAGCGCAGGATGGTTTTCTCCTCCGCGCCCACCGCCCGAAGCATCCCGATCCGCTTCCCGTCGGCTTGCAGCTGTCGGGTAACGGTGGACACGATCATCCCCGCCGCCACCGCGAAGAACACGATGGCAATGGCCCCCATCAGCAGCATCAGCTGGAGCTGGGTTCGGGCATTCTCCCGGGCGGATTCCATGTAGTTATAGACCCGGGAGCCCTCCGCCCGTCTTGCGATGGCGGTAACGCTCTGGGTCAGCGCCTCTTCCGTCTCTTCGTCAACAATCCTATCCAGATAGATGGTGGTAACGTCCCAGCCGTTTCGGAACAGACCCATATTGCGAAGCCCTTCCTCCGTGGTCAGCACCGCGCCCCACATTCCGCCGAGGGAATCCGGTCTGGAATCCAGAACGCCGCCGATGGTGACAACGGTGTCCCGCCGGGTGCAGCTTTCATAGAGGCTTTTCTCGTCCCCGGTGGTACCCGCCTGGGCATCGTCGGTATACAGCTGCACAATGGGAAGCTCCTGCCCGGCAAAGGCCCAGTCGTTTACAACGGTCATAGCGGTTTTTTCCATTTCCGCCTCCGAGGGGTCATCGATCAGCCGGAACCCTTGCGTACCGGGTTCGGGGAGCCACCAGATTTGGGGCGCGACCACCAGCACTTCTTTCCCTGCGTTGATGGCGTCAATGTCAATTTTTCCGGAGCCCAGGGACGTTTCCAGCTGCTCCAGCTTTTCCGGGGTCACCGTCTGCAGCTCGGTCATCACCAGTTCCTGAGAGATTCCCAGGGCGTTTCGCGCCGCGTCATAGGAAGCCAGCTCCCCGGCATACCGCTGCCGCAGGGTTTCCAAATCGGCGGTATCTCCAAGGGAACGGTGGCGCTCCGTGTATTCCTCCAGCGTCATGAGCGCGTCGTTAAAATAGTGGCCCGCGTTAAAATAGGATGTTTTCCCCTCCAGCAGCAGGCAGACCCGCAGCTGACGGTTCACGTTCACCTTCCGGACATGGGGGAGGCCGCGCAGCTGGTTCAGGCTCTGATCCGACAGGGGCTGCCCGGGCAGATAGCTCACATAGCCCCGGGCGGAGCCGTTCCCCTGCATCATAATGGCATAGGCTTCCTGGGACGGCGTAAAGGTATAGACACCGCCGTACAAAACGATGGCAAACAGCGCCGCGCAGAAGCACATCAGCGCGGACAGAATCACGGCCCCCAGGAGCCGGGTTGGATACAGCCGGATGAGCCGTTTTGAGATGAGTCCGGGCACCCGGAACTGCTTCCGACTGCGGATGTGTTTGGATTTGCGGAGTAACCCCGTATCCCGAATCACGCTCATAGGCATTTGCCGGGAGGCCCTGCGCAGCGGGATGCTGCCTGAGATCAGAATCACGGCGGCGCTGAGGATGACCACCGGGACAATCAGAAGGGGATTGAACCGGAAAACCATATTCTCCGGCATCCAAAGCTCCAGGCCCCACACAAACAGGCACGAAAGGGCGATGGAAAGGGGAGCGGCAGTCAGGGCCAGCAGCCAGCTCTCCCGGCCAAACATCCGGCGGATCTGCCGCCTGGTGGCGCCCAGGGCCCGGAGAATGCCGATTTCCTCGCTCCGCTTGCTGAGGATCCCCTCCATGCTCCCGGCGATGCCCACGCAGCAGCTGAGAAGCAGGGACAATATCAGCAGCCCCGCCATAAGGACGATCACAAAGGTGTCCGAACCCAGCCCGTACACATACTCGGAGTAATAGCTGTCAATGAGCTTTCCTTCAATGGTTTTCACCAGAAACCGTCCGAAGGTGTGATCCTCGATGCGGTTATAAAAGGTTTTGAACAGTTCCTCTGTAATCGGCACCGTTAACGTCATGAGCCGGTGAAGCGCTACCCGGCCGCTTAGAAAATCGGGCTCCGCGGAGGAGACCAGAATCGCCGGGAAGCCGGTGACAAAGGCCCGGGAGGAGCTGTTGAGATTGGTCAGGAGGCTGGATTGCTCCGCCAGGAAGCCTACCAGGGTGAAGGTTCTCTCTTCCTCCACACCGTCCACCGGAATGACTTTCAGGGTCACTTCGTCCCCCAGCTGCCACTGGCCCTCCTCACGGATGGCCAGCATGGCGCTTCGCTCCATGGCGATCTCCCCGGCTTTTTCCGGCAGCCGTCCTTCCAGCACCTGGCGGCTCAGCAGGGCCGCGCCTGTGTCATTGTAATAACCAAGATAAATGTCCGTATCCTTGATTCCGGCGGTTACATACACATGGCCGATGGTGTCAAAATACCCCATTTCGGCCAGGTCCCGGTCCGAAAGCTCCGGGGTGTCCAGCAGAAAGGCATCCTCGAAGCCTAAGCGCTTGTTGTTCTGCTCCATCTGGGCCAGGATGACCCCCTGGATGCACAGAACCAACGTGGTCACGAGAAACACGGAAAGAAAAATACCGATGATCAGGCTGATATACCCCTTCTTGTTGGCCCGGAGCCGGGCGGCGGCCATGCGGTTTACGGTGAGGGCTTTCATTCCGTCACCCCGCTGTCCGCGACGATTTTTCCGTCCGAAAGCTGAATCACCCGGTCGGCCTGCTCCGCCACATGGAGGTCGTGGGTCACCAGCACCAGGGTGATCCCCAGCTCGTGGCTGACGGTGCGCAGCAAGGTAAGCACCTCCCGGCCCGCCTTGCCGTCCAGGTTTCCGGTGGGCTCGTCGGCGAAGAGAAGGGCGGGCTTGTTGGCCAGGGCCCGGGCGATGCAGAACCGCTGCTGCTGGCCGCCGCTCATGGCCCCGGGGAGATGGCTCATCCGGTCCCGGATTCCCAGAAGATCGATGATTCGGTTTAAATATTCCTCGTCCGGCTTCCGGGAATCCAGCATGACAGGAAGCAATATGTTTTCGTAGCCCGTCAGCTCCTTCACCAGATTGTAGCTCTGGAACACGAAGCCGAATCTCCGGCGGCGCAGGACGGACAGCTGGTTGTCGTTATACTTGTAGAGGTCATTTTCCCGGTAATAGACCGTACCCTTGGTGGGCTTGTCCAGCCCGCTGAGCAGGTGGAGCAAGGTGGATTTGCCGCTGCCGCTGGGGCCGGTGATGGCCGTGAAGCTGCCTGCCGTCAAAGAGAGGGTAACATCGTCCAGGGCAAAAACCGCAGCCTCGCCTGTCTGGTAGATTTTGCTTAAGTTCTCGCAATGCATGATTTCCATGTGCATTCCTCCTTTGGGGATATCCTAACAGGCGAAGCTTACGCTGCTCTTGCGGGAAGCTTAAGAATTCGTAAGATTGACAATTCCGGAAAACATCAGATCGATAAAAAACGCTGTCATTGCGAGACCAGTGCGCACACTGGTCGTGGCAATCCCCCGGTTGAAAGGAATCAGGTAACGATTACCACCAAAAACGCAACAGCTTCCACTCCTCGTGGTACTTTTCGGTACATTTTCTCTCTAACCGGGGGATTGCCACGCCAGTGTGCGCACTGGCTCGCAATGACAGTAAAATCATACAAACACCAATTTGTACGCACCCCTGCCGGGGCGCGGCTTACAGGGGCCGGGCGGCCTCCAGGATGGGGAGGGTGATCTCCATGCGAAGGCCCTTTCCGGTGTTGGACGCGGCGATGGTGCCGTGGTGGCGGCGGAGAATTTCCCGGACGATGGAAAGGCCGATTCCTGCGCCCTGGGTGCTTTGGTGCTCTGCCCGGTAAAAACGCTCAAAGAGATGGGGCAAATCCTTTTCCGGGACGCCCCCTCCGTCATCCTCCAGGGCGCAGAAAAACGCGGCCTCGGTTTTTTCCAGAGAGACCCAGACCGTTCCCTCGGGGGCGGTGTGCTCACAGGCGTTTTTCAATAAATTCAGGAAGGCTTCTCCCATCCATTTTCCGTCACAGCGGATCACCGCCTGGCCGGAAAGCTCCAGATTCCGGCCCGGGAAAGCCGGGGCGAGAAAGCTCCACTGCTCCGCGATCAGTTCCCCCATGTCCTGCTCCCGGAAGGTAAAGCTGTAGCCGTCGGCGCAGAGCCGCTCCAGGCGCAGAAGTCCCTGAATCAGGTTCTCCATCCGGGAAATCTGGGCCAGGCTCGCCTCCATATGGGGCGCGGCGTCCAGCTCGGTATAGACCCGGAGGGTGGTCAGCGGCGTTTTTAACTGGTGGGAAATGTCCGCGGTCAGACTGCTTGTGCGGCTGCATTCCTCCTTTTGCAGCTCCCGGGCCCGGATCAGCCGGTCCTGCAATTCGCACAGCGCATTCTGGAGCATGGCGATATCGTCCTCTCCCAGGGCCACATCCATGGGCTTTCCCGAATGGTTCAGGAAATCCTCGGCCTGCTGGGTGAGCTGCCGGATGCGCCGGTGCTCCCGCAAGCGGAGAATCATCAGTGTCAGGCAGGCCGCCCCCAGGGCCGCTGCCAAGAAAATCAGTCCACCCATTGATAGCCAACCCCCCGGATGGTTTTGATGTGTTCTCCGCCGATTTTCTCCCGGAGGCGGCTGACGTGGACGGAAAGGGTGTTGTCGTCCACGAATCTGGCGTCCGCGTCCCACAGCGCGTCCAGCAGGTGGCCCCGGGTGACGATCCCGGAATGGGAAATGAGGCACTGCAAAATCTTATACTCCGTCAGGGTCAGGTTCAGGGGAACCCCCGCTTTGCTGGCCTGCATTTTTTCGGTATCCAGACAGATTCCGTTTCGGGTCTTGACCGGGGCAGGTACCTGCTGCCCCCGCAGCAGCACCCGAATCCGGCTCAGCAGCTCCTGAACCCGGAAGGGCTTGGTCACATAGTCGTTTCCCCCGGCGTCCAGGCCCCGGACCACATCGTATTCCTCGTCCTTTGCCGTCAGGAACAAAATCGGGGTGGAGATCCCCTCCTCCCGCCACTGCCTGCACGCCCTGACGCCGTCCCCATCCGGCAGGGAGACATCCAGCAGCACCAGCTGAACGCTGCCGTCCAGCCGCTCCCCGGCCTCCCGGCGGGAACCGGCCCGGGCTACCTCGTACCCCTCCCGGTTCAGCAATTCCTCCAGCGCGTCCCCCAAAGCGGGATCGTCCTCTACCAACAAGATTTTCATACAGCCGCCTCCCAATGACATATTCTCCAAAGCACAATCGGCTTGACACAGCAAATCGATCAGTTGGTGTTTGGTAATTGTTGTAGGGGCGGCTATCAGCCGCCCGCGACCCAACGACTACGGAAAAGTCCGTTTTATCCGTAAACGCTCAAAAATCTGAAACATTCGGGCGGCTAATAGCCGCCCCTACGGCATCAACGTAATGTATCCCAAAACTTCAAACACCAATTTATGAAATCGCTGAGGGAAACCGACAGGTATATTCAGCAAAATCATACCACACGGAAGCGGCGTTTTCAATGGCGCATGGGAGGCAAAGAAAAGGGCGCCTCTGAAAACCGGCAGTTTTCAGAGGCGCTTGGGCTGCTATTTTACGGTTTTTGTCCGCCATTTCTGAGTGGCTGTTTCGGCGTACATATTGCGCAGGGTGATGGAGCCGTCGTCGTTCAGCACAAACCACAGCATATCCGAATCCACGGGCCGCAGGGCGCCGCTTGCCTGGATTTCCAGGACCTCCAGGGCAATCTCGTATGTATGGTCGGTGTAGGAGGCGTTTTCGTCATAGCCCTGCCACTGGCTGGGGCGGGCGATCTCCTCCAGAAGGTCCTTGCCGTAGCCGTTGGCACGGTCCTCCTCCCGGTTGACGGCAACCCACATGATGACGGTCTTTACGTTGTCGGAACGCCCCGCGCCCACGGTGTCGGCCAGCCTTGCCAGGGCTTCGGCTCTGGGATTGAGGGGCTCCACGGTGGGGGGCTGGGTGACCTCCGGCTCCGTCTCCATGATCTCGGCCACCGTTTCCGGGGTGGTTTCCGCAGGTGTTTCGCTCTTACCCTTCCCGGGGAGAAGGGCAAGGATCAGCAGCAGCAGAATCAGCGGCGACCACAGCCGGATGTCGTAGTACCATTTTACATCTTTTCCGATATTGGCAAAGTAAGCCGCAATTTTCCCCAGGAAAACGGAAACAGGCGAGACCGTTTGCGTCCGTCTTTCCCTGGGCTTCATGGTGAATTCGTCCTTCTGCGGCGCTTCTTCCCGCAGTTCTTCTTCGTGCAGCTCTTCCATGAGATCAGCTCCTTTCGCGATTCGCGTGGATCCCCTGTATTATACCCGGATGCCGGAAAAAATTCTGTCGAAACGCCGAACAGAAAAGGGGATTTCCGGAAACGGGAATTATATTAACATATTGCACGAAAAAAATCAAGTTTTTTAGAGAAAAACGCGATTATGTCAACTTTTTTGGCTATTATGTAAACGAATATCCATATGTCCCGGGGAAAGGACGCGAAAACAAAACCTGATGGAATGCTTCCCGACCGGATTCGGCAAGCCGATAAATTTGCGTTTGCCGAGTTGCAACCGTAGGGGCGGCTATTAGCCGCCCGCAACCTTACGGGGCGGAACATCCCCATTTTATACGATACAACTCAAAAACAGGAACGCTTCGGGCGGATAATATCCGCCCCTACGGTGGAAACGCAATGTGTTTGAAAACTTCAACACCAATTTGCCGAAATCTCCGCAAAAAAGGGGCTGCCTCACGGGCAGCCCCTCTGGGGTATTTCAATCAGGCCTTCTCCAGAGCCAGGGTCCGGGTGGTCAGGTCGCAGACCTCGCTGGGTCCAAAGTACTGGATGGCGCCGGGGTAGACGAAGCTGGTCTCCACGGCCCACTGATCCCTGTGCTCGGCGAAGTACTTAAAGGGCGCGCCCTCCAGCTCCACCAGAGCCTTGCGGATGACGGGCTTGTCGTGGCCGTGACGGCGCTCGATGTTCATCATCTTGGTGATGGGCATACCGCCGGCAACCCACTCCTCGGCGGGCTTGGACAGATTGGACACCTTGGACAGGTACCCGGTGAAGCCGTACTGGATCAGCATGGCGGCATTGTAGCCCAGGGAGTAGCAGTAGTCGGCATCGAAGTTGCTGGGGAAGGCGCAGCGGCCTTCGTAGCCCAGGAAGTGATGCAGGGGGGAGAATTTGCCGCTGTAGGTGCCGGCGGCCTTGCGGGCCTTCAGATTCTCGGCAACCAACGCGGAGAACAGCTTCTCGGACTCGATGAGGGACACCTGCACGTTGCCGTGGGGGTCCCGCTCCAGGAACAGCTGCTGCTGGATGTTCTGGGGCAGCAGGGCAAACACGGCCATGGACTGCTTCGTCAGACCGTTCTCGATGAAGGCGTACTTATCCTCCCAGGTGGGCAGAACGTTGAAGGCGTCGGCCTTGGAGCCGGCCAGCAGCTCGTTGATCTCGGCGATCAGCACGGAGAACTCAGGCACGAACTCCACGATGCCCTCGGGGATGATGGCGACGCCGAAGTTCCAGCCCTTGGCGGCACGGGCGGCCACGGAGTCGGCAATGTAGTTCGCGATCTCGGCCAGGGACATCTTCTTGGCGGCAACCTCCTCACCGATGAGGCAGATGTTGGGCTGGGTCTGCAGGGCGCACTCCAGCGCCACATGGGAAGCGGACCGGCCCATGACCTTGACAAAGTGCCAGTACTTCTTGGCGGAGTTGGCGTCCCGCTCAATGTTGCCGATGATCTCGGAGTAGGTCTTGGTGGCGGTGTCAAAGCCGAAGGAGCACTCGATGTCCTCGTTCTTCAGGTCGCCGTCGATGGTCTTGGGGCAGCCGATGACCTGGATGCCGGTATCGTGGGCGGCGCAGTACTCCGCCAGAACGGCGGCGTTGGTGTTGGAGTCGTCGCCGCCGATGATGACCAGGGCGTTGACGCCGTGCTTGCGGCAGTTTTCCACCACGATGGCAAACTGCTCCTCGGTCTCCAGCTTGGTGCGGCCGGAGCCGATGATGTCGAAGCCGCCGGTGTTGCGGTACTGGTTGATGTACTCGTCGCCGAAGATGATGTAGTCGTCCTCCAGCAGACCGCTGGGGCCGCCCTTGAAGCCGTAGAGCACGTTGGCGGGGTTGGTGGCCTTCAGGGCATCGTACAGGCCGCAGATGACGTTGTGGCCGCCGGGAGCCTGGCCGCCGGAGAGGATCACGCCAACGGTGAGCTTCTTATTCTCGCTGGTGTTCACGCCTTTCTCAAAGACGATCTCGTTCTTGCCGTAGGTGTTGGGGAACAGGGCTTTGATCTTGTCCTGATCGGCAACAGACTCGGTAGCGCCGCCGCTGCGGACACAAATCTCGGAAATGCCGTGTCTCAGCATACCGGGCAGCTTGGGGTTATACTGGTATCTTGCAGCCTGCAGAGGGGAAATATTCATATGAAAACACTCCTTATGTATTTTTGCGCAAAAAGTTACATATACATTATACTTCATAATCCGCAAAAGGTAAATAGGGTTTTGAAAAAAATCTGCTTATCGGGCTAACGCGGCAGCGGGGCAAAATGGTGTTTGTCGGGTGGAGCCCGAGTTGATAGTGGACAGTTGACAGTGGACAGTTAAGGAGTCCCTTCGGGACAATTTAAATAATCGGCCATCGTCACATCTTTATGTGAAATGAGGCCGTTTTTCCAACATTATTATTTCAAATTGATCCCCGAAGGGGATACCACAACTGTCAACTGTCCACTTTCAACTGTCAACTTCCAGCGCAGCGACAAGCACCAATTTGGCATAGTGCTGAGTTTATGGGGCAATCGGTATAAAAAGATTGGTATTGAAAAAAGAGAATTCTGTGCTATAATGTACTCATAAAAAAGCGGCTCTTTGGGCCGTACAATAAGAAAGGATTGATACCAATGGCTCTTGTTACTTCTACCGAGATGTTCAAGAAGGCTTACGACGGCGGCTACGCCATCGGCGCTTTCAACGTCAACAACATGGAGATCGTACAGGGCATCACCGAGGCCTGCCGCGAGGAGAAGGCTCCCGTGATCCTGCAGGTGTCCAAGGGCGCCCGTGCCTATGCCAACCATACTTACCTGGTGAAGCTGGTGGAGGCTGCCGTGATTGAGTGCCCCGAGATTCCCATCGTGCTGCACCTGGACCACGGCCCCGACTTCGAGACCTGCAAGTCCTGCATCGACGGCGGCTTTACTTCCGTTATGATCGACGCTTCCAGCAAGCCCTTTGCCGAGAACATCGAGATCACCAAGAAGGTCGTTGAGTATGCCCATGACCACGGTGTGGTGGTCGAGGCTGAGCTGGGCACCCTGGCCGGCATCGAGGACGATGTGAAGGTCGCCGCCCACGCCGCTTCCTACACCCGTCCCGAGGAGGTGGAGGAGTTCGTCGCCAAGACCGGCTGTGACTCCCTGGCCATCGCCATCGGCACCAGCCACGGCGCTTACAAGTTCACCGCCGCTCAGTGCACCCGC
>SFHI01000022.1 GCA_004555705.1 Clostridiales bacterium | reverse complement strand
TGCTCCCCATAAAGCGCATGAAGATGGCTCGGTTCATGCTCCTTAGGCTTGAAGAACATTTTGATGATAATTCCATAAAATCTGCAAATTTCTGGCATTTCGTATTCCCCCTCGTCATAATCTGCCCAATATCAACAATTGACAACCATGACTCCCTTGATTGGTTTCAAAAACTCCTGTCCATTGATATACAGTCCATTCAGAATCGGAAGCAAATCAATGTATTCTTCTTCCGGCTGTGGATTGTGGCTATATTTTGCCATGACCACAAGGTATCCATTGTCCCGCTCTTTCACGGAGGTGTAGCGTTCCAGGGAATAGGGCGCCTTAAACCGAATGACCCGATTTCCATAGGAAAACACGCTAAATCCGCCTTCATTTCCCAAAGTTGCAATATCACTCATGTGATCACCTTCTTTCGTAATTATCATACCACAGTTTCTGCATAAATGCAACGAGAATCCAGGAGAATCCAGTTCATGCCCTCCCCTTAAAGTACTTCTCCCAATATTTGAAACTAACCTCCTTCTTCCCGTCCTCCCAGCCGCGCAGACTGGACAGCGGTATGCCGGTATGGCGGCAGAAGGGCTTTCGCCCCATGCCCAGCTTCTTTCGGTACGCCCTGATTCGTTGGGCTTGTCCATCGAAAAGGAACCGGTTGTATTCGTCCAGGAAGTCGGAAACCGGAACCCCGTAGAACTGGGACAGGTTCAGAATCAGGTGTCCCGGCAGGCGTCTTGTGATACCGCACTCAATATCGATATATACACTGCGGCTGACACCGGCAAGCTGTGCTGCTTCCCGCTGCATAAGCCCCTTGCTGTGTCTGAGCCAGCGGAGCCTGTCCGGGATATTCTGAATCTCATCATACCTGCGATACTTCTGAAAGAACACCTGGGCATCCAGAATCCGCTTGGGGGTACACAGTGGAAAACTTAGGATATATAGAGGTACATACCTCACATGAGAATTTTGAGTGCGGCAAAGGATATACAAATCCGCTGAAACCTTGTCTAAAAGTCGCCAATCCGGGCGCTTGAAACCTTGGGGTACAAGATGCCGCGATTTAAACTCATTGGTGTTAGGGTAGCATTTTCTACGCATCTGGCGGCGTAGGTGGCCAGGCGAACCCCCTTCTCTGGGTCGAAGGTGCTGATTCCTTTAATCAGACCGATGGTTCCGATGGAGATCAGGTCCTCCTGATCCGAGGTCTGGGCATAGTATTTTTTCATGATGTGGGCCACCAGGCGCAGGTTGCGCTCAATGAGGATGTTGCGGGCGTCTTCGTCCCCGGCGCGGGCCAGGGTCAGGTAGTGGCGCTCCTCCTGGGCGGTGAGGGGCCGGGGGAAGCTTCCGGCAGAGAGCTGCAGGGAGCACAGCAGGGAACTGAGCATCAGAAAGACACCGTAGAGCATATTTCCACCTCCGCTGCAACCCTATGCACCCCGGCTCGTCCGTTTTCCGCGTTTTTTCAGAATTTGCCTTCCGGCTTGACGCGGAGGGAATCCGGCGGACAGCTGCGGCACCCTTTCGGGGGTGGTGAACAAGGCCTTTTCAATTGTTTGACGGCAGATGCGCAGCGCATTTCTTGCCCCCTCGTTTGAGGGGGGACGTCTTGCCGGAGGGGGGTTACGGCGGTGCTTTCGTCTCGTTTGGAGCCCCGGCGAATACGGGTATTTGTCCCCAACAGGTGGGAAAAGCGGGTTTTCGGGTGCGGAAAACGCACTGCGGTAAACTCCCCCCTCGAACGAGGGGGCAAGGGGTGCGCTGAGGAGGGATGGGCGTGAAAAAAAGCTGCGGGCGGTGAGCCACGCAGCTTTTCTCCATCAGTATCCCATCCGGGCCAATAGCTCCTTCACGCTGGAGCGGGCGAGGCAGACGCTGTCATCGGCCGCGCCGTAATAAATGAGCAGTTCCTCCTTGGCCTCCACGGCGCCGCACACGAAAATCACGTTTCCGAAGAAGCCGGTAGTTTCGTAGGGCTCCGTGGGCTCCAGCAGGGGCATCTCCAACCGTTTGAGAACCTGCCAGGGCCGCTCTGCGTCCAGGAGCATGGCGCCCATGCAGTACCGGTTGGCTTCATCCGCGCCGTGGTACAGGATCAGCCAGCCCTGTTCGGTCAGAATCGGCGGCGCCCCCGCGCCCATGCGCGCGCTTTCCCAGGACCCTTCCCTGACCGCGGCCACCACCTTATGGTCGCCCCAGCGCACCAGGTCCGGCGAGGAGGCGATCCACATATCGGGCTTTCCGTATTCCGAGGTGGAGGGACGGTGGAGCGCGTAGTAGAGTTCTCCGATTTTCCGGGGGAAGATGGCGACATCCTTGTTGTCGGGGTGGAAAATATTGCCCAGGTCCTGGAATTCCTCAAAATCCCGGGTCTTGAACAGTCTGGTGATGATGCCGAAATAGGATGCCGCGCTGAAATTGACATAGTAATCCTCGCCGATCCGGGTCACCCGGGGATCCTCCACGCCGAAGGCCGTGTATTTATCGAAGGCTCTGATGGCGGGGGTGTCCGAAATCCGGAAGTGTACGCCGTCCGTGCTTCTGGCAACACGGATATGGGAAATGGAGGTCAGGTATTTCTGCCCGGACCGTGATTTGATTACTCTGGCGTCGCTGAAATCGTAGTCAGGATCGGACTTGAGGATGGTCTTTATCCGGATCGTTTCGGTTTCTTCGTCGAAATAGGGAACCGCGACCCGGTCCGCTGAGCCGGAAACCGGCTTTTCCGCGACGCGGAGCAGCAGGATAATCTCCCCGTTGTACAGGCTGGCCCCGGCGTTGAATACACCGATGACTTCCATGCCGTCCGCGGAGGGCTTCACATCCTCCGGCCTGATGATTGGATTGTGTTCGTATCTTTTCATACTCTTGTCCCTTTGTGGTTGGCTTACGGACGTTTTTTCACAGGGGCCCGGCAGTGCCGGGCCCTGTGTGCGCTGGAATTACTGGCCCTCGTAGGGATGATCCTTCAGGTATTCGTTGAACTGGCGCTCATACTCGGCGGCGTAGGCTTCCCAGCCGGCAGCCAGCAGCTTCTGATCCAGCTCCGCGATGGCGGCGTCGTAATCGGCAACCATGCCGTTGCCCAGGGCGGTCTTCATGGACACCACATCGGAGATCAGAGCGGCCTCGGTCTTGACCGCGCTGCTGTCAAAGCTGAAGCCGGCGGTGATTTCCTTGTAGAAGTAGGTCTGGTCGGTGCACTTCTCGATGTCAGCCAGCACCGCTTCGGGGGTGGAGGCGGACTGCCGGGTCATGGTGGGGTTCCAGGTCAGCAGGTAGCCGGGGAAGTTGTAGGTGTTGCCGGTGGCGGGGTTGGTGCTGGCCTCGTAGCCATTGTCACCCACGGCGTTCCAGTGGACACCCTCCACGCCCAGCTCGAACAGGTCGTTGTTGGCCTGGGAGGAGAACACCCAGTCATAGAACTTCATGACCCGGTCGGGGTTCTTGCAGGTCACGGGGATGCAGGCGAAGTTCCAGGCCTGGAAGGTGGTGCCGATCTGGTGAGGCTCGTCCAGGTTGGTCACCCGGACCATGCCCAGCTCCGCGTCGGGGAGGCTCTCGGAGAACTCCGTGGCGATGGAGGAGTAGATATCGGTGGAGCCCAGGAAGCTGGCAGCCTTGCCGGCCATGAAGTCGGCCCGGGCATCGGTGGTGTTCAGAATATCCTCGCTGACGTAGCCCTTCTCATAGAATCTCCGGGCAACGCCGTACTCCCAGTGGGGCTCTGTCTTGGAGCGGTCGTCATCGGGCATATACTTGTTGAACTCGGGGTCGTCCGCGGCCACGAAGGTTCTGGAAACATAGGCGGTGCCGTTGCCTTTGATGATCACGCCGCCTGCCAGCAGACCGGCGTTGGAGTTGCCGGCGGTGATGTAGTTGTGGACGGTCTTGGTCTCGTTATAGAATGCGCTCATCAGCTGGTCCTGGGAGCCCAGGAACGCCAGGGGAACCATGCCCTTGTCGTTGGCGAGAACCGCGTCGTAGAAGCCTTCCAGGTCATCCACGCTGTTCACGGTGATGTTGTACTTGTATTGTACACGTCGCAGCCATCCACACCCTCAAACCGGTGGATGACCGCGCCGTGAACATTGGGAGATCTGGCAAAGTCCTCGTAGCGGAGCTTTGCGGATACCGGACAAACGTGCTCGTATAGTTCCATTGCTGCCCTCCTTTGGATCGGTGGGGAACGAATCGTTACCTAAATTGTTTCCCAACGTTAATTAATAGTATTTTATATATTTATGAAAAATTTGTCAACCGAAAGATGCCTCGCAATTTTAACAAACATTTCACAAATATATTGACAAATCCGCCAAAAGCACCCCCGAACCGGCGGCTTTTCCATGCAAGGCGACCTGTTTATATAATTGACAATTGATAATTATGGTACCATTCGGGGAAAGCCGGCAGAAGAATCCATCCGTGGGGCAAATTGGGGTTTGACGATTTCCGCACACGCTGCGCTGCTGCCGTAGGGGCGGCTATTAGCCGCCCGAAACGTTCGGCGATTGAGCGTTTCCGGTAAACGGGGGTGCTGTCAATACCGTAAGGTTGCGGGCGGATAATATCCGCCCCTACGATCACGAATCGACATACGCCAATTGGCCGTTCCCATGGGGCGTTTTCGGAAATTTGCGAAAAATTTGCATTTTCCGGGGAGAATATGGTTGCATTTTCGTTAACTAACAAGTATAATATTCCCAGGTATACTGGAACAAAAGCATTGCGGACAGGGCCTTTGCCGGCGGATCGGAACGGGGCGCCTTGGCTTGTCCGGTCTTTTTCAAGGAGGGATCTCCCCATGGGCAGAAACAAGGTATCCATGCAGACCATCGCGGATCAGCTGAAGATTTCCAAGGTCACCGTTTATAAGGCCCTCAACAATCAGCCCTACGTCAGCGAGGAGCTGCGGGAGAAGATTCTGCAGGCCGCCGCGGAGTTGGGCTACACGGTGAAGGACAAGCAGGAGAGCACCCTGCACAACAACCTGGCCTTCATCGTTCCCAAGCGGTTTTTCCTGGAAAGCGACAGTTTTTATACCACCATCTTCTACCACCTGAATAACCTGTGCCATAAGGACGGTCTGACCCTGACGCTGTATGTGATCAAGCGGGAGGACGAGCTGGGCTGCCTGGTGCCCTACACCCTGAGCCGGGATAACTGTGACGGCATTTTTATCGCCGGGGAGATGACCGCGGACTATATCCGGGCGGTGGACGGACTGGGCTTGCCCACGCTGCTGACGGACTTCTACGAAACCGACGCCAGGCACGACTGTGTCATCGCGGACAATTTCCTCAACGGCTTTTCCGCGGCCAATTACCTCATTGAGAAGGGACACCGGGACATCGGCTTCGTGGGCCGGGCCGGCCAGACCCTGAGCATTGCCGACCGCTTTTACGGCTACCGGAAGGCGCTGGCCGCCCACGCTCTGGAGTACGATCCCCGGTGGCACCTGTCCAACAACGACCCGGACACCGGGGTCTATTCCCTGGACATCCCCCTTCCAGAGACGCTGCCCACCGCCTTTGTCTGCCATTGCGACCGGGCAGCCTATTTCCTGATCCAGCGGCTCCAGATGGCGGGACTGTCCGTTCCCGGGGATATCTCCGTCATCAGCTTCGACAATACGACCCTGGCGGAGAACGCCCGCCCGGCCCTCACCACGGTGGACATCAGCACGAAGGAGATCGCCAGAAGCGCTTACGCCCAGCTGAGGAAGCGCATTGCCGACAATACCCTTCCCGCCCAGCGAATCTATATTCAGAGCAATATCATTGAACGGGATTCCGTCGCCCAGAGGTAAAAAGGAGCCTATGCCATGAATGTGACCCAGGAAATCAGGGAGAATTGGAAAAAGCTGAAGGGAATGTCCCGGAAGGAACGGGCGTCCTACATCTGGACATACTACAAATTTCCGATTCTGGCGTTGGTGCTGGCGTTCTGTGTGCTTTTCTCGTGGATTTACTCCGGCGTCACCACCGCGGAAACGGCCCTCAGCGGGATTCTGCTGAACTGCTATGACTCCATGCTGTCCGACGGGAGCCGGTCCGGTTTCTCGGAGGATTTTCTGGAGGAGCTTCAGCTGGACCCCTCGGATTACACCCTCTCCTTCCGGATGAATCTGACCTATTCCCAGGGCGGCGACTCCGGGGCCTATTCCGATTACCAGAGCGTGATGACCATTATGTCCTATGTGGCGGCGGGGGAGCTGGATTTTATCACCGGGGACCTGGGCGCCATGATGGGGCTGGCCTATCAGGACTATTTCGAGGACCTGTCGGAGGTGCTGTCGCAGGAGCAGTATGAGGCCTATGCGCCCTTCTTCCTGTACATTGACTGGGCCGTTCTGGAACAGATGAACGGGGCAACGGGGGAATCCGGGGAAGCCCCGCCGGAAATCCCGGACTGCAGGAAGCCGGAAACCATGGAGCGCCCGGTTCCCGTGCTGATTGACATGAGCGGCAGCGGGGCGCTGCGCGGCGTTTACGGCGATTATACCGAAACGCTGGCCTTCGGCCTGGTGGTCAATGCGCCCCATCCGGAGAATACCCTGAAATACATCGATTACCTGATGCGATAAATAGTTGGGCACCTCTAAAAACTACCCTTTTGGGTTTTGGACGGATCTTTTGCCGGGGCATGCGTTTTGAAAAGTCCGCAATACACCAAGTATTCCGGCCTTTCCAAAACTTTTTCTGGAACAAAATCTCTCGCCCAAAACACCAAAAAGTAGTTTTTAGAGGTCGCCAGTTCCCCACCCGGGAAAGGAGGCGCGCGCGATGCCCTTTGAGATCGTACGAAACGATATTGCCAATATGTGTGTGGACGCCATTGTGAACACTGCCAACCCCAAGCCGGTGATCGGCTACGGCGTGGACGCGGGCATCCACCGGAAGGCGGGCCCGGAGCTGCTGGCGGCCCGGCAAAAGATCGGAAACATTCCGGTGGGCGGCGCGGCCATTACCCCCGGCTTCCGGCTGAGCGCCAGGTATGTGATCCACACCGTGGGCCCGGTGTGG
Organism: Clostridiales bacterium; assembly: GCA_004555705.1. Taxonomy (GTDB): domain Bacteria; phylum Bacillota; class Clostridia; order Oscillospirales; family Oscillospiraceae; genus Faecousia. The sequence continues at coordinate 63,460 of SFHI01000022.1, read as the reverse complement.
CTGGACGGCAGGCACGATGAGGAAAAGCTCCTGCGCGCCTGCTATGAGCAGAGCCTGAAGCTGGCCAAAAGGCAGGGCTGCGCCTCCGTCGCCTTCCCGCTGATCTCGGCGGGGAACTACGGATTCCCCAAGCCCCTGGCACTGCAGACCGCCCTCAACGCCATCAGCGAATTCCTGATGGCCAATGAAATGCAGGTGTACCTGGTGGTATTCAGCCGGGACGCTTTTCAGCTGTCGGAAAAGCTGTTCCAGGGCGTGTCCAGCTTCATTGACGAGAACTATATCCAGGAGAAGAACCTACAGCAGTACGGTCTGGAGGACAATTGCGCCCTTCGGGGCACCCTGCGGGAGGCGATGCTCCGGGAGCAGATGCGCCGCAGGCAGGAGACCGCCGGCTATGACGCCGGGCCCTGCCCGCCCATGGCTGCCGAACCCAGTCCTCCCAAGGCAGCGCCCTGCCCGCCCATGGCTGCCGAGCCCAGTCCACCTAAAGCAGCGCCGCAGGAAGCCAGGCCGAAAGCCGCAAAGAAGGGCATTTCCCTCCCCTTCGCCAGGCCGAAGCCCAGTCTGGCGGACCTGCTGGCGGAAACCGACGCGGGCTTTTCGGAAACGCTGCTGAAGCTCATCGATGAAACCGGGAAAAAGGACTCCGAAATCTACACCAAAGCCAATCTCTCCCGGCAGCATTTTTCCAAAATCCGCAACAACCCCCATTATCAGCCCACCAAGCCCACCGCCATTGCCCTGGCCCTGGCGCTGGAACTGGATTTGGAGCAGACCCGGGACCTGATCGGCCGGGCGGGGTACGCCCTGACGAGCAGCAGCAAATTTGACGTGATCATCATGTACTTCATCCGGGAGAGGAACTACAACCTCTTCGACATCAACGCCGCCCTCTTCGAATTTGACCAAAGCCTGCTGGGCGCGTAACGGAACAAACCCGGCAACGGGAGAAATTGGGGTTTGCCTAATAAACACTGTCATTGCGAACCAGTGCGCACACTGGTGTGGCAATCCCCCGGTCCGAAGGAACTAGGTAACGATTATCACCAAAAATCGCATCGATTCCCACTCTTCCGGGAGCTATTCGATACATTTCCCCCTCTAATTGGGGGATTGCCACACCAGTCTGCGGACTGGTTCGCAATGACAGGTAATTTGTAAGGCGCACTTACAAACACCAATTTGCGTAACGGAAAATGTCCCCTGGCAGTTGACCTATTCCTGCAAAAATCCTCCTATACTATGGGTGTAAACAAAAACACCACAGTATAGGAGGATTATCATATGAGAAAGAATTTGACGGAGCTGGTTTTCATTCTGGACCGCAGCGGGTCCATGGCGGGGCTGGAGCAGGACACCATCGGAGGCTTCAACGCCATGATCGAAAAGCAGAGAAAGGAACCGGGGCAGGCCCTGATCTCCACGGTGCTCTTTGACAATGAGACCCAGGTCATCCATGACCGGCTTCCCCTGGACCGGGTTCCCGCCCTGACGGAAAAGGAATACTACGTCCGGGGCTGCACCGCCCTGCTGGACGCGGTGGGCGGCGCCATCCACCACATCGGCAACGTCCATAAGTACGCCCGGGAGGAGGATGTGCCTGAAAGAACTCTGTTCGTCATCACCACCGACGGGCTGGAAAACGCCAGCCGTCGCTACACCTACGAGAAGGTCAAGGCCATGATCGAGGGGCAGAAGGCACGGTACGGCTGGGAATTCCTGTTCCTGGGGGCCAACATCGACGCCGCCCGGGAGGCCGCCCGGTTTGGCATCAGCGCGGATCGGGCCGCCAATTACCACGCCGACAGCGCCGGTACGGAAGTGATCTATGAGGCGGTCAGCGAGGCGGTTTGCCAGGTGCGCAGCTGCGCGCCGCTGGCGGCGGACTGGAAGGAGCGCATTGACGAGGACTTCCGGGGAAGGAAGCGGTAAGATGTACGGCGCGATTCTGGGCGACATCATTGGAAGCCCCTATGAATTTGACAGGGGGAGCAAGAGCAAGGATTTTCCCATGTTCTCCCCCAAGTCCGCCTTCACCGACGACACGGTGATGACCCTGGCCGTGGCGGAAGCGCTTCTGGAGCTTCCGCCCCGCGCGGAGGATGGCGACATCCGCCGGGCGCTGATCCAATCCTTGCAGCGCTGGGGGCAGAGGTTTCCCCACGCCGGATACGGCGCAATGTTCCGCGGCTGGCTCAGAAGCGGCAGCCCAAGGCCCTACGGCAGCTGCGGCAACGGCTCCGCCATGCGGGTATCCGCTGTGGGCTGGCTGTATGCGGACCTTCCCACCGTCCGCCGGATGGCCCGGCTGTCCGCGGAGATCACCCACAACCACCCCGAGGGCATCAAGGGCGCGGAGGCCGTCGCCTGCGCCATTTTCCTGGCCCGCACCGGCAGCTCCAAGGCGGAGATCAAAGCGTTCATCGAACGGCAGTTCCACTACTGCCTCAGCCGCACCTGCGACGAGATCCGCCCGGAGTACCGCCATGTGGAAACCTGCCAGGAGACCGTGCCGGAGGCCATTACCGCTTTCCTGGAGGGGGACAGCTTTGAGAATGTGATCCGCACCGCCGTGTCTCTCGGCGGGGACTGCGATACGCTGACCTGCATCGCCGGGTCCATCGCCGAGGGCTTCTACGGGGTGCCGGAGGAGCTCAAGCAGCAGTGCCGCAGCCGCCTTCCCGGGGAACTGCTGGAAATCCTGACCCGTTTCGAGGAACGGCTGCAAGCCTGACTGCAGATTACCTGTCATTGCGAGACCAGTCCGCAGACTGGTCGTGGCAATCCCCCGGTTGAAGGGAACCAGGTAACGACTACCACCAAAAATCGCAGTGGCTCCTGCTTCCTGGGTGCTTTTCGGTACATTTCCCCTCTAAGTAAGGGGATTGCCACACCAGTGTGCGCACTGGTTCGCAATGACAGCGTAATTCACCAAACACCAATTTACCGTCCGGAGGGGGAAATCCGGCGGTTTCGATTACCGGAAAAGCCCGGGCCCAAATGGGTCCGGGCTTTGGTAATTCAGGGGATGTCCCGGCGGGGGAGGAACCGGCCCTCCCGGGGGCAGCTGGTGCGGTAGACGCACTCGGCGGCATAGTGCCGGCTGAAGGGCTTGCCGGTGGGGTCGGCCAGGGAGCGGGCGAGAATGTCCAGGGCGTCGCAGAACATCTCCTCCACCGGATAGGCAAAGCTGGTGACGGGCGGGTCGCTCCACCGGTTTACGTCCATATTGCCGAAGGAAATGATCTCCACATCCTCCGGGATATGCCGCCCCGCGTCCCGGATGGCCCGGACGGCGCCGGTGACCATGCTGTCATTGGCGATAAAGACGGAGGAAACCTGGGGGCAGCTTTGGAGCAGCTCCTCCATGGCGGTCTGGCCGCCGGTGGGACTGTTCTCTCCCCGGGACAGGGTGGGGAGGGCGTCCAGGTCCTGCCGGTGATCCTGAAGATAATCCAGGAATCCCGAAACCCGCAGCCCCAGGGACTTGCTGGTGTACCGGGGGGCGATGAGGCCCAGCTGGCGGTGGCCCCGGCGGAGGAAATGCTCCGCGGCGGAGCGGCCCACCTCGTAGTCGTCGATGAGGACGCAGTAGCAGCCCGGCACGTCCCGGTTGAGGACGGCAATGGGGATTTCCGCCTGGAATCCCCGCAGGAAGGCCACGTCGGCCTCCTGGGTGCCCACTAAAATGGCGGCGGAGAAGGGGCTGCCCCTGGACAGCAGGTGCTTTTTCCGGGCAAGACCCGCGTGGTCGTAGGTGACCATGAGGAATTCGTCCTCGCTGCCGGTTTCCCGGCGGTAGTCCGCGATTCCGTTAAAGACCTGGGACACGGGGCCCTGGACGATATCCGCGGGCAGGAAAATGCCGAAGAAGCGGGATTTCGGGGGAGCCTTCGGGGCTTTCCGGGGCCGGTAATTCATGGCCTCGGCGGCCTGGAAAACCCGCTCTTGAGTTTCCCTGGCGATGCGGTTCTCGTCCCCCCTGCCGCTGAGCACCAGGGAAACCGTACTGGCGGAGACGCCAAGCTGCTTTGCCAGATCCTTCATTCGGATGGGAGCGTGTTCGCCCATAACGGTAACCTGCCTTTCCCGGGGAGTTTGGCCTTTCCGTGCCGGTTCACGAAACCGGTTTGGAAAGGCAAAATTGGTGTTTGACGATTTCCGAACACGTTCCGTTGCTGCCGTAGGGGCGGCTATTAGCCGCCCGAAACGTTCGATGATTGAGCGTTTCCGGTAAACGGGGGTGCTGTCAATACCGTAAGGTTTCGGGCGGATAATATCCGCCCTTACGATAACGAATCGCCAAACATCAATTTGCTGTGCGGATGGTTTTGAATGGCTGCTTACAGTATACCAGCAAAGCGGGCCGGATGCAAGAAGAACTGGCGGGGGTCTCAGCTTGCTTTCCGGGTTTTCGCGGCGGCAAGGGCGCTGCCGAGGGTGCACAGAACGAAAATTGCCGCGAGGCCGTAATACATGGCGCCGTAGCCGAAGCTCTCGGAAATTCTGCCGCCGATCATGGCGCCGAAGCCCTGGCCGATGTCCGCGCACATATAGTAGGTGCTGGAGGCGGTGCCCCGGCGCTCCGGCTCCACCCGTTTGATACATTCCGCCTGGATGCTGGGCTGGGCCATGCCCTGGCCGCCGGCCTGGAACACCGCCGCGATGAGAATCACCGCCAGGGAGCCGGCCATGCCGATCATCACCGCCGCGATCACCGCCGAGACGGTGGCGGGGATGATGACCCGGTACACGGAGCCCTTGTCCGCCGCCTTGCCCAGAACCAGCCGGATGACGATGATGGCAGCCGTATTCACGGTGAAGTACAGGGCGATGTCTCCGATGCCCCGCTCCGCGCCGATGCCCAGCATGAAGGTGGAGTTGATGCCGTTAAACAGGGAGAACATTCCCCCCAGCACCCCCAGGGGCAGCAGCCGGACACAGACAAACTCCCCCAGGGAGAAGTGGAAGCGGCTTGCCTTGGGCAGGGGCGGCTCCTCGATGCGCAGGGTGGACAGGAAAACCAGGCCCACAGCCACCACCAGGGCCGCAGAATAGAACACGGCAGTCCTGCCGAGGTGCTCCGACAGATAGGCGCCCAGGGTGGGCATCACCGCAGAGGACAGCATCTGGGCCAGGCCGAAATAGGCCACGCCCTGGCCGATTTTGCTGTCGGGAACCACGGCTCCCACCAGTACCAGGGAGACGGTGCTGTTCAGGGAGAAGCCGATTCCGTGGAGAATCCGCACATAGATCAGGGCCGACGGGTCCCGGAACAGGGTGTAGGCCAGGGAGGACACGATCATCAGCACGCAGGCGATCTGCAACAGCAGCTTCTTGCGCACCCGGTTGGCGAAGAACCCGGAGAAGGGCCGGACCACCAGGGCGGTGATGGAGAAGCACCCCACGATGACCCCCGACAGCGACAGCGACGCGCCCAGGGAAATGGCGTACTCCGACAGGGAGGTGTTGATGATGTAGAAGCTCCCGGAGATGAAGAAGCTGACCACCATCAGCACCACATAGCGGTAGCTCCACAGGGAGGCCCCGGCCGCGGGGGATTTTTCTTTTCCGTCCATGGTCATCCCTGCCTTTCTGTTGCCTGTGTGGTGAGGATCAGGCAGGAGGGGAAGTCTCTGCCGAAATGCAGCGTGTCGTGGGAGACCGCCCACTGCTCCGTGCTGCCGACCCGGGCTGCCACATGGTGGTTGCGGTCATATTTCGGAAACGCGCTGCCGCTGATGTCCAGGCGGACGCGGCTGCCTGCGGGGAACAGGTTCCCGGTATTGCCCATGTCCACCTCCACCCGGCGCACCTCGCCGGGGGTCAGGAAGCTGCGGCTCCAGCCGTTGTTGTAGCTGACCCGCACGGCGCCGTCGGTGAGGTTGATGCTCTGGCCGTTGGGGAGCACCTGTGTCAGCTTGCAGACGATGTCCGTGTCCGGACAGTCGGAGGACACATAGAGCACCGCCTTCACCGCGCCCACCACCTGCAGGTCCTCCCGAAGCGGGGCGGAGGTATACACCGCCACATCCTCCCGGGCTTCCGCATAGGACTGCTCCTGGCACTCCGAATTGATGCCGGGCATTCTGGCGGGCACCGGCTTGGCCGGGTCGGAGAAATAGCTGCCGCAGCCATTCTCCCCACAGGAGGCTTCCAGGGTGCCGCTGCCGCCCAGGTACAGCCTTCTTTCCGCGCTGCCGGGCAGGGGCCACTGCGGCGCGCCGTGCCAGGCGTTCTCACCCATAAGGAAGTACTTTACGGGCGCTTCCTTGTCCCAGCCGTTATCCTCGCCCTTAAGATAGCGGTCAAAGAACCGGATCAGCTGGTCGCTGACGCTGCGGCCCATGGGATAGCCCGCGGCGGCGCCGAAGGCGCGCATTCCCACCCGGTCGGGCATGGCCTCGCCGTGGTTCCAGGGGCCCATAACCATGGCGCAGCGGGCGATGCGCTCCTGCCCCCTGGGGCCGCTCTGAATAGCCATCCAGTTCTCAATGGGGCCGTTTTTGGAGGTGTCGTCGTACCAGCCCCCCAGGAAGAAGCAGGGAATATCGATTTTGTCAAAGTCAATGGGCCGTCCCTCCCGGGCCATGGTGGCCGGATCGTCGCACTCGGCAACCCGGCGCAGATAGTCCCGCAGAAGGGGCAGCTCCGGAATCTTGGCCGCCGGATTGTCGTCCTCCCGGGGGTAGCCCACCACCTGGGGGAAGCTGCCCAGGTAGTGCTCCACCTGGCGCAGCGCGTTGGTCCGGTCCGGCTCGGGCATGGTGCAGTAATCGCCGGAAAGCCGGTCCCGGCACCGCTCCAGCAGCCACATCAGGTGCAGCGACCCGGTGGTGAAGCCGCCCCGGTACTTGTATAGCCCCGTCTGCATCCAGGGGGCGATGGCCTTCAGGTGGGGCGGACGGGTTTCCGCCGTCAGCAGCTGGGTGAAGCCATAGTAGCTCAGGCCGTACATACCCACGTTTCCGTCGCACCAGGGCTGGGCGGCGATCCACTCCACGGTGTCGTAGCCGTCCCGCTTCTGGCAGGGGCCGTCAAAGTCCATCTCCCCCTGGGAGTGGCCGGTGCCCCGCAGGTCCTGCAGCAGCACCCGGTACCCCGCCCGGGCCAGGGGCAGGGGATTCAGCTTTCCCCAGAAGAATTCGAAGGAGTCCTTCAGATAGGGGAACCGCAGCAGGATCACCGGCCCGGGGGCGGCTTCCTCCGGCGCATACAGGTTCCCCCGGAGAATCACCCCGTCCCGCATGGGAATTTCCAGGTCGTAGCAAACCCGGATGGCTTGTTCTTTGCTCATACGATCACTCCTTGCGTACAGATGGCAGCGGATGCCTGCTAAATAAATCGAATTTAGCAAAAATATTAGCATAAATACTGTAGCACAAATGGGGGAGACCGTCAATGATTTTTTCATTTTCCGGTGAATTGTGTAATTTTATCCGGGAATTATGGGAATGAACATTGACTTTCCAGGCCGCTTGACCTATACTATTCTAAAGAATGAATGCTAAATTATGCTAAATTTTCCGGCAGGAGGATGTTTGATATGGATCAGCTTACTTACCCCATCTCCCAGCGGGAGAACGCGCTGGCCACCATCGGCCATGGAAAGCCGGCTTACCTGGGGACCACGGTGAACATGATTTTCCCCCGGGAGATCAAGGACAATGTGGCCCGGGGCTTTGTCCGGGACGGTCTGCCCTTTGACCCGGTGACCCAGGCCGGGGGAGCGGATATGTTCGGCATTTCCTGGGTCTATGAACCGGCGGTCCGGGGCTCCATGGTGATGCCCGGGAAGCCTCTGCTGGAGGAGGTGGCCCAGTGGCGGGAAAAGCTCCCCCTGCCCGATTTGGAGGCCATCGACTGGGAGGCGGTGAGGCAGCGCTGCGCGCCCCTGGTTTCCCGGACGGAGCTGAACGCCACCATGGTATTCACCGGCTACTTTGAGCGGCTGATCTCCCTGATGGACTTCGAAAACGCGGCCATGGCCATGGTGGACGAGGACTGCGAGGAGGAGCTCCACGCCCTGTTTGCCGCGCTGACGGAGTACTACATCGCGCTCTTTGAGAAGCTGAGAACCTACTGCGCCATCGACATGATCACCTTTCACGACGACTGGGGCCACCAGCTGTCCAGCTTCTTCTCGGCGGATACCTGCCGGGAGCTGCTGCTGCCCTATATCAAGCGGATCGTGGAGGCCTGCCACCAAAACGGGATGCTCTTTGACCTGCACTGCTGCGGCAAGGTGGAGAAGCTGGTGCCGCTGATGGTGGAGGCGAGCATCGACAAGTGGGACGGCCAGAGCATCAACGACCTGTGGGGCCTGCTGGACCGGTACGGCGACAGGCTGTGCATCACCCTCACGGAAAAGATTCCGCAGATGGAGCCCCAGGCTGCGGAGCAGTGGGCCGACGGCATTCTGGCAAGGCTTTCTCCCCTGGGGGGGAAAAATATGTACCTCCCCGCCAGAGGCCTGTGCCCCACGGCAAGGGAGGCCCTTGCCCGAAAATCCATCGCGTTCTACGGCTGAAAAAAGAAGCCCCCGGAAGTCCCCCCTCCCAAGGGGACTTCCGGGGTATTTTCTTTGCGTGTATCGGCTTTGTTTTGTAAGAAGATAAATTGTTGTTTGAGTCACTGACGCGGGAGCGCCCATGGCTTCCCCCGGGGGGAAGCTGTCGCCCGAAGCGGCTCTTCGGAACCGATTCGGGTGACTGATGAGGATCGGCGAAAGCTGAATCTTTCTTGTGCAGTGCGTAATAAAGCACCGTATTTGGGCATGGTTTGTTCTATTTACGTGCATTTGTTGACGTAGCTATCGCCGTTCCTCATCCACCGCTTCGCGGTCCCCCTTCCCCCCGGGGGAAGGTATTTTTGCAAGCCTTTAGACTTTCAAACAACAATCTGCCGCTCAGCCGGGTGAAACCGTTTTTTCCCGGCGGGGGAGTTCCTCTATTCCCGAACCTGATTCAGCATCCAGGACATGATGCCCTTTTCGTCGTGATAGGTGGGAATCCAGCAGGTGTGGTTCCAGCCGAAGAGGGCGTCCAGGGGCATATCGGGGATGACGCCGATGCCGTATTCCGCCAGCTCCTCCGGGGAGAACAGGGTCAGGTGGGCGTCCCGGTTTCCCGCGTCCCGCAGGGCCAGAATGCCGTCCACCAGGTACTTGTGGCGGTAGAGGGTATGGTCAATGTAGGAGGCGGCGATCCAGATTTTCGCGTGGGTCAGTCCGCACAGGATGTGGTAGGTTTCCGGCGTCATGGTGGGGCACACGGGAACCGCCGCCGCGAACAGGTCCGCGCCCACGTTCATGGCCCGCAGGGTTCCGCCGCCGCCCATGGACAGCCCCGTCACATAGACCCGCTTGGGGTTGACCGCACCCTGGGCGATCATGCCCCGGATGATGCCGCAGATCCGGGACAGGGTTTCCCGGTCCCAGCCGGTCATGTTCCAGCTGTGGTAGAAGGTCTGGCGGCGGAAGGCCTCCAGCTGCTCCGGGGTGGGTTCCGCCCGGTCCGCCTGGGGGGCCATCACATAGCAGTCCGGATACTGCTCCGCCAGGAACGTGGGCCCGAAGCAGCCCACCAGCTGCTTCCAGTTGTCCCGGCCCCCCTCGCCGCCGCCGTGGAGGAACAGGATCAGGGGCCGGGGCCCTTCTCCCGAGGGCTGATAGAGGCGGTAGAGAATGCCATCCCGCTCCAGAGGGACAAAATCATCGGCCCAGAGGGTACGGGTCTCCACGGAATCCGCAGCGGTGAAGGTCTCGCTGCCGATTTTCAGCGTGTAGGGCGCCTGGAAGGAGAAGGGAACCACCTCCACCCGGAGAATGCCCTCCGCCCAGCGCACCTCCCGGATTCCCTCGGCCAGGCGTCCGGTCTGCATGGCCAGGAAGCAGTCGATGGAGGTATCCAGCAGGTTTCCGGTGATGGAAATGTTCTCTTTGGCTACGCTCCGGCTGCAGGCGAAGGTAAAGGCGTAGATTTCCTGCCCCTGATTGCCCACACGGGTGTAAACGGTCATATTGTCCATGATTTGCCTCCTGCTCCGATCATCGTATTGCCGGCAGCTGCGCCGGAATACCTCCATGATAAGCGCGGAGGCTTCCCTTTGTCAATGGGGTTCTCCACCAGGCGGGATGCTTTTGGGAAAGGTGCCAGAATGACCGGGCCGCTTTTTGTGGACTGTGCATGAAAAGCTTAGCTCTGCAGCGGTTCGCCCCCGCGGCAGAGCACATGGCCGCAGGCAATGCGGTAGGTGATGAAGAAGTACAGCGCGTACACCCCGGCGGCCACGGCGGAGATCAGCACCGCCGTTTCCATGGCCTTCCCGCCTCCCAGGTTCTGAAAGCCCCAGATTTCATAGACCTTTCCGAAGATGGCGCCCAGGGGCACCGTGGCCAGCATGGGAAGCAGGAAGGGCGTCAGGAAGAAGGCCCCGATCTGCCGCAGCAGGGCGGCCTCGTTGCCGTCGTTCAGGTATTCCAGTGCCACCTCCCGGGAGCGCTTGCGGATGTCCGTTTTCCTTGAGCGCATCATGTCCATACCCCCTTTTCTGTACCCTATTGTACAGGTTTCTGCGGAAAAGGGAAAGGGCCTCTTTCTATAAGAATGTGTTAATTTTTCCCGTATGCCCATTGGGGAGACGGATAAATTGTTGTTTACGTGTGCACACGCAAAAATATGCTGTCATTGCGAGCCAGTGCGCACACTGGCGTGGCAATCCCCCGGTTGAATGGAACCGGGAACAATTACCACCAAAAATCGCCGTGTCTCCTGCTATTCCGGGAGCTATTTGGTACATTTCCCCTCTAACCGGGGGATTGCCACAACCAGTGTGCGCACTGGTTTCGCAATGACAGGAAACTTGAAGGCGAAGCCGCTGAACAACAATTCACCGCCCGGCGGGGCCGGGCGGTGATGGGGGTCAGAGTTCTTTTTTCTCCATGATTCCAAGACTGCAATAGAAGGAAACGGCCAGGGCGGCAATGCACGCTCCCACAAGGGCTGCCCCAAAGGCGGCGCCGCTGATCCCGGAGAGGGAGCCGGGCAGGTCGGGGAACAGCTTCATGCCCATATAGCCCAGGGCAACGACGCCGCCCGCCAGGACGGCCAGAGCCAGCCGGCTCTTTTCCGCGCCGTATTTCAGCTGAAGGGGCAGCATTACCGCGGTCATCAGGCCTGCCACCGGGAGGAAGGCCAGGGCCTCCGCCAGCTGCTCCATGCGGAACCCTTCCCCCCTGACCAGGCAGCACCCGGCGAAGATCACCGAGGCCGCCGCCCAGCCTGCCAGGACGCCCAGGAGGCAGAAAAGGTATTTTGCCGTCACATAGCTTCCCCGGGTCACCGGCAGGGTCAGCAGGAAGGGGTAGCCGTTGTCAAATTCGTCATAGGAGATGGTGCCGATGGTTAAAATCGCCGAGATCATGGTCAGGTACCCGATCAGAAAACCTCCGTCCGTGGAAAACCCGATGATGACACCAACGCCCACCATGACCACCAGAGCCCGGCTCCGCTGGAGCAGCAGGCACAGGTCCTTGCGCATCAATCCAAGCATATCATTTTCCTCCCGTCATTCCCAGAATCAGGTCGTCGATCCCGCACTTTTCAATGACCAGCCCGGGGTAGTTTTCCATGTAAAACTGCTTCTGATTGGTCAGGCAGCGCATTCCGTAGGGCTCCTGCCGCCGGGCAAGGAGGTAGGTTTTGTCCAGACCGGCGAAAGCAGCCTCGGTCACCTTCAGAACGGCGTAGTCCGAGAGGATCACATCCGTGTCCTCGTGAAGCAGGATTTTCCCGTTATGAATCAGGTAGATGTCGTCGCACAGCCCCTCCAGGTCCGTGGCGATGTGGGAGGTGATGAGCACCGAACGGTCCTCCGCCTCCGCCAGGTAGGCGCGGAGTATGTCCAGAATCTCATTCCGGGCCTCCACATCCATGCCCGCCGTGGGTTCGTCCATAATCAGCAGCTTCGCCCCGTGGCTCAGGGCCACCAGCACCCGCAGCTTTGCCTTCATGCCGGTGGAGAATTTCTGGAGCTGCTTGTTTTCCGGCAGGCCGTACCGGGCGCAGGTATCCAGGAAGGCTTTCCGGTCAAACCGGTCGTACAGTTTCTCCAGAATTTTTGCGCAGTCCCGCACCGTCAGATAATTGCTGAAGCCGGAGTCCGACAGGGCGGCGCCGATGTGCTGCTTGTCCTCGGGGGTCAGGGCCCCGGCGTCCTTGCCCAGCACCGTGACGGTTCCCCCGTCCGGGCGAACCAGCCCCAGGATGGACTTGATGACGGTGCTCTTTCCCGCGCCGTTCTTTCCCACCAGGCCCGTGATCCGGCCCTCGGGAATCTCCAGGGACACATTCAGGGAGAAGTCACCGTAGTGTTTGGTCAGGTTTTTCACAGAAATCATGGTCATTCCTCCAATAGCAGTTCCAGCAGTTCCCGGATTTCCGACCGGGTCATGCCCACGGCTCTGGCCTTGTCCAGGGCCCGGGCGAAGTCCTCCTCCACGGCCCGCCGCCGGGCCTCCATGGCCAGGGAAAGGTTGGTGGGGGCCACATAGGTGCCCTTGCCGTGGACGGTCACCACAAAGCCGTCCTCCTCCAGCTTGTCATAGGCCTTCTTCACCGTGAGGGCGCTGATTTTCAGGGCGGCGGAAAGGGCCCGCACAGAGGGCAGCGCCTCATTTTCCGGCAGCTCCCCGGAGAGGATATGGTTCTTCACCTGCTCCACCAGCTGCTCATAGATGGGGGTCATGGAAGCGTTGTTCAAAATGATCTGCATTGTGTTGCCCTCCCTTGCAGTAAACAGTATATAACAGACAGAAACAGTTGTCAACTGTTATATGGTGTTTATTAAAAATATTTTTGTCCCGAGACGCCAGCGCGGCAAATTGGTGTTTGTCTAATAAATGCTGTCATTGCGGGTGCTTTTCGATACATTTCCCCTCTAACCGGGGGATTGCCACACCAGTCTGCGGACTGGTTCGCAATGACAGGAAACTTTGAGGCGAAGCGACAAACACCAATTTGTCGGCCCGATGTGGAATGGGGGCCGGCTGGGCGGGGGGCTGCCGGAGAACAGAAGAATGCCCCGGAAACCCTTGGGTTTCCGGGGCTGGGGATCATTTGAAGAATTCCTTCCAGGGTTGTCCGTTGATGGTCATGCCGTCGTTCATAAAGCCGGAGGAATTGGTCACCTTCGAGACGTCCCATCCGCTCAGGTCCGGCTCCTCCAGTTCATTGCACCAGCGGAACATTCCCTCCATATTGGTGACCCGGGAGGTGTTGAAGCTGCTGACATCCACCTGCTTCAGCCGCCGGCAGGCGCTGAACATATAGCCCATATTGGTGACCCGGGAGGTGTCAAACATGCTCAGGTCCAGCCGCTCCAGGTTGTTGCAGGTGGAGAACATGGCATACATGCTGGTGACGTTGGAGGTGTCCCAGTATTTCAGGAACGCGAAGTTGTCATCCGTCAGCAGCATACACTCCCGGAACATCTCCGACATGGAGGTGATCTTGGAGGTATTCCAGGACGGTCCGTTGAAGCTGATGTAGGTCAGATTCTGGCATCCGTAGAACATCCGGTCCAGGGATGTGGCATCCATTACCCGCAGGGCCTCCAGACCGTAGACGGCCTCCAGGTTGGTGCAGCCCTCAAACAGCCCCGCCGCGCAAAGCTCTCCGTTGATGGCGCCGTTGGCGGCGATGATGACATGGGCCTTGGAGTTGTACCACTCGACTTTTCCGATGACCCGCTGGCTGGAGTCCTTCCCCAGATTCCAGGTCACGTCCTCCATGGTGAAATCAAATTGTGTAATTCTGAATTCTACGGACGCGATAAGCTCTTTGTTGATATCGAATACGCCCAGCGGGTCCGGCGTCATCAGATTGCTTCTCCAGACCTTGGAATTGAAGGGATCCGTCTGCCACAGGGGAACCTCGGACTGGGTCTGCGTGGTTTCCGTGGGTGCGGTTTGCGCGGGCTCGGTCTGTGCGGGCACGGTTTCCGTGGGCTTGGTTTGCGTGGGCGTGGTTTCCCTTGGCTTGGTCTCCGCCGGGATGGTCTGCGTGGGCAGGGTCTCTTCCACCCGGTTTCCGGAGCCTCCCCGCAGAAGGAAGAAGCCGAGCAGAGCAAGCAGCAGCACCGCGGCCAGAAGGCCAACCAGGATCGGGACGGGAGACTTGCGCTGCCGCTGCTCCTTTTTCATAGGCCTTCCGCATTTGGCGCAGAAGGTGGAGCCGGCCGGGGTGGCGGAGCCGCAGCTTGTGCAGAACACATATTCTTCGGGGTCGCGGGGGGAACCGGAATCGTACCCGGAGGACCGGCTGCCCCCGCCGGGATAGGTCTGCTGCTGGCCGGAATTGGAGGCAGAGCCCTGCCAATTCCGGGAATCGGCGGGGGTGGACCCGCTTCCTGCGTGGTGATTCCCGCCCAGATTCCCCTGGAGCCGGGAATCGCCGGAGGGGATATTGCCCGTGCTGCCGGAATTGGAGGCAGAGCCCTGCCAATTCCGGGAATCGGCGGGAGTGGACCCGCTTCCTGCGTGGTGATTCCGGCCCAGATTCCCCTGGAGCCGGGAATCGCCGGAGGGGATATTGCCCGTGCTGCCGGAATTGGAGGAAGAGCCCTGCCAATTCCGGGAATCGGCGGGGGTGGACCCGCTTCCTGCGTGGTGATTCCCGCCCATAGTCCCCTGAAGCCGGGAGCCTCCGGAGGGGGTGTGCTCCGTCTGCGGGGTTTTCTTGGGGTCGAAGGAATTCTCCTGGGCGGCGCCGGTTCCAGAATAGGTTTTTCCGCCCATGGTCCCCTGAAGCCGGGAGCCCCCGGAGGGGGTATGCTCCGCCAGCTGGGTTTTTTCGGGGTCGAAGGAATCCGTCTGCCCGGTGCCGGTTCCGGAATAGGTTTTTTTACCCATATTCCCCCGGAGCCGGGAGCCTCCGGCAGACTCTCCCGCCGGAGAATTGGTAAGGGGCTTCCCGCAGAAGCCGCAGAAGGAATTGGAATCAGGGTTATCTACGCCGCAATGGCTGCATTTTTTCATTTCTATTTCACCTCAGCTGTTGAACAGATTCACTGCCCGATGTGCTGTTTCAGGGGCCATACACCTTTTTTCCGACGGTGTACAGACTCCCGTCGGTATACCGGATAAGGCTGTGCGACTGGCCCGCGCTGATTTCCGCAATGTCGCGCAGACCGCCGAAGCTGCGCTGGCCATAGGTATTGTCGCCTGTGGATACAACGGTTCCGTCGGAGCGCAGGCCAAGCGTAAAGGTGTGCCCCGCGCTGATTGCGATGATGTCGTACCAGTCGTCCACATCGCACTGTCCATAGCCGTTGCTTCCGGCGGCAATCACGGTACCATCCTTCCGCAGACCAACCACATGGGAGTATCCGGCGCTGATCTGCGTAATATTCGTCCAGCTGTCCACGTCCTTCTGGCCGCTGGCATTTCCGCCTGCGGCGACCACTGTGCCGTTGGATTTCAGGCCGTATGTGTTTTTCTCACCGGCCGCGATCCAGATGATGTCCGTCCAGCCGTCCACATCGCACCGCCCCTGATCGGTTCTCCCGACGGCCGCGACGGTTCTGTCGTCAAACAGGGCCACGGTGTGGTCCGGGCCGGTGGCGATGCCGATGACATTGCGCCAGCCGTCCACATTGCACTGACCATAATCGTTAAGACCGGTGGCGAGCACCGTTCCGTCCGATCTCAGCCCAACGGTGTGGGTGGAGGCGCTGACGGATACAATGTCGGTCCAGCCGGAAACATCCCGGCGATGGTTGCTCGATTCCCCGGCGGAGCCTACCGTGCCGTCGGGGCGGAGGAACACGCTGTGATACGCGCCGGCGCTGATGGTGCTGTAGGGCATGACGGCGGGGTCCGGCTCCTTCTTGGGGGCTGTCAGCATCGGCTCCGTGGCGTCCGGCTCCGTTGCGGCAATGACCGTTATGGGAGGCTCGACCGCGGGGGTCTCTGCTGTGTCCGGCTCCGTTGCGTCCGGCTCGGTTGCGTCCGGTTCCGTTGCGTTCGGTTCCGTTGCGTCAGGTTCCGTCGTGTCCGGCTCGGTTGCGTCCGGCTCCGTGGCGGAGGGTTCGGCTTCCGGGACGGCTGCGGAGGCCTCTAAGATTTCGGGCGAGGAAGGCTCCTCGGCCCCACTGAATTTCAGGGCAAGCAGCACTCCCGCGGCGATCACAAGCAGCAAGCATACCGCCAGAAGGGCGTAGAGCCAGCGCCGTTTGCTTCTGACGGCAAGCCGGGTTCCGCATTTGGAGCAGTAGGCGGCGCTCCGCTCATTCAGGGTGCCGCAGTGGGGGCAGTACAGGAAGTTGTCATCATCGGGGGAAGGAGCGGGATTCCGCTGCGGGCTCTGCTGCGGGGGCTCCGGGATGTTCTGAGGCGGATAGGGGTTGTTTCCCATACTGCCGGTGAGCCGGGTGGTTGTTATGGGCCTCTGGCAGGAGACGCAATGGGTATTGGAGTCCGGGTTTTCAGCGCCGCAGTAGATACACTTTTTCATGGCTGATATTCTGGCAGGGATTCCGGGGGAATACTGCCAGCGCTCCTTTCTTTTTGAAATGATACCCGTCAGATCATGTCATACGGGGAAAATACGGATGGGCACTACCGCAGGGGCAGCTATTAGCCGCCCGAAATGTATTTCCGAAAAAATCGTTATGCTTTTGCAGACGAAAGGCTGCGGGCGGATCATATCCGCCCCTGCGATCATGAATCGCCAAACGACAATTTTAATCCGGCAGGGGGGCCTGAAAACGGCTGTAGCTGTCCCGGTAGCGGCTCCAGAGGGCGGTTTTTTCCTCCCGGCTCAGGCTGCCGATGTCTGCCAGATACTCCCGCTCCAGAAAGCGCTGCCGTTGGGAGAGAGCGGCGCGCATTTTTTCGAAGCCCCCGAAGCCCAGCACAGCGGCGCTCAGGGTATAGTCATCTCCCGCGACGGTGCCGATGATTTCCGTCAGCCGCTCCTCCCATTCCCGGACGCTGCCGGAATCCGCCAGGGCGGAAAGCAGCATCCCTTCAAACTCCATGGGGGTGGACACATATCCGAAGCAGCCGTCTGTCGCGGCAAAGACGATTCCGGGCTTGTCCAGAATCGCCGCGCCGTGGTGGATGGTATACGCCTTGGAAAGGCTGATGACATTGGTCAGGACGCCGTCGTTGTACAGATTCTCCATGGCGTCGGGAACGGACAGATCATCCGTGGAAAGCTGTGCCAGGCCGTCCTCGTCCAGCAGATACACCCGGGAATCCCCGGCCCAGAAGAAGTCCACGCGGTTTCGTCCCGCCTCCCCGGTGCAGACCGCGAAGGCGGCTGTGGTCGGGAAGGTTCTGACCAGGGGGCTTACCAGCCGGGATTCCTCCCCCACCTGCCGGTGGCAGCGCTCCAGGTGCTGCCGGATCAAGGCCCCAACGGCCTCCTCCGGAGCCTCGGGGAGTCCTTCGGGAAGGAGCGAAAACCACTCCATCACCGCGCCCGCCGTGATTCGGGAGGCGGTATAGGCGCCGGTTTTGTTCTGAAGTCTGGGATAGCGCTTGGCCCCCGCGCCGCCGCAGCCGTCAAAGACGCCCACCAGGACGGAACGGACATTGGCGGAGTATACGAAGGCATCCTCGCCGTTTCCGGGCAGCTTCTCCCGGTACACGCAGAAGAGGAAATCCAGTTTGTCGAGGTAATCCCCTTCCGGGGAATTTGGTTTTCTGTTTCTCATAGCTCCTCCCTGTCAGAGCGAGGCGGACAGGCAGTTCAGGATTTCCTCGTAGTCCAGCTCACTTAAGCCGTTTCCGGCCTTGGAGGGAAATTGAACCGTCTGATCCCACTGCTCGGTAAGAAAGTCCCATCCTTCTTCCTTGGGGGTGAACAGGACAAGCCGTTTCGCCCCCTGGAGGCAATAGCCCGGGGCGGAGGGAGTTCCCCACCAGGCTGTCAGCTCCCCAATGCTGCGGGCCATGCCCTTGGGATACCGGGAGGAGGCCTTTCCGAAGCCCAGCTCATGGGCCTGGGCATCCGTCCAAACGACAATGACGTGGCGGTGCTTCACGCCGGGGCTTCTGTCCCAATCGGAGCGGATGGCGTAGGCCACCGCTTCCAGGCCGTCCTCGGGATCATCTCCCCCGCCTCTGGGCTGGAGGCTCCGGACGGCCAGCTCCAGCTTTTCCGCTTCCTCCGGCAGGCGGAAGAAGTCCGTAACCAGCATGGGCTCGTTGCCGGGGTTCCCCTTTTTCCGTTCCTGGTCATAGGCCACGTAATCCCGGAACGCAACCACGCGGACCCGGAGGGCATCCACGGCTTTCTGCTTCTGGCGCATCCGGTCCAACAGGTCCTCATAAAAGCTGAGGGCGCGCTCCTTGATGATGTTCAGCACGTTGTCCATGCTCTCGGTGCAGTCGATGCAGAACACGATGTCCACATTGTACCTGAGACTGTAATTGCTCATGCTTCACGCCTCCTTACTGCAGGGGAAGGTCCCCGGCAGGGCGGATATAGGCCGCGGCGGCCTTCCGAATCCGAAGCTCTTCCTGGGTAAGCCGGTGCCGCTTGACCACTGTGGCGCAGGATACGGCCATGGCGGCCGGTGTGACGAATAAGTATGCGCCCGGGCGAAGGTCCCCCGGAAACTGGGCGCCGGACATCATGACGGCAATGAGAAGGGCCACTGCCGGGATCGCGGTGCAGAGAATCCCGGTCAGAGTCAGGCGGAAGGGCCAGGCGCTTTCGTACTGCTTGGCCATGCTGCGCAGACCCACGGCGGACAAGGGAATCGCGGCAGCGCCGATTACGCACAGCAGCACCAGGATGGCGTTGGCGGCGCCGGCGCTGAGGCCGAACAGGAAGCTGCCATGGTACTCGCCCAGAACATTTTCGACGAAGGATTCTCCGTCCAAAAGCTGAACAATGTTGTAAGAATGGGTCACGCCCCTGCCGATGCCCGTGGTGTAGGTCACCACGGGCAGGAACAGGGACAGCAGACTCAGCACCAGCGCTCCGGCGGAGAGGAATACCCAGTTTTTATTTCTGACGATCATTCCGCTTCCTCCAGGGTTAAGGGCGGGGAAACCCAGCAGCTGCCGTCCGCGTATTTGACAACGCACTGGAATTCTCCGGCTATCTCCGGGCCGCCGGGCAGAAGGGCCAGAATGGAAACGGTATTGCCGTTTTCGTCATTCCATGGAACGCTTTCCTCAAAGCAGGAATCCTCGGAAAAATCAGCAAAGTCACCCGACTCGTCCTTCTGCTGCCACCGAATCTCCAGCACCTCTCCCTCCGCCTCTACCCGGAACAGCTCCGCACCCTCCGGCGAGGGCGCTCCAAGCCGCGTGACACGGGGAAGGGTGGGGACAGTCTCCTGGGGCGGGGGCAGGATGCCATCGGCCGCCTGGGTCGCGGGCTCCGTGTTCGCCTCCGATGCGGGTTCAGTGGTTGTCTCCGCTGCGGGCTCCGTGGTTGTCGGGGCAGCGGTTTCGGACGGGGGGAAGGCTGCCATGGCTTCCTGCGGCGCGTCTGCCGGGCGGAGCATCAGCACCGTCACCGCCACTGCCAGACAGAGGCAGAGGGCAATCAGCACCGCCGCCAGGACGGTCAGACGTTTCCCCATCCGTTTCTGGCTGGAAAGCAGCCGGTCCAGCTTCTTTTCAATGGTTTTGTCCGGCGGGGCGGCCGGGGCTGCGGGCGCCTGCTTTCCCTCCGCCAGATCCCAGAAGCCTACGCCTCCGGAAAGAGCGGACACCGGCTGATCACAGCCCGTACACCGCATGGTCGCCCGGTTAATGGGTTTTCCGCAAAATTTACAATACATTTCGAAACGCTCCCAACGCAATGGCTTATAGGATGTTTTGTTTTCCGCAGGCGGCGCAGAACATGGGGGGCAGCTCCGTCGGAGCCGCTTCCTCAGCGGCTTTCCTGACCAGATCGCCCACAAGCCGGGAGGGGTCGGCGGGAACCGGAACGGGTTTGGGCGAAGGGAGCCGCTCCGGGGATACCCCGGCGGGATAGGGGTTCAAGGTTTCGCAGAAGGGGCACACCCACATCCCGTTTTCCCGGGCGTACAGCGCGTCCTTGGTCAGGACGGGGTCCGGAGGGACGGGGGCAATGGGCTTTTTTACCGGAGGGACAGGTTCCGGAAGGACGGGGTCCGGAGGGACGGGGTCGATGGGCTTATTCTCTTGTCCTGAGGATTTCAGTTGTTTTATCAGGAAATAAATCAGGCTCACCGCGCCGATCACGGCAATTGCAAGAAAGAAATATTCTGCCACAGCGTTTCCTCCTTCAATTCAGATCATCCGGAATGTACCACCAGGGATCCGGCTTTTCCCTGGGGACCCCCATTTCCCGGAAGGCTTGCCAGGCCTCCTGGGTGGTGGGCCTGTCCTCCGGTTCCCGGCAGAGCATTTTTTCCACAAGCTGGAGAATGTCCCGGGGGATCGCGGGGTTCAGCTGAAGCGTGCTTCCGTCCAGTACAGCCTCCGAGGCGTAATGGTATTTCTCCTCGAAGCCCGGCAGACTGCCGCACCAATACTGGTGAATCAGAAGTCCCAGGGCCCACACATCCGCCTGAGTTGTGACGATTACGGGCTCACCGTGAATATGCTCCACCGCTTCAGGCGAAAAGTAATTCTGGGAGCCCTCGATTTGCTCCGGCATCTGATCCTCCAGGAACCCGGCGTCAAAGTCAATGATCTTGGCGGTACAATAGCCGTTCCGGGTGGCCGTTACCAGAATGTTCTCCGGACGCAGATCGGAATGCACAATACCCGCCCGGTGGAGGCTTGCCATGCTGTACAGCAGAGCCAGAAGGAGGGTGCGCTTCTGATCATCGGACAGCACGGCAACTTCCTCCGGGCTCAGCTGCCTGCCGCAGACCCTGTCCGTGACGGCGTAGTATTTGGAGCCATGCCGGAAAAAGTCCAGGACGATAATGTTGTTGCCCGTCCGGCACCGGCTAAGCCGCTCGTAAAACGCGCTTTTTCTCTCGAAAAAGGCGTCGGCATTGTCCCGCATTTCCTTTGTGAGCTCCGGGCCCAGCTTCCCCTCGTCCAGGGGGTATTTGGGGGACAGAAATTCCTTGATAAAATAGCTATGGCCGTTTCGTACGGCAAAGCCCCACTGGCACATCCCCGCATTGGCGGTGGAGAAGCCGTCCGGCAGACAGTAGCCGTTGATATCCAGAGCCATGGAGGACCCCCCGTTATACGCTCTGGGCCAGGGCGCTCAGAATCTCATCATAGGTGAGCTTGTCCAGTCCGTTGCCGCTTTCGGAGGCGAACATGAGGGTGTTGTTCCAGGT
Source organism: Clostridiales bacterium (assembly GCA_004555705.1). Taxonomy (GTDB): domain Bacteria; phylum Bacillota; class Clostridia; order Oscillospirales; family Oscillospiraceae; genus Faecousia. The sequence goes on along the minus strand of SFHI01000022.1, from coordinate 42,163 downwards.
CTCGGCAACGGTGGTCCACCAATCCTTGGCGGGGGCGTAGATCAGCAGCCGCTTGGATTGATTGTCCATGAACCCGGGAGCCTGATTGAAGCCCCACCACTGGGTCAGCTCGGCAAAGTCCTTGGCCATCTTCTGGGGATAGGTGGAAGCGGCCTTTCCGTAGCCCAGCTCGTGGGTTCCGTCGTCCGTCCACACAACAATGATCTGCCGGTGCTTGTTTCCGGTGCTTGTATTCCATTTGGACTTCATGGCGTAGGCCAGCGCTTCCAGTCCGTCCTCGGGATCGTCGCCGCCGCCCATGGGCTGGATGCTCTGCACCAGAGCCTCGAATTCCGCCGCCTGGGCAGGCAGGGAGAAGAAGTCCGTCGCCAGCATGGCGTTGATCCCGTCCGCCAGGTAATCCCGGAATACAATGACCCGCACCCGCAGCTCATGGATGTACTTCGGAGTAGCCAGCTCCTGCTCCATTTTCCGCTTCAGGTCGTCATACAGGTTCAGGGCCTGGGACTTGACCAGATCCAGGAAGGGCCCCATGCTTCCCGTCGCGTCAATGCACATGACAACGTCCACATCGTACTTCAGCTGATAATTGTTCCCCATTTTGTTTCTCTCCTTTTTCTTTTCTGATGCTTGCACAGGAAAACGGCAGCCGCAGCGTTCCCCAATTTGCCGATAAATAAAGTATATATCCCCGGATGATAAATATCAAGAGGCGATAAAATGAAACTTTTCTGACGGAGGAAAAAATCTGCGAGAAAGCCCTCGGCCACGGGCCGGCCCGTACAGCAGGGCGGGGGCGTCAATCCACATGACAACCTCCACAGCATTCCGCCCGCCTTGCCGGAACGAAAACAGTTCTCTGTATAGGAATACACGGCTTGAAGGGAATTGTTACAAAAAACGAAGAAAGCGCTAAAAAACCGCACCAACCGGTGCGGAGAGGGGGAAGAATATGAAATGCTCCAAACGAAATGGCCCGGAAAATTGGTGTTTGACGATTTGTGATTGTAGGGGCGGATATTATCCGCCCGCTTTGCTGACGACTACGGGGATGTCCGTTTTATCAGAAAATGCTCAAAAACCGTAACGTTTCGGGCGGCTAATAGCCGCCCCTGCGATAGCAACGCAACGTGTTTGAAATCTTCAACCATCAATTTATCAGTCTGCGGAATTTGCTCCTTACCGTCACCTGTCAGCCCGCCGGGGGCGGGGTTTGGGACAGGTATTCCTCCAGGCACAGGTTCCCGGTGTGGATTTCTTCGGCGGCTTCTTCGCCTACGTAGCGGTAGTGCCAGGGCTCATAGCCGATACCGGTGATGTCCTGTTTCTCCTTGGGGTAGCGGAGGATAAAGCCGAAGCGGTGGGCGTTGGCCATGAGCCACTGCTGCTCGGGGGTATCCGCCTGAGCCTCCACCAGGTCCCGGTAGCTTTCCGAAACGATGTCCAGGGCCAGTCCGGCCTCGTGCTCGCTGGTGCCGGGATAGGCCACCCATCTGGCAGCCTCCCTGGGGGCGTCCTCGGAGGAATAGCCCTGGTTGATCAGCCGCTCCACCTTATTGTCATAGAGGGCCTGCTGGGTTTCGTGGGTGCGGTAGGCGGAGCGGACCATGGGCGAAAGGCCCTCCGCCCGGGCGGCCTCCAGCATGGCCGTCAAAGCGGGATATACCCGCTGGTCGATGAAAAAGCCGTCTCCCAGGTCGGCCAGGTCCACCTGATAGTCCTGGGGCAGGGGATTCCGGGGATTCACCAGGATCAGCCGCCAATCCGCTTCCGGCTCCGGTTCGGACGGGGGAGGAAGGGTTTCCGGCGGGGCGGAAGCAATGGGCGCCGGCGGCTCCGTGGGTTCCGGAATCCGGTCCCAGACCGCCCGGAAAAACAGGCAGGAAACTGCCAGCGCACAGAAAGAGGTGACCGCCGCGGCCACCCACAAAAGGATTCGTTTTCCCATATACTGCCTCCAATATTCTTTCGCTGCCGGTGAACCCAAAGCTCCCCGCCCACCCCGGCGGGCGGACAAATTGATGTTTGTCGCACGAAGAAAGAACTGTCATTGCGAACCAGCGCGCCGGCTTCAGTGGCAATCCCCCGGTTGAAAGGAACCAGGTAACGATTACCACCAAAACAACAACGACCCCCGTTCTTTTGGGTGCTTATCGCCACGTTTCACCTCTAACCGGGGGATTGCCACGACCAGTCTGCGGACTGGTCTCGCAATGACAGGAATCTTTGACACGCAGCGACAAACACCAACTTGCCAGCCCGCTCACCTATTTTACCCATCCTACCAAAATATTCTGTCGAAATCATGAACAAACAAAAATTCTTGCGGCGCGGGGGGAGTGGAGAACAGAAAAAACCTGCGGCCCGGGTGGGCCGCAGGTTCTGATGCTGGGGAAGGGAATCTATTACTCGATGGTGCAGTACATGAAGTACTTGTAGCCCAGGGGGTTGGAGAAGAAGCCCTTCACGGAGCTGGAGATCATGTAGATGTCGGTGTAGAAGTACAGAGGCACGATGCAGCCGGTGCTCATCAGCAGGTCCTCAGCTCTGTGCATCAGCTCGTAGCGGGTATCGGTGTCGGTGCAGGTCTTGATCAGGTTGATGATCACATCATAGGTCTCCGCCCAGGTGCCGTTCTCCACCTTCACGTCGTAGCCCAGGTCGGTCAGATCCAGGCTGTACAGCGCCACATCGGCGTGTTCGCCCTTGCCGAACTGGACGTCGTTGTTGCCGGAAGCGGTAACCCACATATCCAGGAAGCAGATGGGATCGTTATAGTCGGCCAGCCAGCCGTTACGGGCCACGGAGTAGTCGCCGTTCTTACGGGTGTTCAGGAAGGTGTTCCACTCCTGGTTCTCCAGGTTCATGGTGATGCCCACAGAAGCCATGGCGGAAGCCAGGTACTCACCGATGGCCTTGTGGCCCTCAGAGGTGTTGTACAGGTAGGTCAGGGTGGGGAAGTTGGTGAACATCTGGGTGGACTCATCGAAGGCATAGTACTTCTTCAGAGTCTCGATGGCGGAAGCCCAGTTGTCCATGTAGGCGTCGGCGGAGACATTGTAGTAGCCGTCGAAGTCAGCGTTGTCGCCGGCGTTCTTGTAGAACTCGGAGCCGTCGGCATCGGTCATGCCCATGGCCACGAAGGAGGAAGCGGGAACCTGGCCGGCCTGGCCGATCTCCTCGGCGATGTAGTTCCGGTCGAACAGCAGGGCGATGGCGTTACGGATCTCGGCCTTGGCAGCTTCCGCCTCGGCACCGGTGAGGTCGCTGCCGGCGGGCAGGATTTCCTCGTTGATGTTCCAGCAGACGTAGTAGGTACCGATCTGGCCGGCGATCTTGAACTCATCGGGGTACTCAGTCTTCAGAGCAGCGATTTCGTTAGTGGGCACATCGTCGATCAGCAGCCACTCGCCGTTCTTGAAGTTGGACAGCATGTTGTTGGCGTCATCGGACAGGTAGAACACGATCTCGTCCATGGTGACGGCGTCGGCATTGTAGTAGTTGGGGTTCTTGGTCAGGGTGATCTTGGAGTTGTGATCCCAACCGGTCATGGTGTAGGCACCGTTGGAGATGTAGGTGGAAGGGTCGGTGGCCCAGGCCTCATCGGCAACCACATCCTCACGGACGGGGAAGTAGGCGGGGAAAGCCAGCAGCTCGTTCCAGTAGGCAACGGCATTGTTCAGGGTGACAACGATGGTCTTGTCGTCGGGAGCTTCCACAGCCAGGTCATCGGGATAGCCCTTGACAACCTCGTACATATAGCCGTAGTCAGCGCCCAGCTCGGTGGAAGCGGCGCGCTTCCAGGCGAACACGAAGTCGCCGGCGGTCAGGTCCGCGCCGTCGGACCACTTCAGGCCGTCGCGCAGGGTGTAGGTGTAGGTCACGGTGCCGTCGTCGTTCATGACGCCCTCGGTCAGCTCGGTGGCGCAGTCGGCCTCGATGACCAGGTTGCCATTTTCGTCCTGGGCCCACTTGGACAGGCCGGCGAACAGGTGGGTGGTCAGGGTGGCGCCGTCAACGGCGGAGTTCAGAGCGGGGTCGATGGTGTCGGGCTCGGAGGACAGACACACGGAGATGGAGCTGGGACCGGCGGGAGCGGCGGTCTCAGTACCGGCGGAAGCGGGGGCTTCGGTAGCAGCGGTGGTCGCGGTGGTTTCGCTGGAGCCGCTGCCGCCGCAGGCGGTCAGGCTCAGGACCATTGCCAGAGCAAGCAGCATGCAAAGCAGTTTCTTCATGATTCATTTTCCTTTCTCAATTTTCATTTTATTCAGACCCGCAAAGCGGATTTGAAATCAGAAATGGGGGCTGCCCGGCATATGCCGGGCATGATAAAAGGAGTACTCCTTTTATCATGATGGTATTTTGGGACACGGAGATCGCGGGAACGAATCGGCAAATTGGTGTTTGTACGTTCTTTGCTGTCATTGCGAGCCAGTCCGCAGACTGGCTGGCAATCCCCCGGATGAATGGAACCGGGTATCGATTACCACCAAATACCGCAACGCTCCCGGTTTTTGGGTACTATTCGGTAACCGGGGGATTGCCACACCACTGCGCCCGCAGGCGCGTCCAGAGCGCAACCGCCGAAGGCGGCTCTTAGCGCGGAGGAGTGTGCGCACTGGTTCGCAATGACAGCGTTTTTTGAGCGCACACTCTCAAATACCAATTTGTCTGCGTAATGGGACGTTCTGCCTGTCAACAGTTATCCGATGTGCTCGAAGTTGTGGCAGGCGACGAAGTGGCCGGAGGAAACCTCCTTGAATTCCGGCATGGACGCGGCGCAGGCCTCGCTTGCGTGGGGGCAGCGGGTGCGGAAGGGGCAGCCGGAGGGGGCGTTCAGGGGGCTGGGGATGTCGCCGGAGAGGACGATGCGCTTGTTCTCCCGGGCCTTCTTGGGGTCGGGCAGGGGCACGGCGCTCATCAGGCTCTTGGTATAGGGGTGCAGGGGGTGGTCGTAAATCTCCTTCGCGTCCGCCAGCTCCACCATTTTACCAAGGTACATCACGGCAATTCTGTCGGAAATATGCCGCACCACCAAAAGATCGTGGGCAATGAACAGATATGTCAGGCCCATCTGATCCTGCAGCTCGTCAAACATATTGATGACCTGAGCCTGAATGGACACGTCCAGAGCGGAAACCGGCTCGTCGCACACCACGAACTGGGGATTCACCGCCAGGGCCCGGGCGATGCCGATGCGCTGGCGCTGGCCGCCGGAGAACTCGTGGGCGTAGCGGTTGGCGTGCTCGGAGTTCAGGCCCACCCGGGCCATCAGCTCCAGAATCTTATCCTGCCGCTCCTTGGGGGAGGAATACAGCTTGTGCACATCCAGTGGCTCTCCGATGATGTCGGCCACGGTCATACGGGGGTTCAGGGAGGAATAGGGGTCCTGGAACACCATGGCGGATCTGCGGCGGTACTCCAGAATGTCCTTCTTGGTTTCAATTTTCTTGCCGTCGAACCAGATTTCTCCGGCGGTGGGTTTGTACAGGTGCAGCAGGGTTCTGCCAACGGTGGTTTTGCCGCAGCCGGATTCGCCCACCAGACCCAGGGTCTCGCCCCGGCGGATGGCGAAGGACACGTCGTCCACAGCCTTCAGGGGCTTGGAGGTGAACATACCTGTGGTGATATTGAAATATTCCTTCAGGTGCTTGACCTCCACCAATGTATCCTGGCTCATGCTTCGTCACCGCCTTCCTTTTCCATGGCCTCCTTCACGTTGACCCAGCAGGCGGCCTGGTGCATATCGTTGATCTGCATCCGCTGGCAGCGTTCCCGCAGGCAGATTTTCATGGCCGCGTCGCAGCGGGGGGCGAAGGGACAGCCCTGGGGCATATTCAGCAGGTCGATGGGGGTGCCCGCGATGGGCTCCAGCTTCTCGCCGTCGTTGTCCACGGTGGGGATGGAGCGCATCAGGCCCTTGGTGTACTCGTGCTTGGGATTGTAGAAAATCTCGTCGGCGGTGCCCTGCTCACAGATGGAGCCGGCGTACATGACGATGACCTCGTCGCACATCTGGGCCACTACGCCCAGATCGTGGGTAATCATAATGATGGCCATGCCCAGCTCCTTCTGCAGCTTCTGCATCAGCTCCAGAATCTGGGCCTGGATGGTCACGTCCAGGGCGGTGGTGGGCTCGTCGGCGATGAGGATGTCCGGCTCACAGGCCAGAGCCATGGCGATCATCACCCGCTGGCGCATACCGCCGGAGAACTCGAAGGGATACTGCTTCATCCGCTTCTCCGGCTCGTTGACGTTGACCAGCTTCAGCATTTCCACGGCCCGGTCCCAGGCCTCTTTCTTATTGCGGTTGGTGTGGAGCCGGATGGCCTCCATCAGCTGATGGCCGATGGTGTAGGTGGGGTTCAGGGAGGTCATAGGGTCCTGGAAGATGATGGAGATCTTGTTGCCCCGGATCTTCTTCATGCCCTTCTCGCCGATGCCCACCAGCTCCTGACCGTCGAATTTCACGGAGCCGGAGACAATTTTGCCGGTTTTTTCCAGAATCTGCATGATGGAATAGGCGGTGACGGACTTGCCGGAACCGGATTCGCCCACGATGCCCAGAACCTTGCCGCTGTCTAAGTAGAAGGATACGCCGTTGACGGCCTTCACCTCGCCGGCGGGGGTGAAAAAGGAGGTATGCAGGTCATTTACTTCAAGCAGTGCCATAGGGATTCTCCTTTCTCAGCTCTTGAGCTTGGGGTCGAAGGCGTCCCGCAGGCCGTCGCCGAACAGGTTCAGGGAAAGCACCACCAGAGAAATGGTCACGGCGGGAATCACCAGCCGGTAGGGGTAGGAGCTCATGCCGTTGAGGGCATCGGAAGCCAGACTGCCAAGGCTGGGCATGGGGGCGTTGACGCCCAGACCCAGGAAGGACAGGAAGCTCTCGGTAAAGATGGCGCTGGGGATCTGCAGAGCGGTGGAGATGATGATCACGCTGATGCAGTTGGGGATCAGGTGCTTGCGGATGATCCAGCCGGCTCTGGCGCCGGTGGAGCGGGCGGCGAGAACGTATTCCTGCTCCTTGAGGGAGAGGATCTGGCCGCGGATCTGCCGGGCCATGCTGACCCAGTACAGCAGAGCGAACACGATGAACAGGGAGATCATGTTGCTGCCCAATTTATTGAGGATGGTATTTTCAATCAGGGGCCCCAGGGTCACCTTCATGACCGAGGCAAACAGAATAATCATCAGGGTGTCGGGCAGGGAGTAGATGATGTCCACCACGCGCATGATGAACATATCCACCTTGCCGCCGCAGTAGCCCGCGATGGAGCCCATGGTGATGCCGATGACCAGCACGATCAGGCTGGCGAAGAAGCCCACGGCCAGGGAGATCCGGGTGCCGTAGACCACGCGGATGAAATAGTCACGTCCGGCGGAGTCGGTGCCGAACACATGGGGGAAAACCTCTTCCCCGGCTTCGATCTTCTTCAGCTCGGTCTTGCCGTACTGGAAGGGAGCCAGGTTATTGTAGGAGGCATCCACAGGACGGCCCGGGGTAACGCCCAGCATGGTGTCGTACTTATAGGGCCAGAAGGAGGGAATAATCAGGGATGCCAGGGTGATGACAATAATGACGATCAGGCTCACAGTGGCCACCGGGTTGCGCAGCAGCCGCTTCATACCATCCTTGAAGAAGGTGGTGGAGGGCCGCATTTGTACCATGTATTCCTTTTCCGCGTCGGTTGCGGGGAGAAAGTCGTCCAGATCCACATGAAGACTGAAGGGATTCTTTTTCATTGCTTTTTCTCCTTACTCCAGGTTGATTCTGGGATCGACGATTTTATAAAGGATATCGCTGACCAGGTTCATCACCACGATCAGCAGCGCCAGCACAATGGTGGTGCCCATAATCAGGGGGTAGTCGCGGCCGGTGATGGAGCTGACGAAGGCTCTGCCGATGCCGGGCACGGCGAAGACCTGCTCAATGACCAGGGAGCCCGTGACAATGTAGGCCAGCATGGGGCCGGCGTAGGTGATGACGGGAATCAGGGAATTCTTCAGCGCATGGCCGAAGATGATCTTGACGGGGGGCACGCCCTTGGCCCGGGCTGTGCGGATGTAGTCCTGACTCAGCACGTCCAGCATGGAGGAGCGGGTGAGCCGGGTAATGTTGGCCATGGGGGACAGGGACAGGGCGATGACCGGAAGGATCAGACCCTTGGCGCTGTCGCCGTTGGCGGGGAGCCAGCCCAGCTTCACGGAGAACACAATGAGCATCAGCGAGCCCATGATGAAGGAGGGCATGGAGATGAAGGCGGTGGTAAGCACCATGATGCACTTGTCGATGAACTTGTTCCGCCGCAGAGCCGCCACAGCGCCCAGCACGATGCCGCTGACCAGGGCGATGGCCGCGGCGTACAGGCCCAGCTTGGCGGAGGTGCGCATACCGTCCATAATCACGTCGATGACCTGACGGCCCCGGAGCTTGATGGAGGGACCAAAGTCAAACTTGGTGACGATGTCCTTCAGGTAGGTTCCATACTGCACCATCAGCGGCTTATCCATGCCGTACTTGGCCTCCAGAGCCTTCTGGGCGGCTTCGGAAACCGCCTTCTCCGCCAGGAAGGGACCGCCGGGGACGGCGTGCATGACGAAGAAGGTCACGGTAATGACAATCCAGACAGTCAAAATCGCCATGGCGATGCGTTTGAGAATATACATCAGGGTTTTGGAATTCATCCGTATCCTACCTTTCCCATTTCCGAAGAAGGCGCAGCCCTCCCGGCAGATTCAACCCATAGAAAATATATTGAAAATTATACACCGGATTATTCAGATTCGCAACTGTAATTATCTCTAATATTATCATATTGCACACATTCTTTTTGTAATATTTGCTCAAAAGAATGTCCATATGAGAGAAACAAGTGTCGGCAGCTAAAGGGATTTCCTCCGCAAACAAACCATCGTATGCTTGGAGAAAACAGAATATGAAAAAAGTTTTAAAAACAGGACACTGCGGAAAAATCTTGAGATATTCACGATATACAGTATAATATGTAAATCCACCGCCCCTCCCACCGACACAGTGGCAAATTGGTGTTTGACGCATGAAAAAAGAAGCTGTCATTGCGAACCAGTGCGCACACTGGTGTGGCAATCCCCCGGTTAGAGAGGAAATGTACCGAATAGTTCCCGGATGAGTGGGAATCGCTGCAATTTTTGGTGGTAATCGTTACCTGGTTCCATTCAACCGGGGGATTGCCACGACCAGTGTGCGCACTGGTCTCGCAATGACAGGAAACTTTGACGCACAGCGCCAAACACCAATTTACCGGTGCGATCCGGTAATCCAATTGAGAAAAACTGAAAAAAGGGGATTGCCAAAAGCATTTTTTCGTGCTATACTACCCAGTGTGTCCGGCCAAAGCGAGTCACACCGGTATTGGGATGTCGCCAAGCGGTAAGGCATCAGACTTTGACTCTGACATTCGTCGGTTCGAATCCGGCCATCCCAGCCATATTTATATTGTATGATCCGCTAGCTCAGTCGGCAGAGCAACTGCCTTTTAAGCAGTGGGTCCGGAGTTCGAATCTCCGGCGGGTCACCAAAAATCCCGAATGCGCCAGCATTCGGGATTTTTGCATCTTCCTTTTTCACTATTCCCTCTTCACGAATCTGCGCATGCGGGATTTATGGAAAGCAAGAACGGATCGTGAATTGTGAAAAAGTCGGAGAAGGCCGGAAGCACGGAACCGGAAAAAGTGGAGGAATTTCAAATTGTATTTCCCATTTGGGGCTCCTATAATATTGGTAAGAGCTGCAGCTGATACATTTGAAAGGAGCCGTTTATGGAAAATATGGAAAGTTTCTATCTCATCAAACAGCTGATGCTGTTAACCGGTTTCACAGACCGCACCATTCGCAATTACATTTCCGCCGGAATTCTGGAAGGGGAAAAGGTCAACGGGATGTGGCACTTTTCACCGGAGCAGGTGGAGCGTTTTATCTGCCACCCGGCAGTGCGGCCCAGTATCTTGGCGAAGCAAAACGCGCTTGTATACGATTTCCTGTCGGAAGACCACAAGGCTTCCTGTGAAGCCTGTATGATTTTGGATGTACCTGGAGCCGATAAGAAAGAATTCGCGGAATTCTTCTGCTGCCGTATCAGTCATGGAGATTATGAAAACATTCATTTTGCGTTCGATGGTGTACCGAAGGTCCCTCGGGTGATTCTGAAGGGGAATGCCGGGGAAGTACTGCGGCTGGTAAATGAATACAATCAGGAGAAACCCTTTTCCCGCTGAGAAGCGCATTGGTTGACAGGGAAACGATTTCCGAAAAAGCGGGAAATTGGTGTTTGAAAAATAAAGCTGTCATTGCGAGCCAGTGCTCACACTGGCGTGGCAATCCCCCGGTTGAAAGGGATCAGGTAACGATGACCACCGATAATCGCAGCGACTCCCACTCTTCCGGACACTTTTCGGTACATTTCCCCTCTAACCGGGGGATTGCCACACCAGTGTGCGCACTGGTTCGCAATGGCAGCGTTTTTGAGCGCACACTTACAAACACCAATTTATCGCACAGCGGATTTCGCCCGGCCGGGGCGAATCAGAAAATACTTGTAAATTCCTCTGAATATGGTATAATTTCCCCATAAAGGTGTCCGGGACGGTTGATTTCTCCTTTTTGGCCCCGGAGAGAACGGAGGATCGGTTATGTTTCAAAACAGCGGAAAGAAAATCACCGTGGTGGCGAAGGTTCTGTTCTGGCTGAACCTGCTGCTGGCGTTAACGGCGGCGGTGGTCGTGGTTTGCTATGCCTACTCCGGCTTTGGGGTGGAGATGGCCCTGATGGCGGCGCTGGCTGCCGCGGCCATTGTGATTTGCTATATGCTTTTGGTTTATGTGGGGCTGCTGGCGCTGCATGCTTTCGGGGAACTGACCCAGAGCAATGTGGAGATCCGCCGGATCCTGGCGGAGAACCGCCGCAATCCGGAGCGTCCCGCCTATGTGCCCCCTGTGCCGGAGCGGACCCCGGCGGCGCAGGAGCCTGCCTGGGAGGAATCCTTCCCGGATTTCCCGGCCCCTGTGCGTCCCGCGCCCGCGCCTGCCCCCGTGGAGAAGCCCCGGGAGCCCGTGCCCAAAACCGCGTCCTTCGGCATGGTGTACTGCCGCCGCTGCGGCGCCAAGCATGAGCCGGGCGTGGCCAAATGCCGCTACTGCGGCACGCCGCTGTATTGATATTCCGCTGCCGCCATCCCCGATGGGATGGCGGCTTTTGTGCGCAAACGCGAAGAGATTTCCGCAGCGCGATAATTGGTGGGCACCTCTAAAAACTACCCTTTTGCGTTTTGAGCGGACCTTTTGGCCCAACAATGCGTTTTGAAAATTCCGCAATACACAAAGTATTCCGAAATTTCCAAAACTTTTGTTGAACCAAAATCTCTCGCTCAAAACCGCAAAAAGTCGTTTTTAGAGGTCGCCTGGTGTTTGGCGGCTTCGCCTCAAAATTACCTGTCATTGCGAACCAGCGCGCACGCTGGTGTGGCAATCCCCCGGTTGAATGGAACCGGATATCGATTACCACCAAATACCGCAACGTCCCCGGCTTTTTGGTGCTATTCGGTACATTTCCCCTCTAACCGGGGGATTGCCACGACCAGTCTGCGGACTGGTCTCGCAATGACAGGAAACATTAACACGCAGCGGCAAACACTATTTTACCGATTCGTTCTTTTCACGATGAAACGCCCCTGCCGATTTGGCAGGGGCGTTGGGTTATTCTTCGTCCAGCAGGGCAATGTGGACGGTGTCCAGCTGGGACTTGTCTACGGTGGTGGGGGCGCCCATCATCAGGTCCTGGGCGTTCTTGTTCATGGGGAAGGTGATGACCTCCCGAATGCTCTCCTCGCCGGTGAGCAGCATGATCAGACGGTCCACACCGGGAGCCGCTCCCGCGTGGGGAGGCGCGCCATAGGTGAAGGCGTTGTACATGGCGGGGAACTTGGCCTTGACGTCCTCCTCGCCCAGGCCCACCATCTGGAAGGCCTTGACCATGATCTCGGGATCGTGGTTACGCACCGCGCCGGAGGCGGACTCATAGCCGTTAACCACAAGGTCATACTGGTTGGCGTTGATGGCCAGAAGCTTCTCGGTGTCCCCCTCGGCATCCAGCAGGGCTTGCAGGCCGCCCTGGGGCATGGAGAAGGGGTTGTGGCAGAACTCAAGCTCTCCGGACTCCTCGCCGATTTCGTACATGGGGAAGTCCACGATCCAGCACAGGGCGTACTGCTCCTCGTCGAAGTGGCCGGGAATGCGCTTACCCAGCATGGTGCGGATGACGCCCGCGGTCTTCTGGGCGGCGGCCTTCTTGCCCGCGGCCATGCACACGAAGCTGCCGGGCTTCAGGCCCAGCTTTTCGGTAAGCACATCCTTATAATCTGCCAGGAACTTGGAAACGCCGCCGGTGAGGTTGCCGTTTTCGTCCACCTTCACCCAGCAGGCCTTGTTGCCGGTCTGGACCTCCACGTCGGCCAGGAGCTTGTCGATCCACTTCCGGGCCTGATTGAAGTCGTGGATCACCACGGCCTTGACGGTAGCGCCCTCGAAGGGGCCGAAGCCGCAGCCCTGAACCTCAGCGGTGATGTCCTGAATCTCCAGGTCGATGCGCAGGTCGGGCTTGTCGGAGCCGTAGCGCTCCATGGCCTCGTTATAGGGAATGTGGCGGAAGGGCGCCTGGGAAACCCGGCTGTACTTGCCGAACTTCTGAAATACCGGCACCAGCACATCTTCCAGAGTGGACAGCACATCCTCCTGGCTGGCGAAGGCCATTTCCATATCCAGGTCATCAGCAGCTGCTTGAACTGCTGGGGAGCCTGGGGCAGGGCGTAGAACTTGCCGGGGTGGTTCCGGGCGGGAACCAGGTAGTCCCGGGCGCCCTCGGGGGAGGAAGCGGTGAGGATGGGGGTGGTGATCTCCAGGAAGCCCTTCTCGGTCATAAGCCGCCGCAGCTCCGCCACCACCTGGCAGCGCAGGATGATGTTGGACTTGACGGCAGGGTTCCGCAGGTCCAGGAACCGGTACTTGAGCCGCACATTCTCGTCCGCGTCCTTACTCTTGTTGATTTCAAAGGGCAGCTGGTTGTGGGTGCACTTGCCGAGCACCTCAATTTTCTCGGGCACAACCTCGATTTCGCCGGTGGGCAGCTTGGCATTTTTGCTCTCCCGCTCCCGGACGGTGCCGGTGACGGATAGGGTGGACTCCTTGTTCACGGACTTGACGGCGCGCATCATGTCCTCGGTTTCGATGACCACCTGGGTGGTGCCGTAGAAGTCCCGGAGCACCGCGAAGCCGAAGTTCGTGCCAACCTCCCGGAGATTCTCCAACCAGCCGACGATGGTAACCTGCTTTCCCGCGTCGGAAAGCCGCAGCTCCCCGCAGGTATGTGTTCTGGACTGGGTCATAAAAATATCCCTTCCTGTTTCTTTATTATTACCAAAGAATTATTGCACAAATTGTGAAAAAAGTCAATGATTTCAGAAAAAACACAGGGCGGAATACCGCCCTGTAAAGGGAGTGCCCGGGATTTGTTGGGGCAACGATAAATTGGTGTTTGGCGATTTGTGATTGTAGGGGCGGATATTATCCGCCCGCAGCCTGACGACTACGGGGATGTCCGTTTTATCAGAAAATGCTCAAAAACCGTAACGTTTCGGGCGGCTAATAGCCGCCCCTACGATAACAACGCAACGTGTTTGAAATCTTCAAACACCAATTTTTCTTTCCGGTAGTTATTTCCGGAACAGGCCGCCCAGGGCGCTGCCCAGCTTGTCCACCGTCAGCTTGGCCTTGATGCCCTCCACCAGGGCGTTGACCTGATCGTCAGGAAGGTCCACGCCCACGTACTCCTCGATGACCGCGGCGGGATTGGTCTGGAACTTTTCCAGCAGCTTGTCGTCTGCGCGGAGCTTTGCCACGACCTGTTCCACTTTTTCCTTGATGTTCAGCATATGCTTTCCTCCCCGGCTTCCTGCTTCCGGAAGCCTCTTTAAGATGCTGCCGCAGATGGCGGCTGTCTCCATTCTACCATAATGCCTGAGGTTTGCAACCGCTTTTTCACAGGGCCTCTCCAAAGGGGGCAGCCTTGGTTTCGGGCACACCCAGCACCCGGAGCCAATGGGTGGAATCCACGGCGATGTCCCTGTGCAGCCGGACATAGTCCAGGATCAGCTGGGCGATTTCCGTGGGCTCTTCTTTGAGCACGGGGCATTGGGCATAGAGGGGATACCCGCCTGCGCCGGTGGCACGGTAGTTGTTCAGGCACAGTTTCAGCTCCTTGTCTTCGGGAAGCTCCTGCCCCTCATAGCGGATGGATGCCACCCGCTGCCCCAGGGGCTTGCGAAGGTCCAGGGTGACTTCGATGCCGGAATAGAAATCATAATTAAAGTGCTGGGGAGCGGGGAGCAGGAACTCCTCGCTGATGCGCAGGCCCTCCCGGGTATCAAAGTACTCCGCGCACCGCTCCAGAGCGGCTTTCAGCTCTTTTCTGGTTACGCGGACGGTTTTCAGAGTGTTGGGGAATTCGTAGGTGGCCACCACATCCCGGACGGTAACCTGCCGGTTGAACCCCTTGACGTTGTTCCCCAGGGCGGTGACGGAAATATCCGCCCCGGAGACCTCCAGCTGTACCTGATTGATGAAGTTGGCGATATCCGACCCCTGCAGTGCCATGGTCAGCCGGTCCTGCATGGGGAGTGCCCGGTCCAGCGTGCCCAGGGGTGCGTCCAGGAAGACGGCGTTTTCCGCCTCCAGAGGCGCCAGGTAGTCCCGGGCGGGAGGGTAGGGAGTGTCCCCGGACTCCACAATGCGGGACCGGACAGAGGTTTCCCCGGTGTCTTCCAGGGTCAGGTCCACCCGGGCGTAGTGCCGGGCGCGGTCAGACACCTGGCAGGTGTGGGTGCCGCACAGGTTGATGTCTGCCCGGGCCTGGTGCTGGTGGCCGGTGAGGAGAATGTCAAAGTCCAGCTCCCGGCAGATCCGGTAGCCCTGATTTTCCGCGGGATCGGACAGAGGCGCGCCGGTGATCGGGTCCCGCTCAAAGCCGCAGTGGGCGATGCACACGGTGACCTCCGCACCCTGGGCCTTCAGCTCCCCCAGAGCCTCCCGGGCAGAGGAAACGGAGTCCAGCACCCGGACGCCGGTCAGGTTTTCCGGCCGCTCCCAGTGGGGGGTGAAGGGGGTGAGGATGCCGGTGAGGCCCACCCGCAGGCCGTTTTCCAGGGTGACCAGGGCGGTTTTCCGAACCTCCGGAATGCCCTCCACATTGGCGCAGAGGCACTGGGCGTTCAGGGCGGCCAGGTACTCCCGCAGGGGCTTCACACCATAATTGAAATCGTGGTTGCCCAGGGTGACAAACCGCACCCCGGCCAGGTTCATGATTTTTGCGGGGAAGCATTCCACATCCGCTCCGCCGCTGTAGCGCCAGTAGGTCAGGGGACTGCCCTGGAGAATGTCGCCCCCGTCCAGGATCAGGGTATTGCCGTCCCGGGGGAAGGAATGTATACAGTTTACATAACCCGAGGGAATCCGTTTCCCTGAGGCATAGTCCAGATTGGAGAAATAGCCGTGAATGTCGCTGGTAAAGCAAACGGTCATACTGCGGCGCATAGAGTGCCTCCTTCGTGAAAATCAAAAGCGGAGCGGCAAATTGTTGTTTGAAAGTGTGCGTTACAAATTACCTGTCATTGCGAACCAGCGCGCACGCTGGTGTGGCAATCCCCCGGTTAGAGGGGAAATGTGCCGAAAAGCACCCGGAAAAACGGGGATTGTTGCTGTTTTTGGTGGTAATCGTTACCTGATTCCTTTCGACCGGGGGATTGCCACGCCAGTGTGCGCACTGGCTCGCAATGACAGCGTATATTCGACAAACAACAATTTGCCAATAATCCGAATCCTGCGTAAAAAACTGCCATTGCGGGGAGCTGTGCTTCCGTCGCAGTGGCAGTTATTCCTGTGTTATGCCCCGTGGGCCAGCTTGCGGCGGATGCGGGTGGAGACAAACTCGATGATCAGCGCCAGAACCATCAGGCCCCAAACAAAGGCGCCCACCATGGCCCAGCGGCGGCTGTTCAGACACTGTACCAACGACGCGCCGATACCGCCGGCGCCCACGATGCCCAGGGTCGTGGCATCCTTCAGGTTGATGTCGAAGCGGTAGATGGTGGTGGAAATGAAGCTGGCAGTCAGCTGGGGGATCACGCCGTAGCGGATTTTCTCAAAGGCGTTGCAGCCCATGGCGTCCAGGCTCTCCAGAATGTGGGTGTCCAAATCCTCAATGGCGGTGATGTACATTTTGGAAATCATGCCGATGGAGCACACGGACTGGGTGATGACGCCGCAGGCCGCGCCGGGGCCGGTGACGCGAATCCACATCAGGGCCCAGACCAGGCTGGGAATGGTGCGGATCATGAGAATCAGCAGCCGGAACACATAGGCCACGGGCTTGGGCATAATGTTGGTGGAGGCCAGGAAGGCGAAGGGAATGGCGAGAATGGCGCCGCACAGCGTGCCCAATACGGCAATGGCCACGGTCTGCAGCAGCAGGTAGGGCACATCCGTGTCCCCGGTGCCGAAGAGCAGCTCGGTGTCCGGGTGGAACACGCCGTGGAGGACGCCCTTGGCAACCTCCGTGCCGGTGACGGTGAGGCCGGTGAAGTGCACATCCGAGGACGACCAGCCCACCAGCACCGCGATGATCAGCACGATCAGGGTATAGAGCATCCATTTCCGGGGGCGGGCGGCATAGGCCTCCGCCGCGGTGAGCTTACGGTCAAAGGTCTGCTCGAAATTTTCCAGTTGAATCTTTTTTGCCATGGTTGTCCCTCCTCAGCTCAGCTTCCTGCGCAGGTAGGCGCTGAAGAACTCGATGAAGGCCACCACCACGAACAGCGACAGCAGCACCATGCCCAGACCTTCGTAGTCCCGCCAGCCGATGCGCTCGTTGATGGTGATGCCCAGGCCGCCTGCGCCCACATAGCCTAAGATGGCGGAGGCCCGGACGTTCATTTCGAAGCAGTACAGGCTGTGGCTCAGGTACACCGGCAGAATCTGGGGCACGCAGGCGGACCAGAAGGCCTGGAACTTGTTGGCGCCCAGAGCCTCCATGGCCTCAAAGGGCCCCATGTCGATGGTTTCCACGCTCTCGTAGAGCATCTTGGACACCACGCCGAAGGTGAACAGCGCAATGGCTACCGTGCCGGAGAAGGTGCCCAGAGAGAAGATCAGCGCGCAGACCAGGGCGATGACCAGAGTGGGCAGCGTGCGGATCAGGGCCAGCACAAACCGGAAAATACTCACGATAATGACGCTGGGGTTAATGTTGCTGGAGGCCAGGATGGCCACCGGCAGGGCCATGGCGCAGCCGATGACCGTACCCAGGATGGACATCTTGATGGTGTCAAGCAGCGGGGAGATGACCTTGGGGAAGAAGCTCCAGTCGGGCTGGAACAGCTTCTTCATCAAATCCAGCAGCTTGGGGAACCGGCTGACGATGATCCGGATGTCAAAGCCGGTCATTTTCAGCGCCCAGAAAATGGCCAGTGCCAGGGCCAGCAGAACAAAGGGCGTCCGGCTCCGGCGGCGGCGGACGGTGTGTCCATTCTCCAGGGTGATGACCTGGGGCTTGAAAATCTTATCATAAAGGGTCTCTTTGTAGAGAACCGCAGAATTTTCGTTGTCCATATTATTCTCCATCGCCCATGGTGGGAGCCTTGGTGCCGTTGTAGACCTCGTCGATCTGCTCCTGAGTGATGGTGCTGGCGGGGCCGTCAAAGACGATCTCGCCGGCCCGGATGCCGATGACCCGGTCGCAGTATTTCAGGGCCAAATCCACATGGTGGATGTTCAGCAGGATGGAAATGTTGTAGTCCCGGTTGATCCGGACGAAGTCCTCCATGACCTGCTTGGCGGTGATGGGGTCCAGGGAGGCCACGGGCTCGTCGGCCAGAATGATCTTGGGGTTCTGATTCAGGGTTCTGGCCAGGGCCACACGCTGCTGCTGACCGCCGGAAAGCTGGTCGCAGCGGGTATAGGCCTTATCCAGAATGCCCACCTTGTCCAGGCTCTCCAGAGCGCGCATCTTCTGCTCCTTGGTGAAGATGCCGAAGAGCACCCGGAAGAAGTTCATGTCGGGCACATCCGCGGTAAGGACATTCTTGATGGCGGTGCTGCGGGAAACCAGATTGAAGCTCTGGAAGATCATGCCCACCTTCCGGCGGTAGCGGCGCAGCTCCTTTCCCCGCAGGGTGCTGACGTTCACATCGTCCACGGTGAGCGTTCCCTCGGTGACATCGTGCATCCGGTTGATGCAGCGCAGAATGGTGGACTTGCCCGCGCCGGACAGGCCGATGATGGCTACGAATTCCCCCTGCTCAATCTGCAGGTTGATCCCCTTCAGGGCGGTGAAGCCGTTGGGATAAGTCTTATACACATCTTTGAATTCAATCATGCTCTGACCCTTTTCTTTCCGATAAAAATCATGTGGGTGGTTGACGGGGAAAAGTCCTGGATGGTGCGAGGGCGGATATCCGCCCCCGTAATGGCGTATGCGGTTGTTTTGCGATCCCGGATAGGACGAAAGCGCCCTGAAAAGTGCAGGGCGCTTTCGTTTGCAATCGGGAAATCAGGAAACCAGAGCCAGAGCAGCGCGGGCGCCGTCGTAGTCGGAATCCTTGGCAATGGCGTAGCCGGTGTGGCTGTAGACGCTGAAGATTTCCTTGCCTTCGTCGGTGGAGATGATGTTGATGAAGCAGTTCTGCAGGGCCTCAATCAGCTCGGGGGTGTAGAACTGGCTCTCCTTGGAGACGGCCACGGTGTCGTTGTAGATACCGTCGGTGACGCCGATGACGTTCAGCTCATTCCAGATGGACTCGCTGCGGCCCATGCCCTGCTTGCCGGTCTCGTCCTGCTGATCAACGGGCAGGGTCCAGGAAGCCTCGTAGTCGTTACGGCCGTCGGCGTAGCAGACAATGATGTCCACCTGCTCAGCGGCGGCGTAGGAGAAGGCAGTGCCGTAGCCGGAGTCCAGAGGCACCACATTGGCCAGGTCGGAAATCTTCTTGCCGTCGTAGTTCTCCATCAGCCACATAGTGGGGTAGATGTAACCGGCGGAAGAGGAGGTCTTCTGCACAGCCCAGCGGGCCTGGTTCAGGTCCTCCCAGGTCAGAGTCTCACCGGCGTTGACCTTGGCGGCCAGGGCGTTGGCCTCGCCGTTCCAGTCGGCGGGGTTCTCGCTGTCGTTGGACAGGCCGTTCCGGGTGGCGGTCAGGATGACCTCGGTATCATCGGAGTACAGGGCGTAGGTGCCGCCGGGCAGCCAGCCGATGTCGATGGTACCGGCGGACATGGCCTCGCCGGTGGCGTCATAGCTGGTGCCAACGGTGATGTCCACCTCGTCGATGTCGTAGCCCAGGCGGGCCATCTCGGCCTTCACCAGCTCGGGCAGGTTGGCGGTGCCGGCGATGATGACGTCGGCGTCCTTGGAGGGCACGAACTCCAGGGTCAGCTTGTCAAAGTGGGGACGTGCGGCCTCGGTTGCGGGGGCTTCGGTTGCCTCGGTGCCCGCGGCTTCGGTGGTGGGAACTGTGGTTGCGGGGGCGTCATTGCTTGCGCCGCAGGCAGCCAGGGACAGCACCATGACCAGAGCCAGGAGCATTGCCAGAATCTTTTTCATTTTATTTTCCTCCTATCTGTTGCATTCCCGACGGCTTGTCGGGGTATATGGAAGCATGGAGAAATTGGAAGGTGTTCCCAACCCTCTCCATCCTACATACTACCACTTTTTGCGTGGGAATACAAGTGTTTCCGAAAGATTTTCCAGGAACTTTACGGTTACACCACCGCGCTTTTGATCCAGCCGATACTGATGAAGCCGCGGCGCAGCGCGTCGATATCGGAGCCCTCCGGGACAGGGGTATCGGGGCCCAGGGGGATGCCGCGGCCGGTGAGGATCAGGGAACCGTCCGGCTGGGGCTGGGCGGTGTAGCTGTCGAGGTACATCTGCGTGTCGGCGATGGTGACATCCCGGGCGATGCCCCGAAGCTCCCCGGGGGCAACCTCGGGGAAGTTTACGTTCCACACCTTGCCGGGGCCAAGGGGCTTTTCCATCAGCTCCCGGGCGATGTCCGCAAGACACGCCTGGGGCAGGTCCAGGGAGTACCGCATGGCGTTGGAAAAGGCAATGGCGGGGATTCCGTTCATCACCGCTTCCATGGCGGCGCCCAGGGTGCCGGAGTAGGCAATGTCGTAGCCCACGTTATAGCCGTCGTTGATGCCGGAGAACACATAGTCCGGCTTTTCCTCCAGAAGGCACAGCAGGGCCACCTTCACGCAGTCCGCAGGGGTGCCGCTGACGCTCCAGGCTCCTTCCACCGGGGCGGGGAAGTCCGCTGCCCGCTCCACCCGGAGCGCCGCGTTGATGGAGAGCCGGTGGGACATGGCGCTGCACTGGCTGGCGGGGGCCACCACCCAGACCTTCCCCAGCTTCGCCGCCTCCCGGGCCAGCAGGGCAAGGCCGGGGGAATGAATGGAATCGTCGTTCACGACCAGAATATTCATAGGCAGAATCCTCCTTGTGTTGTCTTGCCCTATCATACCATTTCCGACCCAATCCCACAAGGCTTTTTTGAGAGAAAACATGGGAAACACGCGCAGGGCCGGGGAGAGGAACGGTAAATTGTTGTTTACAGCAATATCACCGTAAGGGCGGATATTATCCGCCCGCTTTGCTGACGACTACGGAAATGTCCATTTTATCCGAAAATGCTCAAAAACCGTATCGTTTCGGGCGGCTAATAGCCGCCCCCACGGTAGTAGGGCAACGTGTCCCAAAACTTCAAACAACAATTTGTGTTTCTCCCGGAATCCCCGGTTTGGGGTTGACTTTTTTGGGATTTGTGCTAAAGTATGGGTGAAAAGCCGTGATGGAGACATGCGGGCCGGTAAGATTCTCAGAGAGGGAGCCGTTTGGTGGAAGGCTTCCGGATGCCTGCCGGATTCGTACCACTCCTGAGCCGTGTGTGCGGAAATGCCATGCCGGGTGCGCCCGTTACCGCGCCAATGAGCGGCCCTCCCGTGGGGGGCAACCAGGGTGGAACCGTGGAATACTTTTTTGTATCCCACCCCTGATTTTTGTCAGGGGATGGGTATTTTTTATACCTTCCCCAATATTAAAGGAGGTAAAAATCATGTCCGAAGAGAATCTGTACACCTTTGAAAACCCCGAGTACCGCAAGACCTACTGGCACACCTGCTCCCACATCATGGCCCAGGCCATCAAGCGGCTGTGGCCGGAGGTGCAGCTTGCCATCGGCCCCGCCATCGACGAGGGCTGGTACTACGACTTTGACGCCCCCTTCTCCTTCACCCCGGAGCATCTGGAGAAGATCGAGGCGGAGATGAAGAAAATCTGCAAGGAGCGTATCCGCCTGGAGCGCAGCGTGAAGCCCCGGGCCGAGGCCATCGCCTATATGGAAGCCCGGAACGAGCCCTACAAGGTGGAGCTGATCCAGGACCTGCCCGAGGACGCGGAAATCTCCTTCTACACCCAGGGCGACTTCACCGACCTGTGCGCCGGCCCCCATCTGGACCACACCGGCCGGGTGAAGCACAACGGTTTCAAGCTCACCACCACCTGCGGCGCCTACTGGCGGGGCGATTCCAAGCGCAAGATGCTCCAGCGGATTTACGGCGTGGCCTTCCCCAGCAAGGACGAGCTGGACCAGTATCTGCAGCGCATCGAGGAGGCCAAGAAGCGGGACCACCGGAAGCTGGGCAAGGAGCTGGGACTGTTCATGCTCCGGGACGAGGGCCCCGGCTTCCCCTTCTTCCTGCCCAAGGGCATGGTGCTGCGCAACACCCTGATCGACTACTGGCGTCAGGTGCACAAGCGCTACGGCTATGTGGAAATCTCCACCCCCATCATGCTCAACCGCCAGCTGTGGGAGCGCTCCGGACACTGGGAGCACTACAAGAACAATATGTACACCACGGTCATTGACGATACCGATTTCGCCATCAAGCCCATGAACTGCCCCGGCGGTATGCTGGTCTACGCCAGCGAGCCCCACTCCTACCGGGACCTGCCCCTGCGGGTGGGCGAGCTGGGCCTGGTGCACCGGCACGAGCTGTCCGGCGCCCTCCACGGCCTGTTCCGGGTCCGCTGCTTTACCCAGGACGACGCCCACATCTTTATGACCTGGGATCAGATGAAGGACGAGATCAAGAATGTGGTGAAGCTCTTTGACGAGGTCTACTCCGTATTCGGCCTGAGCTACCAGATCGAGGTCTCCACCATGCCGGAGGATCACATCGGCGAGAAGGAAACCTGGGACGCCGCCACGGAGATTCTCAAGGGCGCCGTGGAGGAAATGGGCAAGACCTACGTGATCAACGAGGGCGACGGCGCGTTCTACGGGCCCAAGCTGGACTTCCATCTGGCCGACTCCCTGGGCCGTACCTGGCAGTGCGGCACCATCCAGCTGGATATGCAGCTGCCGGAGCGGTTTGAGCTGGAGTATGTGGGCGAGGACGGCCTGAAGCACCGGCCCGTCATGATCCACCGGGTGGTGCTGGGCTCCATCGAGCGGTTCATCGGCGTCATCACCGAGCATTTCGCCGGGGCCTTCCCCCTGTGGCTCTCTCCCGTCCAGGTGAAGGTGCTGCCCGTCACCGACCGGGCCCACGCCTACGCCAGGGAGCTGACCCAGAAGCTCAGCGACGCGGGCGTGCGGGTGGAGAACGACCTGCGCAGCGAGAAACTGGGCTACAAGATTCGAGAGGCCCAGATGCAGAAGATTCCCTATATGCTGGTTGTGGGCGACCGGGATATGGAAAACGGCACCGTGTCCGTCCGTACCCGCAAGGGCGACGACCTGGGCGCCATGACGCCCGACGAATTCATCGCCAAGTGCCTGATGGAGATTGCCACCAAGTCCAAGGAAATCTGATTGATACGGAAAAAACCTCGCCGCAAGGCGAGGTTTTTTCATGTCATGGCCGGAACGATAAATTGGTGTTTGAAGGGATGATGACAGGAAAATACCTTCCCCCGGGGGGAAGGGGGACCGCGCAGCGGTGGATGAGGAACGGTACCGCTGCGGAAAATTTCAGGTTTCGCCATTCCTCATCCGCCCCTTCGGGGCACCTTCCCCCCGGGGGAAGGTATTGCTTTCCGTCAGCCCTACAAACTCCCAATTTGCCGCTTTGTTACTCAAACAGCGGGTACAGTGTCATGGGCTCCAGGGTGGTGCCGGCGAGGGAGACGTAGCCGCTCTCGTCGGGCTGGAACACAAGGCGCAGCACGGTGGCGCCCTTCTCGTCCTGCTCCTCCACCATCCAGCCGGAGAAGGTCTTGCCCTCGGGAGCGGAGATCAGGGGACAGTTGATTCCGGCGGCGCTGGCATCATAGAAATTGCTGCTCAGCACCGTCTCGTCCTCCATGAAGGTCAGCAGTACCTGGGTGTCCAGCTGGGCCGCGTCCACCGCTGTCATCTGGAAGCAGCTCCATTTGCCGGAACTGTTTTTGGAGAAGAACAGGGTCTGACGGATGGGCGTCTCCTTCACGCTGCCGTCCTCCTTGCGGGTGATGTTCAGGGTCACGTTCACCCGTACGGAGAAAATCTCGTCGGAGTAGACCTGGTAATCCGTCACGCTTTCGTCCGTGAAGTTGAAGCTGCTGCCTTCCTGGGTCCAGTTGCGTTCGGTTTTGATCAGAGCGCCGTAAATCTCGGAATCCCGGTCAAAATACTTGGCCAGCTCCGTGGTGTAGCCGGTTTTGGTGGACATGTAGCTGGCGTAGGTTTTCACCGCGTTCAGGGCCATTTCCTCCAGCTCCTGGGGCAGCTCCGGCGCTTGCTCCGCCTCGGTGAAGGTGCGGCTTTCTCCGTCATAGCTGACGGCGACCTGATTTCCGGACGCGTCCAGGATGGTCACCTCCGGTTGGGTCAGCAGGTCCGATACCTCCAGAGTGATGTAGGCGGGGGCGGATACATAAACGGGCAGATAGTCGCCGGCTTTGGAGGTTTCCTTGATAATGGTATGCTCCTCCCCGAAGGTCTCCCCGTTGACCAGGGCGGTGTGGCCCTGGCGCAGGCGGATCCGGAAGGGGGCCTTCCGCTCCAGCTTGAACTCC
The DNA here is from genome assembly GCA_004555705.1 of Clostridiales bacterium. GTDB lineage: Bacteria > Bacillota > Clostridia > Oscillospirales > Oscillospiraceae > Faecousia. The sequence goes on along the minus strand of SFHI01000022.1, from coordinate 18,021 downwards.
AGGCTGCTGAGCTGCCAGTCCGGCAGGTCCGTGTCGCCCTGGTTGGGGTTTTGGTTCTCCAGGGTGAAGGTGCCGATGGTTTCGTCCCCCAGCAGCACCACATATTTCTTGTCCTTGGAGAGGCCCGCGGAGGTTTCCGCGTAGCTGAGGGTCTGGGAGCCCACCTTCTCCTCCATGGCCTGACAGAAGCTGTCCTTGCCGATGGTCATGCCCGCCAGGTCGTACAGCTGCTCCCAGTTGGGAGCGGTGAAGTACTGCTCAAAAACCTCCGCGCTCTTGGCGGTGGGCTGGGCGCTTTCAAACTGGACGAGCCAGTTGTTCAGGTACTTCAGGCCAAAGAAGGTGGCAGTGTAGAATACGAATACAAAGCCCATGCACACGGTATAGAATACCAATGTTCCCGTGCGCTTCTTTTTGGGAAGGGGAGCCTCTGCCACGGCGGCTGCGCCGGGGGCGGTTCTTGCGGGGGTTCTGCCGGTGGAAGAAGTTTTTCCGGCAGCGGAGGCCCTCCCCGGGGTGCTCCCGGCGGATTGGGTGGCCCTTGCCGTGGGGGCGGTTCTCCCCGGAATGGACTCCATGCCCGGCAAGGAGGATCTGCCGGCGCGCTGCTGGGGCGCCGGGGTTCCGGAGCCGCGCTGCTGGGAGGCCGTGCCCTGCCTTGGGGCGGCTTTGGACTTTGCGGCCTTGACCGCGTTCCGCTCTGCTACCAGCTCATAGACGCTGCGCTGGGACTGTTTGTTCTGCGAATCAAATTTTCCCTGATACATGGCTTCACTCCTCCAAGGGCCGCACCAGCCAGTAGTCCGGCATTCTTCTGGGCTCCGACTGGAGCAGGGAGTAGCTGTTGACCATATAGACCTCTCCCGGCTCCCGGTAGACGCCGGACACATCCCGGTACATCATCACCGTGGAGGAGCCGCCGTCCATATTGCAGGCGTTGATGGCGCCGTACTCCTGCATGATGTTGATGACATCGGCGTAGGTGCCGCCTACGGAGCCTGCCTGCCGGCCGTCAATGCACACGAAAATCACCGCGCCGTCGGCACGCTGACCGATGGCGGTCCGGGGGTTCCAGCCGGAGACGCTGTAGGCCGCGGTGTTCACTTCGCCGTTCATAATCAGCACCGGGCCGAAGCAGCAGCCGTCCCGGATGTTCAGCTCCTCGGCCTGGGCCTTGGTGATGTTCTCCTGGTGGACCACCAGGACGTCGTCATAGGTAAAGCCCGCGAAGCCGGTGATGCCGTTGGGGGGCGCGCCGGTGCTCCAGACGCACGCTCCCTCGGAGAAAACCAGGCCCTCGGGGACGGAGCCCACCGCCGCGGTGGCCTTGCCGTTGTCATAGAAGGCGCCCGCGTTGATGGCCGCGCTGACGCCCTCATCCTCCATGACCTGGTTGATCCGCTTGCCGGGGACGCTGGTGGTGAAGCCCTCCTTATTGGAGACGCCCAGGTATACCCGACTGGGGTCCCGGATGATCATCACATGGGCGTTGAAGGTGTCGCCCTCCACGGATTCGATACGGATGCCGTCGGGGTAGGCCTCCCACTCCTTGTCGCCGGAGGCATCGGGCCGGATCACCACGGCGGAGGTGTCGGACACCGTTTCCGTCAGGGTGGCGCCGCCGCCCGCCCGAATGGAGGCCAGGGTCTCGTCATCCAGGAACAGACCCGGAATCCATTTGGTGGCGCTGGGCTCCAGCAGGGACATGGTGAGAATCCGCCGGGCCGCGGGGGAGGGGCCCTTGAAAATGGTGTTCAGCACCAGCATCAGGCCGGATACCACCAGAACTACCACCAGCAGCAGCACAAAAAGAAACCGCCGCAGAACCATCAGGACCGTGGAACGGCCCCGGCGGGGTTTGAAGTGCAGAGAATCGTTGTTTTTTGCCATAGTACACCTCGTTATGTCCGCCCCGGAGGCGGAAACTGGGATGATTACAGTTTAACTTATTAAACCAGATTTGTCAACAGGAAAGTAACAAAAACTATCAATTTAGTTACAAAAACAGGAAGGAAATCACAAAAAAGCCGGAAAGGACGAACGATGTTAACATTATGTAAACAAATCCGCCGCGCACAGGGTTAGCCCCCTCTGGGGAACGTTTTCGGATAGAAGCGTCAGCCGGAAACAGAGCGACAAATTGGGAGTTTGGCGCACTGAAAAAGAACTGTCATTGCGAACCAGCGCGCACGCTGGTGTGGCAATCCCCCGGTTAGAGGGAAGCGTGTAGATAAACAACCGGAAGGACGGAGGCGTTGCGGTTTTGGTGGTAATCGTTACCCGGTTCCTTCGGACCGGGGGATTGCCACGCCAGTGTGCGCACTGGCTCGCAATGACAGTGTTTTTCATGGCAATGACAACTTCTATTTTAGTGTTGCAAACACCAATTTGCCGAGGGACATTGTGGGGATAGGATGGGGGCTTTCAGCGTTCTCCGATGGCTTCCAGCAATGCCTCCAGCTGGGCCAGGGATTCGATTTCATAATCGGGAACAATGTCCCTGCGGGGCTTGTGACTGGGGTTCACCCACACCGTGGGAAGCCCCGCGTTTTTGCCGCCCAGGATGTCGGAGGTCAGGCTGTCGCCCACCACGACCGCTTTCCCCGGGTCGAAGTCCGGTATTTTCGCGAAGCAGGCGTCGAAAAAGGCCTTCGACGGCTTATTGGCCCCCAGCTCCTCGGAGATGAAAATGCCCTCGAAATACCGGTACAATCCCGCGCTCCGGAGCCTGCCGTGCTGCACGGAGGCGGTGCCGTTGCTGGCCAGGTACAGCCGGTATTTTTTGCTGAGGCCTTTCACCGCCTCCTCCGCCCCGGGGAGGAAGAAGTGGCCCCGGGACAGGTTCTCGTGGTACCGGGCGGAGCATTCCTTCGGTTCCACGGTTTTGCCCAGCTCCCGGAACAGCACCGCGAACCGGCCTGTCTGCACCTGCTCCCGGGTCATCAGACCCTTCTCCAGCTGCTCCCAGTGCCACTGGTTGATGATGTGGTACCGGTCCAGCACGTCCGGCTCCGGCTCCACCCCAAAGGAGCGCAGGGTCGCCGCCAGGGCGATCCGCTCCGCCTGGTGGAAGTCCAGGATGGTGTCGTCCAGGTCCAGAAACAGAAATTCGATCATACTATCTCCTTATAGAAAAAGCGGAGGGCCCCGCCGGCTTCTCCGCCCTGATTTTGGTGTTTGTCGAAATGCCACCGTAGGGGCGGATATTATCCGCCCGCTTTGGTAACGATGACATACATGTCCGTTTTATCCGGAAACGCTCAAAAATCTTTAGCGTTCGGGCGGCTGATAGCCGCCCCTACGGTAGTAGTGTAATGTGTTTGGAAACATCAAACGCCAATTTATCTCTCCGCGATGGCGTTGGCGATTTGGACGAATTCGGGGATGCCAAGGGTTTCGCCCCGGACATTTTCCGGGAAGCTGCACCGGGCGAGTACCTCTTCGGACCCGGCCTTGCCCAGCTCCGGGAAACCGGCGGCGAGGCCGTTGGAGAGCTTCTTGCGCCGCATGGCGAAGCTGGCCCGGACGGTGCGGAAGAAAATCTCCCGGTCGGCTTCCCCCCAGCTCCGGTTTTTCCGGACTTTCAGCCGGATCACTGCCGAGGTGACCTTGGGCTGGGGCAGGAAGCAGTGGGCGGGCACGTCAAACAGAAGCTCCGGCTCCGCGTAATACTGGCACAGCACGGAAAAAGCGCCGTAGTCCGCCGTGCCGGGAGCGGCGGCGATGCGCTGGGCTACCTCTTTCTGCACCATGACGGTGACGGAATCGAAGCAGTCCGCTTCCAGCAGCGCCGCCAATATGGGGGTGGTGATATAGTAGGGGAGGTTGGCGCAGGCCATGGGGCGGAGTCCCGCGAATTTTTCCCGCACCAGGTTGGGCAGGTCCAGCTTCAGAGCGTCGGCCCAGAGGATTTCCAGATTGGAAAATTCTCCCACGGTGATGTCCAGGATGGGTTTCAGCCGGGTGTCCAGCTCCACGGCGCAGACTTTCCCCGCGTGCAGGCACAGCTGCTGGGTCAGCGGGCCGATGCCCGGGCCGATTTCCAGCACCCCGGCAGTTTCGTCCACCCCGGCCTCCCGGGCGATGGACTCCGGTACCCAGGAGGCAATGAGGAAATTCTGCCCCTTGGCCTTGGAAAACCGGAACCCGTGCTCCTGCAGCAGGGGCTTCATCACTTGAATGTCGCAGACGTTGACCATTGGGAGCTCCTTTCTTGGGAGGGGGATATGAGTGGACAGTTGACAGTGGCCAGTTGACAGTTGTGGAGTCCCTTCGGGACAATTAAAATGAGACCGTCAAATTGGTGTTTGCAGATTTGTTTTGAAAATGGTGGAATAGCACTGTAGGGGAGCCATTCATGGCTCCCGGCGGTGAAATGTACCGATTATACGAGCGTTTCGGCGAAAACGTACTGCGTCACGGGAGCCATGAATGGCTCCCCTACAGTAAAAACGCAGTGCGTACGAAATTGCCAAACACCAATTTGCAGGGCAGCCGAATTTGGATTCATCGTGAAGCGATGCTATAACTGTCCACTTTCCACTGTCAACTGTCCACTGAATTATCCTTCGCTGAGCAGCACGTCCGCCAGGGAGGTGTCACTTAGGAAGGTGTCGGCGTTGTAGAGGAAGAGTACATCGGTGATAGATTCGCTCTTGACCACCAGGTCGATGTTGTCGTAGTAGTACCGGGGGTCGATCATGGTGATGTGGTCATAGTAGGGGTACAGAAACTGCACCATACAGTTGGCGTAGGAGTCCTTGAACAGCAGCAGGCACCGCCCGGTGTCCGCCGTGGTGGTAATGTCCACCCGGGAATGGTTGCCGCCGAAGAACACGGTGTAGTGATCCTTCTGGTTCAGGGCGCTGCGGCGGTACAGGGAGCTGACATTCTCCCCGGTATCGGCGTAGTTTACATAATAATCAATGCTGGTATGGGGGATGAAGATTTCCACGGTGTCCCTGGAGGCATGGCTGCCGCTCTTGGAGGACAGGGTGCCCTCAAAGGTGTTGGACACGGGGTAGGCGGTGTAGTCCTCCTCTTTGACGGTGGTGATGTTTAAGGCCTCCGTCATGGCGTGGAAGGCGTACTTGGCCCCAAGACTGGTCCAGTGGTGGTCGGTTTTGTAGTAGACTCCCTCATCCTTGTGGGCCAGCAGCGCGTCCGTCACATCGCAGAATTGCACCGCGTCCAGCCGCGCCTGAATCCAGGCGATGTCCTCCCGCTGATCCCGGGCGGGGGCGTTGGCGGGCAGCAGATTTGACAGCACCGTCACCGCGTTGGGGGCTACGGTCATGACCATGTTGAGGTCCGGGTATTTGGCGGCGAAGGACTCCGCCGCGGCCAGGTTCCGCTCCGCCTGAACCCAGTTGGGCTCCTCGGGAATCTGGATCAGGTAGCCGTCGTCGCAGAGGTAGACGCCTCCGGCCTCCTTCTGGCCGAGAAGCTGATTCATTTTCAGGTTCAGGCTGATCCAGGCGTCCCGTCCCGGGAACTGGTCCGCCGTGTAATCCCCCAGCCCCTCCAGGAAGCTGCCGTCAAACAGGGAGGAGAAGGTGATTTTGGGGAATTGGGCCAGCATCCGGTTTTCGCTGTCGGAGAATTCCCGGTCCTTGACCAGGATGCCGGTTCCGATGCCCAGGAGCATGGTCAGGATCAGCAGCCAGCTCAGGTACTGGGCCTGGAGCCGCCGGTTGACCTGAAAGGGGGTCCGCCGCCGGGGATTGCGGGGGGTATTGCGTTTTTCGTCCAAAGCAGCCGCCTCCTTTTAGAATTGGAAATACAGGAACGATGAGTAGGTGCTCACCGTCATTCCCGCGATGCACAGGATCATCAGCGCCGCGAACCACACGACGCTCACATACACCGGCCACCTCCTGCGGCGGAGGGTGAGGTTCCCCAGCTTGGCGGCCAGGGGGTAGGCCCCGAGGGCGCTCACCACCAGGATGATGGCGCAGCCGGAGAGGTAATACTTGGCAGTGGCATCCAGGAAGCCCCCGGCCCCCGCGCCGAACATACTGCCAAGCCACCGGAAAGCAAAGCCCAGGCCGGGGCTGAAGAAGAACACCCAGCCGATGATCACCAGCAGCAGCGTGGGAATTCTGCGCAGGAAGTTGGGGATTTTGTCAAGAATCTTGGCAAACACAAACTTTTCCAGCAGCAGAAGCAGCCCGTAGTAGAGGCCCCAGAAAACGAAGTTCCAGCTGGCCCCGTGCCAGATGCCGGTGAGCAGCCAGACAATGAGCAGATTGCGGATGGTTTTTGCCGTGCCCGCCCGGCTGCCGCCCAGGGGGATGTACACATAGTCCCGGAACCAGGCGCCCAGGGAGATATGCCACCTGCGCCAGAACTCGGTGAGGCTGGCGCTCATGTAGGGGTAGTCGAAGTTCTTCTGGAAGGTGAAGCCGAACATTTCCGCAAGGCCGATGGCCATGTCGGAGTAGCCCCCAAAGTCAAAGTAGAGCATCAGGGCGTAGCACACCGCCCCCAGCCAGGCGGAGACCACGCTAAGCTCTCCCGGGTCCAGGGCGGAGAGGGCGTAGAAGGTTTTGCCCAGGGTGTCCGCCAGCAGCACCTTTTTCGCCAGACCGATGAGGAAGGTGCGGCTGCCCCGGCCAAACCGAACAGGGCCGATTTTCCGCTCCATGATCTGCTGCTCCATCTCGGCATAGGGCACGATGGGGCCGGAGACCAGCTTGGGGAAGAAGGTGACGAACAGGGTGAAGTGGATCACATTCCGCTGGGCCGGGGCCTTGCCCCGGTACACATCAAATAAATAAGACAGCACCGAGAAGGTGAAAAAGGACACGCCAATCGGCATGGAAGTGACCCGGGTAGCCAGATGCGTCTTGAATACCGCGTTCACGTTCTCCAGGAGGAAGCCCCAGTATTTAAAGAAGCCCAGCAGAAGCAAATTGACGACCACTGCGCTGACCAGCGCGAATTTGGCTCCCCAGGGGTTCTGCTCCTCCTGTTTTTTCTCCTGAATGAGCAGACCGGAGAAGTAGTTGAAGGCCAGAATCACCAGCATCAGCGCCACATATTTTGGGGAGCCCCAGGCAAAGAACAGCAGGCTCAGCAGCGCCAGAATCAGGTTTTTGCCCCGCATGGGCATGACCATATGCAGCAGCAGAGCGAAGGGAAGGAATACAAAGACAAATTTCAGTTCCGAAAATGCCATGGTGCACCTCCTTTACAGCGCGCCCAGGAAGGCCTTCCGGGCGGCATCGGCGTTGGGGTTCACCACAAACAGCACGTAATTTCCCCGCACCTCCACATAGCAGTGGTTGGTCAGCATATCGTACTGCTCCACGCCGTAGCCCTCGAAGGTGTTCTTCTGGGTCTGCAGTCTGGCTTCCACGGCGTCGCTGACGGTCTGCTGCTGGGAAATGTCCTTCAGCTTCACAATCAGCACTTCCTCGGCCATCATGTTGGTATTGGGGTAGTAGAGGATGCAGCCCTCGTAATCCGAGGGGTCCAGGCCGTAGAACCGCTTGACCATCTGGTTGTCGGCCAACTGCATATTCTCCATATCGATGGCAGAGGTCACCGCCTCCGCCACCTCCTGGGGGTCCGCGCCGCTGACGGAGTTGCCCCCGAACAGCACGATCAGGCAGACGATTCCCACCACCACCGCGGCCCACCGGCCGATCTCATACAAAAACGCGTTGGATCTCATTTTTCAGCCCTCCATCAGGGTGGCCACCAGCAGGCAGCTGGCCCAGTAGGGATAGAATTCCTTCCGGAAGTGGATGCCGTCCGGGTCCCACAGGTTGGGGTACTTGTCCGCCAGGGAATCGCAGTTGGCGAAGAGAACGCCGTTTTCCTTGCAGGCGGCCTCCAGAGCCGCGCTCCAATCGGGGATGTTGTACCACTTTTTGGAGCGCTCAAAAGCCGGGTCCCGGGCGGGCAGAATGGAGCTGACCACCACGGTGGTATCGGGGAGCCTGCTCTTGACCTCCCGGATAATCTGCATATACTCCCCCACATACTGCTCGGCGCTGTCCCAGTAGCCGATGGAGGTGTCGTTCAGACCGTAGCACAGGTACACCGTGGCCGGGTTCATGGCCACCAGGGCATCCATGTTGGCGGTGATGTCCCGGATGGTGTGGCCGCCGTCGGCGATGCACCGGCTCTTGTCCAGGTAGCCGTGGTACCAGAAGCCCACCGCCCGGGAGTCACCCATGATGCAGTAGTCCTTGAACATGGAGAAGGGGTCCATGCCGCCGCTGGTCAGCTGGGTCACCAGCTGATCCCGCTGGGCCGCCAGCTTCCTCTCGGCAATCTGCTTGCGGACGGCCATGACCTCGGCGGGGTCCTTCTTCTCCAGCACCTCCAGGTAGCCGATCCCGGCGTCCAGGGAGCTGTCCGCGGCGGCCTTCTCGTCCTTGCCGCCCAGAAACACGATGCTCAGCGCCGCGATCAGCAGCACCGGCGCCGCCAGGGCCAGCCATATGGGAAATTCTCTTCGTCTGTTGCTCATAATCCTTCAACCGCCAGTCTTGGTGAATTAATTGACAATTGACAATTGTCAATTATGAAATCTCTTTGGGATGAAAAACGGAATGCTTATCAGGTCCGCGCACAGCGACGCAAATTGGTGCTTGCCGAGTTGCTGCCGTAGGGGCGGATATTATCCGCCCGCAACCTTTCGTCACAAAAGCACTCCGCTTTAACGGAAATGCTCAAAATACGGAATGTTTCGGGCGGATAATATCCGCCCCTACGGTGGAAACGCAATATGTTTAAAAACTTCAAACACCAATTTGTCTTTTCCTAAACTGCGCAAACAGGTACATTACATTATATCACTTTTTCTCCCATTACGCAACCATAGGTTTTCCGGCGTGTGAGGGCGGGAAAACGCTTGCGGCTCCGGGGGTTTTCGGAATTGGCAATTTCCTACGGATGAGGTTCCTTCGCCGGGCCAATCTCCGCCATATTCTCCAAAAAATGCAATGGATCGATTTTTTTCTTGCAAATGACACACCAAAAGAGTATACTTCCAGAGGAAAGAAAACCCGACAATAGAATGGAAAGGATCTGTGTTATGTCTACTAACGAAAAACAACCCGAAGCCATCTATGACGCGAAAACCCTGGGCACCGGCAAGGTTCTGATTCTGGGCCTGCAGCACCTGTTCGCCATGTTCGGCGCAACTGTGCTGGTTCCCGCCATCACCGGCCTGAACGTTTCCACCACCCTGCTGTTCGCCGGTCTCGGCACCCTGCTGTTCCACCTGATCACCGGGCGGAAGGTTCCCGCGTTCCTGGGCTCCTCCTTCGCTTTCCTGGGCGCTTACGGCCTCATCACCGCCTCGGGCCAGAACATCCCCCTGACCTACTCCAGCTTTGGCGTGGCCGTGGCCGGCCTTGTGTACCTGGTGCTGGCCCTGTTCTTCAAGCTCTTCGGCGTGAAGAAGGTCATGCGCTACTTCCCCCCCATTGTGACCGGCCCCGTGATTATCTGCATCGGCCTGTCCCTGGCGGGCTCCGCCATTAACAACTGCCGCACCAACTGGTTCGTCGCCATTGTGGCCATTCTGGTGGTTATTGCCTGCAACATCTGGGGTAAGGGCATGGTGAAGATCGTTCCCATCCTGCTGGGTGTGGTTGCCTCTTACCTGGTGGCTATGGTTGCCGATCCCGCTGCCCGGGCTACCCTGGTGGCAAAGGTTTCCGAGGCCGACTGGATCGGCCTGCCCGTGATCTGGGAGAACACCGCCTTCTCCATCTTCAACAAGGACCTGGACGGCGGTATGCTGCTGACCGCCATCATCACCATCGCTCCCATTTCCCTGGCTACCATCGTGGAGCACATCGGCGATATGTGCGCCATCTCTTCCACTGTTGACCGCAACTTCGTGGCTGACCCCGGCCTGCACCGGACCCTGGTGGGCGACGGCGTGGCCACCACCCTGGCCGCCCTCTTCGGCGCCCCCGCCAACACTACCTACGGGGAAAACACCGGCGTGCTGGCCCTGTCCAAGGTCTATGATCCCATGGTGGTCCGGCTTGCCGCCGTGTTCGCCATTGTGCTGTCCTTCTGCCCCAAGTTTGCCGCACTGATCGTGGCCATGCCCGCCGCTACCATGGGCGGTGTGAGCCTGGTGCTCTATGGCATGATCTCCGCCGTGGGCGTGCGCAACGTGGTGGAGAACCGGGTGGACTTCACCAAGAGCCGCAACGTGCTGATTGCCGCCATGATCATGGGCCTGGCTGTGGGTGTGACCTACAACGGCTCCATCGTGATTCCCATCGGCGGTGTGACCATCAGCCTGTCCGGCCTCGCCGTAGGCGCTCTGGTGGGCATCCTGATGAACGCCGTCCTCCCCGGCAAGGACTACGAGTTCGGCACCAACGAGCAGGGCGACACCGCCGTGAACTTCGGCACCCGCGCCAACAAGCCCTGATCCCTTCCCACACAATACAAGCCCCGGAAGCGGAATCCCGCTTCCGGGGCAATTTTATGAGCTTGCGGGAGGGAAATTGGTGCTTGTTAAATAAAACGCTGTCATTGCGAGACCAGTGCGCACACTGGTCGTGGCAATCCCCCGGTTGAAAGGGACCAAGTAACGATTACTACCCAAAAACGCAATATTCCATCACTTTGAGGGCAATTATCGATACATTTCCCTCTAACCGGGGGATTGCCACACCAGTGTGCGCACTCCTCCGCGCTAAGAGCCGCCTTCGGCGGTTGCGCTCTGGACGCGCCTGCGGGCGCAGTGGTTCGCAATGACAGGAAACTTTGAGGCGAAGCGACAAACACCTATTTGTAAAACCGCTGAGTTACCGGGGGGCGTTTCAGAATACCCGTCTGGGGGGCATACCCAGGTCCTTGTTGCGGCACAGGAACAGGAACACGGGCTCCGTGATGCCGAAAAGGATGCCGATGACCAGGAAAACCGTCTTGTTGCCGGGATCGCAGGAGCTGTACAGGTCATACAGCGCCATGTACCGGATGATCGCGGTGGCGATGGTCACGCCCAGAACGGGCACCAGCAGCCCCAGAATTCCCACCAGGGAACCCAGCAGATTCTGAACGATTACGTCCTCATGCCTGCCCATCATGGCGCCGCCCACTGCTCCGACCACGGCCCCGACACACAGGCAAACCATCACCGCGGCGAGCACGGCGCTGACGATTTTCAGGGTCAGCAGCACCTTACGCTTGCTTTTGACCTCGCCCCGGGCCACATACCGGTACTGGTCGGCAATGGAGCCAAGAATCCAGACATTAGCCACGGGAATCCAGCTGAGCCAGGCGTGATTCAGGCCCCGGCGTTTGGCGATGGTGTAGAGCGCCAGAGAACTGAGCACATAGGCGGCAATCTGAATGAGGGAGGCGGGAATCCCCAGCAGTCCGGTGATCAGCCCTACCATTGCCTCGTCTCCGGTTCCAAAATGATAACCATAATACATTTGCGTTTCCCTCTCTTTCCGCCGCCGGAATCCGGTCGGCTTTTTCTTTCTCCAGTGTACCATACCGGCGCCCGCCGCGCAAGGGAAATCCGGTGGGGAAGATGAATTGTTGTTTAGCGGCTTCGCCTCAAAGTTTCCTGTCATTGCGAACCAGTCCGCAGACTGGTGTGGCAATCCCCCGGTTGAAAGGAATCAAGTAACGATTACCACCAAAAATCGCAACGACTTCCACTCTTCCGGGCACTTTTCGGTATATTTTCCCTCTAACGGGGGGATTGCCACGCCAGTGTGCGCACTGGCTCGCAATGACAGCGTTTTTTTGAGCGCGTATGCGTAAACAACATTTTATCGCGCTGAGAACGATTTTAGTTCATCAGCCGGCAGACCAGCTCGGAGTAGGCGAAGGGGTCCTCCAGGGGGAGCTCCGCCATCAGCTGTGCCTGGCAGCACAGAAGCTGGGCGTAGTCCTTGGCCTTTACGGGGTCCTCGGTCATGGCCTTCTGCATGGCCTGGACCGCGGGATGGGAGGCGTTCAGCTCCAGAATCCGGCCCACGCTGTAGGCGTACTCCGGGTTCACCCGCTTCATATACTTCTCCATCTCAAAGCTCATGCCGGCATCGGGGGTCATGGCGGCGGGATAGCTGCCCAGGTTCTCACTGAGCCGCACTTCCTTGACCTTGTCCCCCAGGCTCTCCTTCACGAAGGTCAGGAAGCCCTTCAGCTCCTCGGCCTTCTCCTGGGCCTCCTTCTTCTCCTCCTCGGTCTGCAGGCCCAAATCCTCCGTGACCACATTGCAGAATTGCTTCTCGGCGTAGGTCATCAGGGTCTGGGGGATGAACTCGTCCACATCCTCGGTGAACAGCAGCACGTCATAGCCCTTGTTCCCCAGCAGCTCCACCTGGGGCAGCTTCTGCAGCCGGTCCCGGTTCTCGCCGGGGGCGTAGTAGATTTTCTCCTGGCCCTCCGGCATGGCGTCCACGTACTCCTTCAGGGAGATGAGCTTTCCCTGCTTGTGGGAGAACAGGAGCAGCAGGTCCTGGCAGGAATCCTTGTGAGCGCCGTAGTCGGACACGGTGCCGTACTTCAGCTGGCGGCCGAAGGCGGCGTAGAACTCCTCATACTTCTCCCGGTCATTCTCCAGCATATCCTTCAGTTCGGTGCGGATTTTCTTCTCGATGTTCCGGGCGATGATGGTGAGCTGCCGGTTGTGCTGCAGCATCTCCCGGCTGATGTTCAGGGAAAGGTCCTGGCTGTCCACAATGCCCCGGACGAAGCGGAAGTGTTCGGGCAGCAGGTCCTCGCAGTTCTCCATGATCATCACGCCGGAGGAGTACAGCTGCAGGCCCCGCTTATAGTCCTTGGTGTAGAAGTCGTAGGGCGCCTTGCTGGGGATATACAGCAGAGCCTTGAAGGATACGCTTCCTTCGGCGCTGGAGTGGATGACCCGCAGGGGCTTGTTGTAGTCGAAGAACTTCTCCCGGTAGAAGGACTCGTACTCCTCCTGGGTCACGTCCTTCTTGGCCCGCTGCCAGATGGGCACCATGGAGTTCAGGGTCTCCATTTCGGTGTAGGTTTCGTATTCGGGCTTATCCTCAGGGGAATCCTCTTTCTTCCGGGACTTCTCCACCTCCATGCGGATGGGGTAGCGGATGTAGTCGGAATACTTGCGGATCAGGCTGCGGATTTCGTACTCCTGGAGGAATTCGGAGTATTTCTCCTCCTCGGAGTCCTCCTTCAGCACCATAATCACGTCGGTGCCCGCGGTATCTCTCTGGGCAGGCTCGATGGTGTAGCCGTCGGCGCCGTCGGACTCCCACTTCCAGGCGGTGTCCTCGCCATATTTCCGGGAAACAACAGTGACCTTGGAGGCCACCATAAAGGCGGAGTAGAAGCCCACACCGAACTGGCCGATGATGTCGATGTCCTCCTGCTTCTCCATGGCCTGCTTGAAGCCCAGGGAGCCGGACTTGCAGATGGTGCCCAGATTCTCTTCCATCTCTTCGCGGCTCATGCCGATGCCGTTGTCGGACACGGTGAGGGTACGGTTTTCCTCATCCCGGGTGATGGTAATGGCAAATTCGTTCCGGGCGATGCCCACCTTGTCATCGGTGAGGGCGGTGTAGGCCAGCTTGTCGATGGCGTCGGAGGCGTTGGAGATAATCTCCCGGAGGAAGATCTCCCGGTGGGTGTAGATGGAGTTGATCATCAGATCCAGCAGACGCTGGGACTCCGCTTTGAATTGCTGCTTTTCCATGTTGTATTGACTTCCTTTCATTCTGCGCTTTTTAGCACTCTTTTCACATGAGTGCTAATATTATAGCGCACTCCCGCAAAAAAGCAACCCCCCGCCAAAAAAGTTCTTTCTTTATTTACAATTGTATGGTATGATTAACATGAAATATTGTGTGCCTGAGCGGTAAATTGGTGTTTGTCGTATATACGCTGTCATTGCGAGCCAGTGCGCACACTGGCGTGGCAATCCCCCGGTTAGAGGTAAAATGTACGAAAAACGGACGAACGCCCTAACAAACCGTCCTGAATTGTTGGGGGATTGTCACACCAGCGTGCGCGCTGGTTCGCAATGACAGTTTCTTTTTTAGTGCTATAAACAACAATTTATCGTTCCCCCTTCCTCAAAAACAATTATTTCATATAAGGAGAACAACATGATCACAGTCAACAACTTAGGAATGCAGTTCGGCGGCCAGTGGCTGTTCCAGCAGGTGGATTTGCAGTTCCTTCCCGGCAACTGCTACGGCATCATCGGCGCCAACGGCGCGGGCAAGTCCACGTTCCTTCGCATCCTCACCGGCGAATTGGATTCCACCACCGGTTCCGTCACGGTGGACCCGGACAAGCGGGTCTCCGTTCTGAAGCAGAACCAGAACGCCTACGATGAATATACCATCCTGGACACCGTCATCATGGGCAACCAGCATCTTTATGATGTGATGAAGGAGAAGGATGCCATCTACGAAAAGCCCGACTTCTCCGACGAGGACGGCCTTCGCGCGGCGGACCTGGAGGCGGAGTTCGCGGAAATGGGCGGCTGGGAAGCTGAGTCCGATGCTTCCCGCTTACTCCAGGGCCTGGGCATCCCCACGGATATGCACTATGACCTGATGTCCGCCACCGACCCGAGGCTGAAGGTGAAGGTGCTGCTGGCTCAGGCGCTCTTCGGCAATCCCGACATCGTCATGCTGGACGAGCCCACCAACAACCTGGACATTGAGGCCATCAACTGGCTGGAGGACTTCCTCCTGGACTTCCCCGGCATGGTCATCGCGGTGAGCCATGACCGCCACTTCCTGAACACCGTCTGCACCCACACCGTGGACATCGACTACGGCAAGATCAAGATGTACGTGGGCAACTACGACTTCTGGTACGAATCTTCCCAGATGGTCCAGGCCATGATCCGCAACAAGAACAAGAAGAATCAGGAGAAGATCGAAGAGCTGCAGCTCTTTATCCAGCGGTTCTCCGCCAACAAGTCCAAGGCCAAGCAGGCCACCGCCCGCCGCAAGCTCCTGGACAAGCTGACAGTGGAGGAAATGCCCTGCTCCACCCGCCGCTATCCCTTCGTGGGCTTCCAGCAGGAGCGGGAGCTGGGCAAGGACGTGCTCACCGTGAAGGATGTGTCCGTCACGGTGGACGGCGTGAAGCTGCTGGACAAGGTCTACTTCAACGTGGGCAGAACCGATAAAATCGCCTTCGTGGGCGAAAACGAGCTGGCCCAGACCGCCCTGTTTCAGATTCTCATGGGCGAGCTCCAGCCCGACGAGGGCAGCGTCAAATGGGGCGTTTCCACCTCCCGCAGCTACCTGCCGAAGGACAACTCCCCCTACTTCGAGGGCAACCAGGAGGAGCTGGTGGACTGGCTCCGGCAATACTCTGCCAAGAAGGACGATGTGTACCTCCGGGGCTTCCTGGGCCGGATGCTCTTCGGCGGCGAGGACGTGTTCAAGCATGTGAACGTCCTCTCCGGCGGTGAGAAGGTGCGGTGTATGCTGAGCAAAATGATGCTCTCCGGTGCCAACGTGGTGCTGCTGGACCAGCCCACCAACCACCTGGACATGGAGTCCATCCAGGCTGTCAACAAGGGCCTGGAAGCCTTCCCCGGCGTGGTGCTGCTGGCCTCCCACGACCACGAAATGCTGTCCTCCGTCTGTAACCGTGTCATCGCCTTCCAGCCCGACGGCACCATCGTAGACCGCTACGGCACCTATGACGAATACCTCTACTGGATGGAGCAGCAGAAGGAGAAATAAGAATTATGGAAAAAATTCTGGATATTATCACCGCAAAAATGCAGCGGGCATTTGCGGACGCGGGATATGACCCTTCCTTCGGCCGGGTCACCGTGTCCAACCGGCCGGACCTGTGCGAGTACCAGTGCAACGGCGCCCTGGCTGCCGCGAAGCAGTACAAGTGCGCCCCCATCCAGATCGCCAGGGCGGTGGTGGAGAAGCTGGACGCAAACGACTACTCACTGGTGGAGGCCGTCATGCCGGGATTCATCAACCTGAAGCTCTCCGGCAGCTTCCTTCAGAGCTATCTGGAGGAAATGCGCACCGCCGTGGATTTCGGCGTGAAGAAGATCGGCCAGGGCAAGACCATTGTGGTGGACTACGGCGGAGCCAACGTGGCAAAGCCTCTGCACATCGGCCATCTGCGCCCCGCCATCATCGGCGAGAGCCTGAAGCGGCTGTATCAGTTTATGGGCTACATCGCCATCGGCGATGTGCACCTGGGCGACTGGGGCCTGCAGATGGGCCTGATCATCGCGGAGCTTTCCGAGCGGCAGCCGGAGCTGCCCTATTTTGACGACAGCTTCACCGGGGAATACCCCACCGAGGCCCCCTTCACCGTCAGCGACCTGGAGGAGATTTACCCCGCCGCCTCCGCGAAGAAGGCTGACCCTGCCTTCTCCCACAAGGCCCACCAGGCAACCCTGGAGCTGCAGCAGGGCCGCCGGGGCTACCGGGCGCTGTGGCAGCACATTATGAATGTGTCCGTGGCCGACCTGAAAAAGAACTATGACAACCTGGACGTCCACTTTGAAAAGTGGCTGGGCGAGAGTGATGCGGACCCCTACATTCCCGCCATGGTGGAGGATATGAAAGCGCGGGGCATTGCCGTGCAGTCCGAAGGCGCCTGGGTCATCCCCGTGGCGGAACCGGGGGACAAGAAGGAGATGCCCCCCTGCATTCTGGTGAAGTCCGACGGCTCCGCCATCTACGCCACCACCGACCTTGCCACCCTGGTGCAGCGGATGCAGGACTGGCACCCGGACAAGGTGCTCTACGTCACCGACAAGCGGCAGAACCTGCACTTTGAGCAGGTGTTCCGGGCCGCCCGGAAGGCGGGCATTGTGCCCGAGAACGTAGAGCTGGAGCACGTGGGCTTCGGCACCATGAACGGCAGCGACGGCAAGCCCTTCAAGACCCGGGACGGCGGCGTCCTCCGCCTGGAGCAGCTGATCGCCGATATGACCGATTTTGTCCGGGCCAAGGTGGTGGAGAACAAAATCGTGGAGGACGACGAGGTGGAGGCCACCACGGCCAAGATCGCCATGGCCGCCCTGAAATACGGCGACCTGAGCAATCAGCCCACCAAGGATTACAACTTCGATATGGAGCGGTTCGCCGCTTTTGAAGGAAACACCGGCCCCTATATCCTCTATACCATCGTCCGCATCAAGTCCATTCTGGCCAAATACGGCCCCTGGGAGCACCTGCCCATTCAGGAGCCTGCCAACCCCTTCGCCAAGGACCTGATGATTGCCATTACGAAGCTGGGCCCCACCCTGGAAAATGCCCTGGCTTCCTCCGCCCCCAACCTGATCTGCGCCTACATCTACGAGCTGGCCGGGGCGGTGAACAAGTTCTACCACGAAACCCGGATTCTGGGCGAGGAGGACAAAGCGCTGCAGGCGGGCTACATCGCCCTCATCGGCCTTGCCAAGCGCTGCCTGGAGCAGTGCATCGACCTGCTGGCCTTCTCCGCGCCGGAGAAAATGTAAGCGCGATAAATTGTTGTTTACACCTGCGCACCCGAAAAAATGCTGTCATTGCGAGCCAGTGCGCACACTGGCGTGGCAATCCCCCGGTTGAATGGAACCAGATAGCGATTACCGCCAAGAACCGAAACGACCCCCGTTTTTCGGGTGCTATTCGGTACATTTTCCCTCTAACTGGGGGATTGCCACACCAGTCTGCGGACTGGTTCGCAATGACAGAAAACTTGAAGGTGAAACCGCTAAACAACAATTTGCCTGCTTGCAGACTTAAAAAGTGGAATGCAACCGGCGGCTGCGCATATGCCAAACCTGGTTGGTTGACGCGCAACCGCCTCTTTTGGTATGCTTCAGGCAGGAGGTGCAAGCCATGAAACTGAATGAAAAAATCATCTACTGCAGAAAAAAGGCCGGTCTGTCTCAGCTGGATCTTGCGGATCTGCTGGGGGTGTCCCGGCAGTCCGTATCCAAGTGGGAGACCGGGGGTTCACTTAGATAAAGATACCACATCAATCCCACGCTGACTTTTGCTCAACCGATACAGCCGGAGGGCTGGATAACAAGAAAAGGCGGTATGC
>SFHI01000119.1 GCA_004555705.1 Clostridiales bacterium | reverse complement strand
GTTACCTGGTTCCATTCAACCGGGGGATTGCCACGCCAGTGTGCGCACTGGCTCGCAATGACAGCGTTTTATTTCGCGCACACCTGTAAACAACAATTTGTCAACCCCCTGAAAAAACGATAAGCATATTCATCATATCTCCCAGGGGAAAATTTGCAGGTCAGAGCGGTGATTCCCTTCCCGAATCTGCGTCCACCGGAACCGGGTACCTTTTGCGCATATGCAAAAAAGGAGCGGGACACAGGTCCCACTCCATAATAGGCAGATATTCCGAACAATCGACCCATGCCATTGCGGGGCCGCCGTATGGAAGGCTCTGACGCGCGGGGGATTCCTCGCTCCCGGGGGACGCGTTTTTCATTTGTCCCAGTCAAAGCCCCGGAACACAGGGGAGCCGGTGTACCGGTTGGCCTGCCGCTGGCCCCTCAGGACCTCCAGGACGGCGTTCGCCATGGCCTCCTGCTCGCACTCGCCGGGATAGAGGGCAATGGGCGCGATCCAGCCGCAGCGGGCTTTCACCCCCTCCGAAATATCGGCATAGCGCATCAGTCCTCCGGTAAGCAGGATGCCGTCCACCCTGCCCTCCAGCACCGCGGCCATGCTTCCGATGGATTTGCACAGCTGGTAGATCATGGCGTTCCAGACCGTCACGGCCTTCTCGTCCCCGGCCTCCACCATTGCGTGGATTCTTGCCGCATCGGAGGTGCCGAAATGGCTGACAAAGCCGCCGGAGCGGGACAGCATGGCCCGCATTTCCTCAGTGGTGTGGCCCTGATCCAGGTATTGCAGCACCTCCATCACCGGGATGGAGCCAAGCCTCGTGGGAGTGAAGGGGCCGTCGCCGCCGGCGCCTTCCGTGCTGTCGATCATGCGCCCCTCCTTGTGGGCGGTAACCGTGATGCCGCCGTCCACATGGCACACGATCAGGTTCAGCTCCTCATAGCGCTTTCCTTCCCTTTTCGCGTGCATGGCGGCGATGCCCTTCTGATTCAGCACATGGGTCTGGGCCCGGCGGTAGACCCCCGCGATGCCGGTCAGGCGCGCCAGACTGCACAGTTCGTCCACGTTGGTGGGATTCACGGTGTACATGGGTCTGCCGTACTCGGTTCCCAACGCGTAGGCCAGCATGACGCCCAGCTTTGCGGGGTGGTCGCTTCCGCCTTTGTCGGCGGCGGTGTCCCGAACCAGCCGTTCGTCAATTTCCATCACGCCGGATTTCTGAGAATAGGCGCAGCCGCCCCGGCCCACAAATACATCCATATCGGCGGGGCTCATGCCGTGGGAGCGCAGAAAGTCCAGAATCACCTGTCTGCGCATGGGCATCTGGTCGTTGGTGGTGGGATATTTCAGCAGCTCCGGGGCATCGTGGAAAATGCTCTCGGTGTACACATTTTTTTCGTCCTCAAAGCAGCTCACCTTGGTGGAGGTGGAGCCGGGGTTGATGATCAGCATTTTAACGCCGGATTTCATGGTAATGACCTTCTTTTTTCGTTCTCTGCTTCCCCATACGCTGTGGGGCTTTTCTTCCTACGGCTTCGCCAAACCGGCAGCGCCCCGCTGTTCCCATGAAAATTACGGAAACAGCGCTTTGGATGTGTCGATGGAATACTGCGCCGGATTATCGATGTCGATCCGGTTTCCCGAGAAAACACTGCCTGCAAAATCAATGGTGATGGTTCCCTGCAGCCGTGCGAACTGAACGCCGATGTCGTTGTCCGTGATGGTGCAGTCCGGGAACACATCGTTAAAGGAATGATAGACCACGGTATTGTACTTGAAGCCGATGCCGTTATTTGTGAACACGCAGCGCTCCACGCCGATCATGCCGCCGTCCAGCGCCACCGCGCCGATGTCCCAGCCGGAAAAGGAGCAGCCGCCCATGTAGACGGAGGCAGTGGCGGAAAGCCCGGTGCCCCCGCTGCCCGCAAAGTCCAGGTCAAACAGCATCACGTTGGAGGGGCTGTCCGTGTTGACGGACAGAGTTCCCGTAAAAACGGTGCGCCCCTTGCCGTCCGTATTGCCATAGAGGTTGACCGCCCTGGAAACCATGGTGAGATCGCCGGTATAGGTGACCGGGGGCAGATAAATGTCCACAATGGTATCCTCGGGAACCTCCCGGTTGATGCGAAAGAGCAGCGCGATCAGATCCTCCATGGTGTCCAGCGCCGTATCCTCCGGCGTATAGACCTGGCGGACCAGGGGAATCACTTCAAAGGTCTGCTTCAACCGGATGGTATCGCCGTTTTTCATGCACAGCGTCCAGGTAAGCTCATTTCTTCCGCTTTCCCCGGAATAGGTGATGTCACTTTCCCGGGCGGCAGGCAGAAAGTTCGTATTATAGGTGGGCTGGGACAGGGACAGAGCGCCGCCCTCATTGGGACCGGCCTCCAGGGTGCAGCTTTCCACCTTGGTGAAAAACGCCTCCGTATCCGCGATCTGCCCGTTATGATAGACCCCCAGCATGACGGTCATATTGGAAAATTCATTGGTGGACAGGGAAACGGTTTTTTCCCTGATCGGCCTGTTGTTTGCAATGTCGTCGGGGTGGAAGGTTACCAGCAGCTCGTAATCCCCATCCCGATCCGTATAGACGATATACGCGCCGCCCTCAAAGGTTTTCGGACGATGGGAGAGGACGCCGGCCAGCACCGCCAGCGCCAGAAGGGCTGCGCAGCCAAGGGCAAGCAGCGTCCGTTTCCTCCACAGGCGCGGGGGCTTTATCTCCGCCCTCTCGATTTGACTTTGGGCGCAGCGGGGGCAGAAGGAAGCGTCCTCCGGCAGCTCCGCGCCGCAATGGATACATTTTTTACGCATAGGGCCACCTCTTAAAGTGCTTCCATCAGCCAGAGCACATTTTTATACCTCTTTTTGGGATTCACCATGGTGCATTTCTGCACAATGTGTCCCAATCTGCCTCCGGCCAGCTCTTTGGAGGGGTGCTTTCCGGTGAGCATGATATTCAGCAGCACCCCCAGAGAATAGATGTCCGCCCGCTGGTCCGTCTGCGAGATGCCGTACTGCTCCGGCGCGGCATAGCCCGTCGTTCCCAAAATCTGCGTATCGGCGCTGCACTCCCCTTTGAATATCCGGGAAGCGTCAAAGTCGATCAAAACCGCCTTGCTGCCCCGAATAATCACATGTTCCGGCTTGATGTCCCG
The DNA here is from genome assembly GCA_004555705.1 of Clostridiales bacterium. GTDB lineage: Bacteria > Bacillota > Clostridia > Oscillospirales > Oscillospiraceae > Faecousia. The sequence goes on along the minus strand of SFHI01000119.1, from coordinate 561 downwards.
ATGCACCGCGCCCATGCTGTGCAGCACCCACAGGGCGCCGCAGAGCTGCAGGGTGATTTTACGCGCTTCCGCAGGCGTAAACACCGCCCCCTCCAGCAGCTCCGCCAGAGAATCCCCCTGTATGTATTCCTCCACCACCGCTACCATCCCGCCGCTTTCCGCCGCCTCCATGATCTGCGGCAGGTTCGGGCAGGAGATACCCAGGAGCTTCCGGTAGACCTCTCCGTTTCCGCAATAATGGCGAAAAATAAAGCGCATTCCGTTCTGCCTGTTCTGCAGAAGCGAAACGCAGCCTCGCGGGCTGTTTTTCATTGTCCTGACGGTTTCATATTCCGTGTCGATGCTCGACAGCAAATACTGATAAATGATCCTCACCTCTCCCAAAGGTATGTTTGGTGCATACAGTTTGTTTTGTTAACGGCACAATGAAAAATGCCTGCCGGACAAACCGCAGCAGCGGGATAAATTGTTGTTTAGAAAATAAATGCTGTCATTGCGAGCCAGTGCGCACACTGGCGTGGCAATCCCCCGGTTGAATGGAACCAGGTAGCGATTACCGCC
>SFHI01000021.1 GCA_004555705.1 Clostridiales bacterium | reverse complement strand
CGGTACATTTCTCCTCTAACCGGGGGATTGCCACACCAGTCTGCGGACTGGTTCGCAATGACAGGTAATTTGTAACGCGCACTTTCAAACAACAATTTACCATTTGCTTCCCCTGAAATTTGTTTTTATTCTACCACGAAATTCCCCATGCGTCAAGAAACAGGCGTTAAAACACCAGCCTTACACCGTAATGCCGCAGCCAGAAATCCAGCTGCAGAAAATAGGCCATGGTCTGAGGACGGCGCATCAGCTGTCCGTACCAGGGCCAGGGGCTTTCCTCGCTCAGCAGCGCTTCCAGTGCTCCCCTGTCCACCAGCGCCTCCAGGGGCGAATCCCCCCGGTCCAGCACCTGACGGAGCCAACCTTCCATCATTCGCTCATACTCCGGGTCGAAGGTTTTGGGATAGGGGCTTTTCTTCCGGTACAGTACCTCCTCCGGCAGCAGGCCCCGCATGGCATAGCGCAGAAGCCCCTTCTCCTGGCCTTGGTAGTCCTTGTATTCCCAGGGAACGCCGTACAGATATTCCGCGATCCGGTAGTCACAGAAAGGCACGCGCACCTCCAATGAGCAGTACATACTCATCCGGTCCTTCCGGTCCAGCAGGGTCTGCATAAACCAGGCGAAGTTCAGGTTCACCATTTCCTTCATCCGCCGCTCCCGGGGGGAGGTGCCCGGGAGAATATCGCTTTCCCGGCAGGTTTTTCGGTAGGCCTCCATGGCAAATTCCCCCGGATTCAGCCGTGCCCGGAGGTTTTCTCCCAGCAGGGAGGCTCTCGTCCGGGTATTCTGTGCCCAGGGGAACCCCTCCAGCGCCCGGACCTCCGGGTCTCTGTACCAGGGATACCCTCCGAAAATCTCGTCGGCACACTCGCCGGAGAGGGCCACCGTCACATCCCTGCGGATTTCCCGGCAAAAAGCCAGCAGGGAGAAATCCACATCCGCCATGCCCGGCAGGTCCCGGGCGATGGTCGCCTCCTCCAGACAGTCCGCCAAATCCTGGGGGCTCAGCACCGTCCAGCTGTGCCGGGAATTCAGGGTCTCCTCCATCACCCGGATAAAGTGTCCATCGGAATTGGGCTGGAATTTCCCCGGCTGGAAATAACGGTCATTGTCCCGGTAGTCCACACTGAAGGTTCGAAGCCGCTCCCCTCGCTTTGCCATCTCCCCGGCGCAGATGGCGCTGATGATGCTGGAATCCAGCCCTCCGGACAGGAAGGTTCCGATGGGCACATCGGATACCATCTGGCTGCGAATGGCGTCCGTCACCAGCTCCCGCACCCGCTGGGCGGTTTCCTCAAAGGAATCCCGGTGCTCCCGATCCCGCAGCTTCCAGTACCGGCGGCACTGCAGACGCCCTCCCTCGAACCGGGCGCAGCAGCCGCTTTCCAGCTCCTGCATCCCCCGGAACACGCCGCTGCCCGGCAGCCTTCCGGGGCCCATGAGTATCAGCTGTGCCGCGCCGGTTTCATCCAGCTCCGCCCGGACCCCGGGATATGCCAGAATGGTTTTCATCTCCGAGGCGAAGAGCAGACCCCCCTGGTGGAGCATATAAAACAGGGGCTTCACACCGATCCGGTCCCTGGCAAGAAACAGCGCCCCCCGGCCCGCTTCCCAGACGGCAAAGGCGAAAATCCCGTTGAACCGCTCCAGACACGCTTCCCCGTATTCCGCGTAGGCGTGAAGCACCACCTCGGTGTCCGAGTGTCCCAGAAAGCGGTGTCCAAGGCCCTCCAGCTCCCGGCGGAGGGAATCGGTGTTGTACAGCTCCCCATTGTAGACCAGCACGTACCTCTCTCCCGCCCAGCGGAGCTCCATGGGCTGTGCACCGCCCCTGGGGTCGATGACCGCAAGCCGCCTGTGGAGCAGGCAGCATTCCCCCTGCCGAAAGACCCCCTCCCCATCCGGCCCTCTGCGAACCATGGTGCCCAGCATTCTCCCCTCGGTGTCCGCGTCCACCCTAAGTCCCACGGCTCCCGCGATTGCGCACATATCCACCACATCCTTTCCGTCCGCATATCCTATGCCGGTGGGAGAGGAAGTATTCCAAGGGGTATGTTTTTTTCATCCCGGGGCATACTGCTCCCAGGTGATGCAGCATGAAAAACGGGAAGGAAATTCTGTCTTCTCTTCTGAAAACCACCCAAATGGGGCAGCTTGGAATCCGGAGCTGCCTAAATACCAGTATGCGTCCGGGCCTTCGGAAGGCTCTGGAGTCCCAGCTCCGGGAGTATGATGCCATCGAAAGCGAAGCCCACGCCATCGCCTCCCAGCGGGGCTGGGAGGTGGAGGAGCTTGACCCCGCGCTCCGCCTCATGACGGACGCCATGACCCGGATGAAGCTGAGCCGGGGAAACTGTGATTCCCGAATCGCGGACATGATGATCCAGGGCAATACAAAGGGGATGATCAAGGGTCTGAAAAACCTTCACCAGTTTCCCCATCCGGATGAAAAACTGAGGACCCTGTCCCAGAAGCTCCTGGACTGTGAAACCGCCAACATCCGCCAGATGCAGAGCTTCCTGTAGGGGAAAGCCTGTGGAGGAACCGAATTTCCCTTCACCGCATATCATACTCCAGAACGCGATAAGGAGGGATACCATGCCTGCCACAGGCTACATACAGGTACACGCCTACTCCAGCTACGCCCAGCTTCCGCTGGAAAACGTGGCCATTGCCGTCACATCCACCGACGGAACGGCGATTGCCATGCGTCTGACGGACCGCAGCGGTCAGATTGCCCCCATCGAGATTCCGGTACCGGACCTGGCAGAGAGTCAGTCCCCGGAACCCGGGGGGAAACCCTTCACCTCCGTGAATCTGTACGCCCATCTGAAGGGCTATGAGCAGATCGAATCCGAGAACCTTCAGGTTTTCGCGGATACCACCACCTTGCAGAATCTGGAGATGATCCCCCTGGCGGAGCTTCCCCAGTCCTGGAGCCAGAACGTCATCTTCAACACGCCGCCCCAGAACCTGTAGGAGGTGCCTATGCCCCCTGTAACGCCTTATGTACCCCAGAGGATCACGGTCCACCTGGGCGCGCCGGGCGCCGATGCCCAGAACGTGACCGTCAGCTTTATCGACTATGTCAAGAACGTGGCCTCCAGCGAAATCTATCCCACCTGGGAGGAAAGCGCCCTCCGGGCCAACATTCTGGCCATCGTTTCCTTTGCCCTGAACCGGGTGTACACCGAGTTCTACCGCAGCCGGGGCTACGATTTCGACATCACCAGCTCCACGGCCTACGACCAGTTCTTCGTCAACGGCCGAAGCTACTTTACCAACGTGGCCCGGCTGGTGGACGATCTTTTCAACAACTATCTCCGCCGCCCCGGGTTTGTGGAGCCCCTGGCCGCCAAGTTCTGCAACGGTACCACCGTTACCTGTGAGGGTCTGAGCCAGTGGGGCAGTCAAAACCTTGCCAAACAGGGCTACAACTCCACCCAGATTCTCCGAAGCTACTACGGGGATGTGGAAATCGTCACCGATGCCCCCATCCGGGGCATTACCTCCTCCTATCCCGGAATTGCCCTGCGCCGGGGGTTCTCGGGCCCCAGCGTGGTGGTGGTTCAAGCCTCCCTGAACCGGATATCCCAGAATTACCCCGCAATCCCGAAAATCTCCCCCGTGGACGGGATCTTCGGTGCCCAGACGGAGGCGGCCGTCCGCCGGTTCCAGGAGGTCTTTGGTCTGGAGCCGGACGGTGTGGTGGGCAAAGCCACCTGGTATGCCCTGGTGCGGATCTATACGGCAGTGACCTCCCTTTCGGAGCTGCGCAGCCAGGGTCAGCGGTTCTACTCCATCTCCTGGGCCACCACGAACCCCATCAGCCGGGGAGATACCGGGGTCAAGGTGGAGCATTTGCAGTATATGCTCTCCGTGCTTTCGGCCTACATCCCGGAGATTCCCCCGCTGACCGTGGACGGGATCTTCGGCAGCGCAACAGAGAACGCAGTGCTTGCCGCCCAACGCCGCTTCGGGCTTCCCCAGACCGGTGTGGTCAACGCGGAAACTTGGGATGAGATCTACGACCAGTTCTCCGGCATCGAAACCATCTCCTGGCGTAACCCGGAGAGCTTCCCCTTTACCTCTGCTCTGGTCGGAGGAAACAACCCCAGGAACCGGTATTCCCGGACCTCAACCATGACCCAGTTCCCTGGAAACAACCTCAGTATGGGCAATCAGGATCCAGTCAGTCAGGAGGCGGTACGATGAGACCAACGGAATCCTTTGTAGGCCAACCAATCCGGGCACTGCAAACCATGCTCCGGGTCATTGCGGAGGATGACCCCAGCCACCCCTCCCTGATTACGGACGGCATCTACGGCCCGGAAACCATGGCAGCCGTGTCCCATTTCCAGCGCCGTCATGGCCTCAGCGTCACCGGGGTGACGGACCTTCCCACCTGGGAAGCCATTGTCCGCCATTATAACCCCGCCCTGACCCGTGTCACCTCGGCCCAGCCCCTGGACATCATTCTCGACCCCGGTCAGATCATCCGCAAGGGGGAGGTTCACCCGAATTTGTTCCTGGCCCAGGCCATGCTGACAGTCCTGTCCCTGGTCTATCACAGCATCCCCCTCCCCACCCAGAGGGGGCTCTTGGACGAAGCCACGGCGGATTCCATTGCCACCCTGCAGGCACTCTGCAGCCTTCCCATGACCGGGGAGCTGGATAAGATCACCTGGAAGCACCTGGCGCTCCATTATCCCCTGGCTACCAGCAGGTATCGCCCGCTGGAATAGGGAAATTTATTGCCATTTTATGAATTTTGGGCCTACCCCCCCTTCCCATACTTGATAAAGTCCGCAATTGTGTCTATAATATGTTCCATGCGGTAAAATCGGGAAGTTTTGAAGGAAACGGTGCTCCACGGCTGAGAGGGGAAATTCATCGCTCAGCCGCGGATGCTTTTTCATAGGTTCCACAGAACCCCGGCCGCTTACCGGAGGAGAAACCCATGTATATCAAAGACTGGAAAAAGGAAGTTTTCACCATCCCGAATCTGCTGAGCCTGTTCCGTCTGGCCCTGATTCCTGTATACATTACCGTCTACCTGAACGCGGAAGAGGACTGGCAGTACTATGTGGCGGGAGCGATTCTGGCGGTATCCTGCATGACGGATCTCATCGACGGGAAAATCGCCCGCCGTTTCCACATGATTTCCACCGTTGGCAAGGTTCTGGACCCGCTGGCGGACAAAGCGACCCAATTCACCCTGACATTGTGCCTGTCCGTCCATTACCCGGTGCTGCGTCCCGTACTGGTTCTTTTCGTCATCAAGGAGGGCTTCCAGCTCATCATGGGGATTATCCACTTCCGCAAGGGCAAAATGCTTCCGGGAGCGCTGATGGCAGGAAAAATCTGTACCACCATTTTGTTCGTCAGCCTCATCGCCCTGGTGCTTTTCCCGGGAATTCCCCACAGCGCAGTCAACGCCATCGCCCTGGTGGATACCGGCTTTCTGATTTTCTCCTTTATCAGCTATATCCTGGCCTACTTTGGGAAGAACATCAAGGTTCAGGATATGGATACCTGAGCGTATCAATATCAAAACCTCCGGGAACACCGTTCCCGGAGGTTTGCTGTAATACGCGAAATGCTGTATACCAATTCTTATCTTCTCAGAACGTGGCCACATCCGGATCGGCGGGCTCCGCATTGCGGTCCACCCGGATGGCGGTGAGCACCGGGCCCACATCCCCCTTGTACAGCGGGTGCTTCTCGGCGCTGATCTTGGCGCTGACCATTACCCAGGAACGGGATTCCAGGCTGGCCGCCTCCGCATAGCGGCAGGGAATGCCGCAGAACTGGATATCCTCCACACAGCAGGTCATCACAAACCGGCCCGGGGCAAACATCCCGTCCTTATTCCGCCGGAGCATGGCCACCTGGGCCTTAAAGCAAACGGTTTTCCCGTCATACTTCATGGGTTCCTCCGTCACATCCCGGTACCAGAGGGCAAAGTCCTGGTCCAGAATCTGAATCACAGGCGCATTGATATCAAAGGGCAGCGGGTCGGCAATGTCGTCCATCTGCGTTGTTCCGTCGGTGTAGTCGTACAAAATGTCGATCCGGCGGTTGGCGGCTCTGGCGATCTTATGGAAAGGCATCACATCCTGGCCCGGCGTCATCCGGTTGAACACCACCATCTGAGCGCCCACCAGCTTGTCCATCACCAGATTGCGCATATTGGCGTTGTAGGCCTGGAAGGTGGTGGAATCGGCGAACATAACCTCCTGGGCAACCGCCCAGTTGTCCGGGAAGCGCATATAAAGGTCGCCCACCTGCTGCATTCCGTTCAGCTCCGCCACAACCCGCTGAGCCTTGTACTTTTTGGCCAGGGCCTGGAGTTCCTTGGTGGTCACGGTCTGCTGATCCAGGACCTCCTGGTACACATTCTGGTGGGGGTAGGTGGAGAAGTCATACTCCTCCTCCCCCTCCTCAAAAACCAGCAGCAGCGTCCGCTCTCCCGCGTTGAACCGGGGGTCCTCCAGGGTCTCCTGGATGAATTTCGTCTTTCCGGAATCCAGGAACCCGGTAAAGACATAGACTGGAATCTGCTGCATGGCTTACACCCCAAACAGAACCGCAATGCCCTTTTCATCCAGCTTGGAGCCGATGACGCACAGCTTGCCGGTGATATCCGCGCCGCCGGTACGCACATTGAGTTCCCCGGGAACGAAGTCGAAGTGAATCCAGCTTCCGTCCGCGGCAGCCAGAATGCCCTTGGCGCGAAGCACCGCGCCGTATTTCCCGGTGTCCAGCTCCTTCAGAGCAGCTTCCACTGCGGCCTTGTCAAACTTTCTGGCAGTCTCCACGCCCCAGGAGGTAAAGACCTCATCGGCGCGATGGTCATGGTGGTGGTGCTCATGGTCGTGGCAGCCGCAGGTGCAGTGCTCGTCATGGTCGTGATGATGCTCATGCTCCTCATGGTCATGATGGTGATGCCCGTGCTCCTCATGGTCGTGATGATGCTCGTGCTCCTCATGGTCGTGATGATGCTCGTGCTCCTCATGGTCATGGCCGCAGCAGCAATCGTCATCATCGTCATGGTCGTGATGATGGTGCTCATGGTCGTGGCAGCAGCAATCATCATCGTCATGATCGTGATGATGGTGATGCTCCTCCTCCAGCTTCGCCAGCTCACGGGCCAGGGAGGATTGTCCCTCCATGGCGTCCATCAGCTGCGCCCCGGTGAGCTGACCCCAGGGGGTCGTAACGATGGCAGCCTTGTCATTGTGCTCCCGCAGCATGGCCACGGCGGCATCCAGCTTGGCCTGGGGGATGGAGTCGGTACGGGACAGGATAATGGTAGCGGCAGTCTCCACCTGGTTGTTGTAGAACTCGCCGAAGTTCTTCATATACACCTTGACCTTACCCGCGTCCACCACGGCCACGGTATGACCCAGGGTAACGTCCTCGGTCATGACCTTTTTCACCGCGCCGATCACATCGGACAGCTTGCCCACGCCGGAGGGCTCAATGATGATTCGGTCGGGATGATACTCGTCAATAACCTTGACCAGTGCCTTGCCGAAGTCACCCACCAGGGAGCAGCAGATGCAGCCGGAGTTCATCTCGGTGATGTTGATGCCCGCATCCTGGAGGAATCCGCCGTCAATGCCGATCTCACCGAATTCGTTTTCAATGAGCACCAGCTTCTCCCCCTGATAGCCCTCCTGAATCATTTTCTTGATCAGGGTCGTTTTTCCGGCGCCCAGGAATCCGGAGTAAATATCGATTTTTGTCATGGATTACACCTTCTATATAAAATTTCTACCCGATATTATACCACCAAAATAAGGCTCTGACAAGCGGAAACCGAAAAAACTTCTTTCTTCTCCCCGGAGCGCTCTTCGACAGATTCCCCTTGCTAATGACAGAGGTTTTTCGCTAAGCTGTTTCCAGGCAGGTCCTTCCCCCAAACGCGACAGCCTGCTCAAACGCCGTCCCGGTTCTCCCCCGGAACGGCGTTTTTCGCGGCCCCGCGCCGCGGGGAAGCCATAGGTTGATAAATTGTTGTTTACAAAATAAACGCTGTCATTGCGAGCCAGTGCGCACACTGGCGTGGCAATCCCCCGGTTAGAGGGAAAATGTATCGAAAAGTTCCCGAAAGAGTGAGATTCGATGCGGTTTTTGGTGGTAATCGTTACCTGATTCTTTTCGACTGGGGGATTGCCACACCAGTCTGCGGACTGGTTCGCAATGACAGTTTCTTTTTTAGTGCTGTAAACAACAATTCTTCACACAATTGCCCGTCATATTCCCACCGGAATCAGGAGCATCTGGCCGGATTCCGGCTCTTCCCGGAGGCCGTTGGCCTTGCGGATGGCCTCCATGGTGGAGCCGGTGCGCTTGGCGATCTCCCACAAGCCGTCCGAGCCCACCCGCTTCAGAATCAGGGAGGGTCGGCCCGGGTCCGGCTTCTTCGCCTCTCCCAGCTCCAGCCCAGTGACCATGGGAATGCGGGTTCGCTGCATGGTGACAATCTCCACGGGGAGCTCCCACCGGACGTCCATACGCTCGCCGCCCACCAGAAGCTGGGGTTCCGGGGCAGGAAGGGGCCGGGCGCTCACCTGGCAGTCCCCGTCCGCACGCAGGCTGCATTTCCCTTCCCAACGGGTCGTCGCGCTTTGCAGAGCCCCATCCTTGTCATAATAGAGAACCTGCATGGAACCCGGCGCCTCAATCTGTACCCCATCCTCACTGCCGCGGACGCTTGGGTAATCCGCCAGGAGCTGCACGTCCGCGGCCAGATTTCCTCCCGAGGGAATGGATTGTTCTCCGTACACGCTTTCCCTTCTTGTATCCAGAACAACGCTCAGGCGAAGGTCCTGGGAGGTCATCTCCAGGCTTCTTCCCGGGCTGTAGGCATCCGTCACAACCTCCACCAGCTGCAAATCGTCCACAAGGTACTGGCCTACCAGGGCGCACTTCAGCTTCAGAACACCCTCGTCATCAATCTCCGGCTCCAGCGTGGTGGCGCAGAGGATGACGCTGACCTGGGCGTCCCCAGAATAGCTCTCCTCCAGCTCCGCCAGTTGGGAAAAGGCCAGCGGGAATTCCCAGCTGTGGAGCTGTCCCCCCTCCGCCGTGTAGAGCATATGGAGATTCCCGTTTCCCCGGAAAACAACCTTGTTGGCCATAACCTTCTGGTCCGTGATCTCCGGACTCAGGGAGCAATAGAGAATCTTTTCCGGCTGGGGGGCGGAGCCAGGAAGGGTTAGCTCCTCAGCCAGCAGGAACGTTTTCTCTCCGGCCTCCTTCATCAGCCGCACCGGATACCGTTCCCGCCTCAGCTCCACCTCCTGAGGGACCTCCTCGGGGCCATAGAGCTGGGTTTCCCCGGGTGTAAAGGCCTCCGCCATAGCGCCGAGGCCCGCGCGGATCATGATTTTCCGGGCGGAGACGGAACGGGCGTCCACAAATCTGGGGGTAAGGCCCATCCGAATCTGACCGTCCCGGGTATTCCCCGGCAAATCCCAGCGCATTTGGAAGGGAATCCACCCCTCCAGACACCTGGGCTCGGTGCCGTCCTCCGGCACGTAAAGCACCCAAACCATCATCCCTCCGGAGAAGGATATATCCTCACTTCTCCATTCCTTCCCCCTGAGGATCGGCTGTCCCCAGGCGGCCAGAATCCGCCCGATGTCCGGCATTCCATCCGGCACCCGGATTTCCAGCGTCCCCTCGGAATTCTGAACCTCCCGCTGAACAAGTTCCAGGCAGGAGCAGACAGTGTTTTTGAATTGAATCTCCAATGCGGATCACTCCTTCTCCACGCAGTGTTACCAAAGCATATTCCCCGGGGGACAAGTATATTCCAAAAAATTGTTGTTTACAGTTTTCAAGCACGTTGTATTCCTACCGTAGGGGCGGCTATCAGCCGCCCGAAATGTCCCGATTTTTGAGCATTTACGGATAAAACGGACATTTCTGTAGCCGTTAGGTTGCGGGCGGCTAATAGCCGCCCCTACGATAACGAATCGCAAACGACAATTGTTATCCCAAATCCCCCAGGCTCTACCTTCTTCGCAGGGTGCAGAAGCCCACCACAACCAGGATAAAGCCTCCCACCGCGCACAGAAACCAGGACTCCAGGCAGTGTCCCACCAGTATGCCAAACCCCAGGCAGATCATGCACCATCCATGCATATGACGTTTCCGGCACATAAAAACACCCCCTGCACATTGTATGCAGAGGGTGTGAGAAATTAACCGCCGAGATACGCCTTTTTCACGGCGTCGGAGCTGGCCAGCTCCGCGCCGGTGCCGCTCAGGGTGATGCTGCCGGTTTCCAGCACATAGGCCCGGTCAGCTACCTGCAGCGCCTTGCGGGCGTTCTGCTCCACCAGCAATATGGTGGTGCCCGCCTTGTGAAGCTCCTTCACGATCTCAAAAATCTGGTCCACCAGGATGGGCGCCAGACCCATGGAGGGCTCGTCCAGCATCATCAGCTTGGGATGGCTCATGAGGGCCCGGGACATGGCCAGCATCTGCTGTTCACCACCGGAGAGGGTGCCCGCCACCTGCTTGCGCCGCTCCTTCAGCCGCGGGAAGTAGGTGAATACGGTTTCCAGGTCCTGCTGGGAAACCTCCTTGCGGATGTACGCGCCCATTTCCAGATTCTCCTGCACCGTCATCTGCAGGAAAATCCGCCGTCCTTCGGGGACATGGGCAAGGCCGTGCCGCAGCAGCTTGTAGGCATCCATATGGGCGATATCTTCCCCGCAGAAGGTAATGGAGCCGCTGCGGGGGTGCATCAGACCGGAAACCGTTTTCAGGATGGTACTCTTGCCCGCACCGTTGGCGCCGATCAGAGCAACGATCTCCCCCTCGCCCACCTCAAAGGACACACCCTTGATGGCATGAATCGCGCCGTAGTAGACGTGCATATCTTCAATTTTCAGCATCAGGCACCGGCCTCCTCTTTGCCAAGATACGCCTCAATCACGGCGGGATTCTGGCGAACTTCCTCGGGGGTGCCTTTGGCGATGATGCGGCCGTAGTTCACCACCGCGATGGCCTCGCAGACGTTCATCACCAGGTTCATATCATGCTCAATGAGGAAGATCGCGATATGGAAGGTGTCCCGAATCCGGCGGATCTGGTGCATCAGTTCCGCGGTTTCGCTGGGGTTCATACCGGCGGCAGGCTCATCCAGAAGAATAATGGAAGGATTGGTGGCCAGGGCCCTGACAATCTCCAGCCGGCGCTGCACACCGTAGGGGAGGCTCCCCGCCTTGGTATAGGCCATATCCTGCAGACCCATGAATTCCAGCAGCTCCATGGCCTTCTCATTGGCCTTGCGCTCCGCCTTGTAATAGCCCGGCAGATGCAAGAGGCTATTGATAAAGGAGCAGCGAATCTCATTGTGCATACCCACCTTCACATTGTCCAGGGCTGTCATATCGGAAAAGAGCCGGATGTTCTGGAAGGTACGGGCAATGCCCAGCTTGTTGACCTTGTAGGTGGGCATTCCCTTGATGTCGATGCCGTTGATCAGCACGGAGCCCCGGGTGGGCTGATATACACCGGTGAGCAGATTAAAGATGGTGGTCTTTCCCGCGCCGTTGGGGCCGATGAGGCCGGAGATTTCGGTGGGGCCGATGGTAATGTTGAAGCTGTCCACAGCGGTCAAGCCGCCGAAGTCGATGCCCAGATTCCGGACATCCAGCACAGGGAGCTTATCCTTGTCCTCTTCACGAAGGAGCGTGTAGGAGGGAACCTTCAGTATCTTTCTGCTGTACTCATTCATGTGCCTTTGCCCCCTTTCTCTTCATCATACTGGCAACACGATCCGTAAACTCAGAGGTCGCGCTCTTAATCTTCGGAGACCAGGTGAAGAGCATAACCAGAATCAGGACGATGGCGTAAAGGATCATCCGGTAGTCCTGCAGGCCGCGCATGGCTTCCGGCAGCACATACAGCACCGTTGCGGAAATCACGGAACCCAGAATATTGCCCATGCCGCCCAGCACCACGAACACCAGAATATTGATGGAGGTGTTGAAATTGAACTTGGAAGCGGACACCGAGGAATAGTTCAGGCCAAACAGAGCCCCCGCCATACCGGCAAGGAACGCGGAGATCACAAAGGCCTTCATCCGGAAGGCAGTGACATTGATGCCCACGGATTCGGCAGCGATCCGGTTGTCCCGAACCGCTTTGATGGCCCGGCCTTCCTTGGAGTTCACCAGATTCAGCACCACAAACAGCGTCACCATCACCAGCACGAAGCCCATGGTGAAGGTCGCCAGCTTTTCCACACCGGTGGCGCCCAGGGGGCCGCTGATGATGTACTTTCCGCCGTCCTCCAGCTTCATCTTGGAGGTGGAGATGGCAATGTGGAAGCCCTTGCTGTCCACACCGGCGTAAAGATTGCCGATGATGTTCTTCATAATTTCGCCGAAAGCCAGCGTCACAATGGCCAGATAGTCACCCCGGAGCCGCAGCACGGGAATGCCGATCACAAAGCCGACAACACCGGCCAGCAGGCCTCCGGCTGCCATCGCCAGCAGCAGCCGCAGAAAATCCCCGGAAACGGAATCCTTCAGAACGGCAGCCACCAGAATTCCGGTAAAGGCGCCAATGCCCATAAAGCCGGCATGGCCCAGGCTCAGCTCTCCGCAGATGCCAACCAGCAGGTTCAGCGACACTGCCAGGGAAATGTACACACAGATGGGCACCAGGAAGCCCTTGGTGGAGCTGCCCAACACCCCGATGGAGGACAGAAGCTGCATCACCACGAAGGCAACAATGACCACCAGATAGGTCACCGCGTTTCCCCGGAGAGTACGGTTCTTAAAAAAGTTCTTCATACGCCCCACCTTACACTTTCTCCTGGACCTGCTTGCCCAGCAGTCCCGCAGGCTTCACCAGCAGGATCACAATCAGCACGCAGAACACGATGGCATCGGAAAACTGGGTGGACAGGTACGCCTTGGAGAAGGTCTCAATCACACCCAGCAAAATTCCGCCCAGCATAGCGCCGGGAATGGAGCCAATGCCTCCAAATACGGCCGCGGTGAAAGCCCGGATGCCTGGCATGGAGCCGGTGGTGGGCATCAGGGTGGGAACCGTGGAGCACAGCAGTACACCGGCCACCGCCGCCAGGGCGGAGCCGATGGCAAAGGTAACGGAAATGGTTCTGTTGACATTGATCCCCATGAGCTGGGCGGCATCCCTGTCCTCGGAAACGGCCCGCATGGCTTTTCCGGTACGGGTCTTTCCGGTAAACAGGGTCAGGCCGATCATCACCAGGGTGGATACCAGAACCGTCAGCAGCACCTCACCGGTAATGACGAGTCTTCCGTCAAACAGGGTGATGGGGTCCATGGTGACCACGCTGGTGAAGTTCTTGGGGCTGGAGGACCAAATCAGCTGGGCAGCGTTCTGGAGGAAATAGCTGACGCCGATGGCCGTAATCAGCACCGCCAGACTGGGGGTTCCCCGCAGGGGCTTGTAGGCCAGGCCCTCGATCACGATGCCCAGCAGCGTACAGACCACCACCGAAGCCGCCACGGCCACGAAGGAGGGCAGCCCCAGATAGTTAGTGACGCAGAACGCGATGTACGCGCCCACCATAATCACATCGCCGTGAGCAAAGTTCAGCATCTTGGCAATGCCGTACACCATGGTATAGCCCAGGGCGATAATGGCATACACCGCGCCGATACTGATTCCGTTGATCAGATATTGAATACTCTGCATATGTTCATAACCTCTCTTTCCCGACAGCCGATGACAGCGGCTAAAGCAGCCGTTCTCATTGACTGTCGAATGCAGATGCTGGGATGGGAAGGAGAACCTTCCCATCCCATAGACTGCTCTGGGGGTCCGGAAACCGGGCTCCTGGTCAAGTGAGCAGGGTTTCCGTTATGCGATTAACCCATGGGGACGTAGATACCGTTCTCGATCACCACAGCGGCGGGAGCCTTGGAGATCATGCCGTTGGCGTCCCAGGTCATGCCCTTGCCGGTCAGGCCGTCCACGCTCATCTTGGCAAACTCAGCCTGGAGCTTTGCGCAGGCATCAGCGGCAGAAGTGGTTCCGTCAATACCGGCAGCAACGCAGGCATTGTAGATGGCGTAGATGACATCGTAGCCGTCAGCAGCGAACTGGTTGGGCACCAGGCCGTCGTTGTTCTTCTTGAAGGTCTCCACGAAGGAAGCGGTAGCGGCATCGGTGGCATTGGCATCGAAGGGGGTCATCAGCACCAGGCCCTCGGCCAGGGAGGTGTCAAAGCCTTCCACAGTCAGGATACCGTCCATTCCGTCGCAGCCGAAGAAGGTGGGCTTGTAGCCGATGGTGTTGGCATAGGTCAGAACCTGAGAAGCCTCTGTGTAGTAGAAGGGCAGGAACACCACGTCGCAGCCGGCGTCCTTGCACTGGGTAACCTGGGTGGACAGGTCAGCCTTGTTGTCGCTGGTGAAGGAAGCGTCGCTGACGGCAATGTTCAGGCCCAGATCGGCAGCCTTGTCCAGGAAGCCGTCCCGGACGCCGGCGGAATAAGCGTCGGAGGAGTCATAGATCACGCCGATGGTGGCACCGGGCCACTTGGCAGCCATCAGATCAGCGGCGGAAGCGCCCTGGTTGGGGTCGGTGAAGCACATCTGGAATACGTTGGAGCCGAGCATGGCCACGTCCTCAGCGGAAGCGGAGGGGGTCAGCATGAAGATCTTGTCGTTCACGGCCTCAGCGCCGATGGCCAGAGAGGAACCGGTGGTAACGGGGCCAGCCAGAATCTGCATGCCCCAGTCCTTCAGGGAGTTGTAGGCGGATACAGCCTTGTCAGCGCCGTCGGCCTCGTCGTCCTCAGCCCTGAACTCGATCTGCAGGCCGCCCTTGGCGTTGATCTCATCCACAGCGATCTGCATACCGCCGCGGACAGCGATGCCGTAAGCAGAGGCGCCGCCGGTCAGAGGGCCGGTCATACCGATCTTAATGGTGTTCTTGTCAGCGGAACCGGAAGAGCCGCAGCCGGCGAACATGGCAAGAACCATCGCAAACGTAAGTACCAGTGCAAAAACCTTTTTCATAATGTATTCTCCTTTTCTTCTTGCTGTGGCCCCCGGGTCCCCGGCGGCCTATAAAAAAGCGGCTACGTTTCGCCGTAACCGCTTCTTCATACAACATGAATCCCGGTTACCCAATTGGCAGCATAATTCGCAGTACCAGCAGGCAAAGCGCAAAAATGGACACTACCAACAATGCGGCAGTGTCCAATAGGGCGCGGATGGAAGCGGAGGCAGAGCAGGAAGCCGCTGCGGAACAGCGGTTGGAACGACTGGTTGCAGAAGAAAACCGTGCGGTCATTGCTTTGTACCTCCCCTTGAATTTGAAGCTATTGTATCTCAAGGAAGGACATTTGTCAACGAGGCAAACACTACATATTCTCTTAACAATTCTGTAGTTTTTTGTCAACAATGCACAAAGACATTTCCATCCAGAAACGCCCATAAGCCTTATCAGGATAACTCAGCTAAGCGGTAAATTGTTGTTTACGCGTGCGCACCCAAAAAACGCTGTCATTGCGAGCCAGTGCGCTTGAGTGGCGTGGCAATCCCCCGGATATTCCGAGAAGTCCAAAAAACGGACACACGCTCTAACAAACCGTCCTGAATTATTGGGGGATTGCCACACCAGGCTGCGGCCTGGTTCGCAATGACAGCGTATATTTTGCTAAACAACAATTGATCACATTATTCGCGTATTTATGAATAAATGGAAAGCCTGGCATCGCGGATGGATTCCAGGCTTTCCAAAAAACAAATCCGCGTCAGAAGGTTCCCTTCCTTAGGATCCTTCCCCGTCCAGAACCGACTTGCACTCCGCAAGCACTTTGGATATGATGGGTACGCAGGTGCTGGCGCCGTAGCCTCCGTTTTCCACCACAACAAGGAAGGCCAGGGGGTACGCCTCGTCCGCCACGAAGCCCGCGAACATGGCGTTGGAGGTCTTGCCCCCTCCCAGCTGGCTGGTGCCGGATTTGGCGCAGACGGTCAGCCCCGGGAAATTCCCGGCTCCGTAGATGGTATTCACATTGTTTTCCAGGTACTCCCGGAGGGTCCGGGCTACCTCCGGGGATACGATCCGGTCGGTTTTCCTGGTTTCGGCGGCATAGACCTGCTTTCCCCCGGCACTGACGCTGGAAACGATGTAGGGCTCCGCCCCCACCCCGCCTCCGGCAATGCTGCCCATAAAGGTCATAAAGCGGCAGGGGTTAATGAGGTCCGTATACTGGCCGATGCAGCTCCAGGCGAAGGACACCGGGGCCGCCTCGGACACATCATAATTGCCCTTGGCCGTGGTGATGCCGTCAAAACGCACCGACTCCGTAATCCCGAACTGTTTAATATAAGCATTCATATTTTTCCTGCCCACCAGCTCGGCGATCTGGGCAAAGGCGCAGTTGCAGGAGTGAGCCAGGGCACCCTTCAAATCCAGCGTTCCGTGGGCCTTCTCGCAGGTGACCCGCTCCTCGCCGTAGGGAAGCACCCCGTCGCACCGGAAGGTCCTGTCCAGAATGTCCGGCACGCAGTCCAGGGCAGCGGCAGTGGTCACCACCTTGAAAATGGAGCCGGGAACATAGGCCGACTGGGTAAAGCGGTTCAGGAACACGCCCTCATAGGCTTCCCCCGTCAGTTCCGGAATGTTATCCGGGTCATAGGAGGGCCCGCTCACGGCGCAGAGAATCTCCCCGGTCTTGTAATTGTAAACCGCCACGGTGCCCTTTCTTCCTGCCAGGGCCTCCATGGCCGTGTTCTGCACCCGGGCGGAAACGGTCAGCTCCATCTCCCCGCCCAGTCCCGAAAAATCGTACACACCGTTCAGAATGTCATACCCGGACATATCCGCCGCGTAGTTGGAAATGACCGGGGCGGAAATGTTCCCCTGCCTGTCCCCCAGCCAGTGCATGGTGGAGGTCCGGGTGGCCGGGTCGGCGCTGTAGGACTTGCTGTCGCCGATTTCCAGCAGGCTCTCCCCCGACCGGTCCGTCACACTGCCGTAGCCCACGGTTCCCGCGTGGACATAGCTGGAGCCTGCCGAGCCGATCCACTTAGGCGCGGACACGGCGTACTCAAAGAGGAACCAGCACAGTCCCCCCAGCAGCAGGCACACAAACAGGCCCATGAGCCAGGTTCTTTTTACAACTCTATTCATCGGAATCCCTCCCCCGGCCCGTAAAGCGGACGGCAAAGCTGGCATTCTGCCGGGTATCCGCCGCCTTGACAAAGCCCAGAAGTCCCCAGGCCCCAATCATACTGGTGCCGCCGTTGCTTAAAAACGGGAAAGTGACACCGGTAAAGGGCAGCACGTCCACGGTGCCCAGGCAGTTGAGAACGGTCTGAATCACCAGAACGCTGGCGGCGGTGCACCCACCGATGGCATAGAAGCTGCTGCGGGTCACCCTCGCGGTGCGGATGGCAAACAGGCCGAACACCACGATGCACAGCACCGTGATCACCGCCAGGATCAGTCCCCATTCCTCGGATACGGTGGCGAACACAATGTCCGAGTCCGCGGCAAACACCTTCTGGAGCCGACCCCGGTCCGGGCCCAGCCCCAGCAGGCCTCCCGCCGCAATGGAGATCATGGCCTGGGTCTGCTGATATCCACCACCGAAGGGGTCCTCCCAAACGTGACGCCACACGGCAAAACGCTTCAGCGCGTGGGGGGCGATCTTCAGCGCCAGCACCCCCGCAAAACCCAGGGCCGTCACGGCCAGGGCAATGGTGCCCATATTCCCGGAGCGCAGGTACGCGATCACCAGGAACGCGCAGAAGAAAATCAGCGCCGTTCCAAAATCATTCATCAGTGCCAGAAATCCGCAGATCACCACGGAATAGGCGATAAACAGAATGATGTTGCGCTTGTTCATGATCCGGTCCATGGTGGAGGCTCCCGCGTAGACAAAGCAGAGCTTGCTCAGCTCCGAGGGCTGCAGGGACATCCCCCCGATAACCAGCCAGTTCTTCGCGCCGTAGTATTCCTGTCCGAAGAGCAGCGTAATCACCAGGAAGCCCACGCCCGCTACCACGGCCAGATACCGGACGACCTTTGCCCGCTCCAGGTCCCGCAGCGACCAGCCCACAGCCAGGAAGGTCACAACCCCCAGCACCATGGCAGCAAGCTGCTTTACCGTCTCCCCCGGCTTCACCGAGGCAATGGCCGCCATACCCACGGTGCACAGGAAGAAGGCCAGGGTCTCCACCTCAAAGGAGGTCCTGCGGATGATCAGGTAGAAAATCAGCAGTGCCCACTGGCATATCACGATCCCTCCGAAGCCCTGGAGGATGGTCATAAAGTCCTCCCGGTCCCCCGCGAGAAGGTATCCCAGCACCATCAGGCACTGCAGCAGCGTCAGCACCAGCAAATTTCCCACGCTGTCCCAGCCGCTGGCTGCCTTTGTGCGCAGCGCCGCCTGCCGCTGCTCCTGCTTGGCGGTGATGGGCTGCAGCCGCATATCCACGCCGCCGATGGAGATCACATCCTTCTCCCGGATAACACTGATCTGCACCGGATTCCCATTGACCAGCACTCCGTCCTTGGAACCGGCGTCGGTGATGGTCCAGCTGCCGTCATCGTAGCGGGTCAGCACCGCGTGATTGCGGGATACCGTAGGGAAATTGATGGTCACGTCACAGCTCTTGCTCCGCCCGATCACGTTTTCCCAGTGGGTAATGGGAATCTGATTGTCCCCCGGCAGATTCAGCCAGGCCCAGATTTCCGGCTCCCGGCGAAATGTCAGCAAAGGCTTTGCGCACCGCACCAGCAGAAAAACCGCCAGCAGCGGCACCGCATACCGAAGCAGTCCCAGATATACGCTGACATAGGTATCCCTGGACGCATAAAACGCCTCCAGCAATCCTTCCATACCGTCACCGTCCCTTCTTCCATAACAACTCTAATATAGCATGGCACAAAATCCGCCCGCTGTCAAATTAACATTTCTTGAATACACCCCCGCGGGGAAGGGAAATTGTTGTTTACAGTATTTTGAGCATTTCCGATAGAACGGAGTGCTTTTGTAGACGAAAGGTTACGGGCGGATAATATCCGCCCCTACGGTGATATTGCTGTAAACAACAATATACCTCTCTTCCCCGTCTTTTCCATTTATTTTTCCGCGCTGCGGAGCCACTGGATTTCTTCGGCGTAGCCCGGAAGCTCGTTGGGGGTTTCGAGAATCATGGGAAGCCCCTGAAGCTGGGGGTGATTGACAATGGCCCGGAAGGTATCGTATCCCAAGCTGCCCTTTCCCAGACATTCATGCCGGTCCTTCCGGCTGCCCATGGGATTCTTGGAATCGTTGATATGGAGTGCCTTCAGCTTGTCCAGCCCAATCACCGCGTCGAATTCCGCGAGCACCCCGTCCAGATTCCCCACGATGTCGTACCCGCCGTCATACACATGGCAGGTGTCCAGGCAAACGCCCACGCTGTTGGAGCCCACCGCGTCCAGAATGTCCTTCAGCTCCCGGAAACAGCCCCCGATTTCGCTGCCCTTGCCCGCCATGGTTTCCAGCAGAACCGTCACCGGATAACCGGGCTCCAGCGCCTTTTTCAGGGCAGCGGCAATATCCGCAATCCCCGCCTCGGTTCCCCGGCCCACATGGCTGCCGGGATGGAAATTGTAATACTGCCCCGGAATCGCTGCCATCCGGCGAAGGTCATCGCACAGCACCTCCGCGGCGAAGGCCCTGGCCTCGGGCTCCGCAGTGCACAGGTTCATGGTGTAGGCGCCGTGGGCCACCAGCGGCCCAAAGCCGTTTTCCTCCAGCAGCTCCACGGCTGCGGCGGCATCCGCGGGGTCCTCCTTTTTCGCCCGGCTGCCCCGGGGATTCCGGGTGAAAAAGGCGAAGGTATTGGCACCGATGTCCAGGGCGGTGCGCACCATGGCCTCGTACCCCGCCGTGGCGGACAAGTGACATCCTGCGTAAATCATATGCAGCCCCTCCTTTCGCCATACCATACCACATTTCCGGAAAAAATGCAAATTTTCCGTTTGCGCCGCCGGATAGATGTGGTATACTGGGGGAAGGGAGGGAGTTCCATGCCGAAATCCGACAATCAAAAGCTGAAGATCTTCTATATTTGGGATTATCTGAAAAAGAACTCTCACCAGGATCACCCGGTGAGAGCCTCGGAGCTGCTGACCATGCTGGAGCAGCAGCACAATATTGTCTGTGACCGCAAAACCGTCTACTCGGACATCGCAGCCCTCCAGGATTACGGTGAGGATATCGTGTCCCTCCCCGGGAAGAACGGCGGCTATTACATCGCCTCCCGGAATTTTGAGCTTCCGGAGCTGAAGCTGCTCATTGACGCCGTCCAGTCCAGCCGCTTTCTCACCGCCAGAAAATCCCGGGAGCTGATCGAGAAGCTGTGCAGCCAGTGCAGCGTCTACGACGCCAAGCTCATGCGGCGGGACGTTCTGGTATCCGGCCGGGTTAAAAGCATGAACGAGACCATCTACTACAATGTGGACGCCATCCAGGAGGCCATCGCCCACAATAGGCAGATCGTCTTTCGCTATTTCGACTGGGGGATTGACGGCAAACGGCATTACCGGGACAAAAGCTACATTGCCAGCCCCTACGGCCTGTGCCAGGACCATGAAAACTGCTACCTTCTGGCCCTGTCCCCCCGGCATGGAGTCACCAGCTACCGGGTGGACCGGATGAGCGACATCCAATTGTCCGAGGAAAAACGGGTCCCCTGCCCGGAGCTGACGGGCAAGGCCCTGACGGAGCACGCCAACCGGCTGTTTCAGATGTACGCCGGAGAGCCCACCACAGTGAAGCTCCGGTTCCACCGGGACCTGGTGAATGTGGTGGTGGACCGCTTCGGCCGGGACACCATGCTGATCCCCGACGGAGAAGATCATTTCCTTTTCACCGTAGATGTGGCCGTGTCCCCCATGTTCCTCAGCTGGGTCATCGGCTTTGGCGCAAAGGCGCAGATTCTCTACCCCCAGAGCGTCATTGACGAATGCGTGAAGCTGTGCAGGGAAACCCTGGGGCAGTATTCCTCCTAAGGCAACACCGCTGGGTGGGAGCTGCGGGCTTCGGCGGATCTTTTGCCCCAATCGTACAGTATGAAAAATGGGAAATACATCCAGTATTCCCGCATTTTTCATACTTTCGCTTGTGTCAAAACACTGCCCGAATCTCCTTGCCCCATTATGCGGTGCTGCCCTAAACCAGAGAAAAGGATTCAAACACCGTCCGCCACACCACCTGGGTCTTTTTCGTGGCCTCGGCGTCCTTCAGCACCGTCATGGTGTAGTGGTAATTCCCGTCATCCAGGATCACCGCCCGGCCCAGCCGCTCTCCGGTTTCCCCGGCGGTGGCCCAGACAAAATCGTACCGGTCCGCCCCCTCCACCCGGGTTTTCACCACCGTCAGGCTGTCCCGGTCGTAGCCGGAGAGCGTCCGGATGGTTTCATCCAGGTCCCCCGCTTCCAGGGTCTGGATGATGATTTCGTAATCCTTGCACAGGTAGATCCGCCCGCTGTCGCTCTCCGCAGTGGGGACCGCCGCCTCGTCCGGCAGATTCACGCTGATCTGCCTCTGCGGGGCAGCCATCCCCTCCACCGGGACATCCGCCAGGGTTTCCATGGTTTCCCGGGCGGTGCACCCTGCCAGAAGCAGAAGCGGAAGGAGCACCCAGAACAGTTTTTTCATTTTTCCATCCCTCCCGAAAGGATTCTCCGATGATACTTTGCCTGTACCTCGCTCTAATCAATGCCGCGGCTTTCGCACTTATGCTTGCGGACAAGCACCGCGCCCGAAAAAAGAAATGGCGCATCCCCGAGTCCACCCTCATGGCCTCCGCCCTGCTGGGCGGCAGCCTGGGCGCCCTGGCAGGGATGTACACCGCCCGCCACAAAACCCGGCACCCCAAATTCACCATCGGAATTCCCCTGATCCTCGCATTGCAGCTTCTGGCGGGAATTGCCTGCCTCTCCCGCATATAAACAGCACCCCTCCGGAAACCCGGAAGGGTGCTTTCGTCTACAAAAGCACTCCGTTCTATCGGAAATGCTCAAAATACTTAAGCCTTCGGGCGGCTAATAGCCGCCCCTACGGCAGCAACGTAAGGTGTTCGAAAACTGTAAACAACAATTTTCCTCCCCCGAATACCGTTTACTTTCCGTCCCGGATTTGGAGGAGCTTGGCTTTCAGGTCGTTCTCCATCTTTGCCATTTCCGCCTCGGCGGCCAGGCGCTGGGTGCGGCCCTCCGCCTGAATCTTCATCACGTCGTCCAGGGTCTGAATCAGCTCGGCGTTGGTCTTTTTCAGGGTCTCGATATCCACGATGCCCCGCTCCGCCTCCTTGGCGGTCTCCACGGAGGCCATGTGCAGCTTCTCGGCGTTCTGCTTCAGCAGGGCGTTGGTGATGTCCGTCACCTGCCGCTGGGCCTGGGCCGCCTCGGTGGAGTGGGCAATGCCCAGCGCCAGCACCATCTGATTCTTCCACAGAGGGATGGTATTCATCAGGGTGGTCTGAATTTTCTCCACCATCACGTTGTCGTTATTCTGGATCATCCGAATCTGGGGAGCGGTCTGGATGGAGATGGCCCGGGTCAGCTCCAGATCGTGGATTTTCTTTTCAAACCGGGCGCACTTGTCCGCCAGGTCCTTGGCGGCCTGGGCGTCCTCCGCCAGGCCCGAGGCCTTGGCCTGCTGCTCCAGCTCCTGCAGCTTCCCCGTGCGCACCTCCTGGAGCTTCTGCTTGCCCGCCAGGATGTACATGGTCAGCTCCTTGAAATAGGCCAGGTTCTGCTCATACATCTTGTCCAGCAGCGCGGAGTCCTTCAGCAGCCGCACCTGATGCTGCTCCAGAGCGTCGGCGATTTTCTCCACGTTGACCTCCGCCTTGGCATAGCGGCTCTTCATGGTCTCCAGCTTGTCGGCCTGCTTGCGGAAGAAGCCCAGGAAGCCCTTCTTTTCCTCATCGGCGTCCATGCCCTTCAGCTCGCCCACCACGCTGACGATCAGATCGCCCACCTCGCCCAAATCCTGGGTGCGGGCATTGGCCAGCGCCGCGTCGGAGAAATCCGCCATCTTCTTTTGGGTCCCCGCGCCGTACTGCAGAATCTGGGCGGTGTTCTCCACATCGATCTTGGCGGCAAACTGGGCCACCATCTCCCGCTCCTGGGGGGTCAGTGCCGGCTCCTCCACCTGGGGCTGCTGCAGGGCGGTTTCCTCAGCCACCGCCAGCTGGGGCTCCTCCACCAGATCAGGCTCCAGGGTCAGGCTGGGGACAATGGGCTTGTTAAAGTCTTCCATAGTCATTCTCCTATTCTCATCAGATATTCTGTTTCTGGAGTTTCGTCAGCTCATCCTCCGCCAGCCCCTCCCGGGCCAGCAGGGTGTTCAGTACGGAAATATCGCTGGAAACGTCCAAAGCCGTCTCCTTGAATACGGAATCCAGCAGCTTTTCAAAGGCCAGGTTCAGGGTGTCCAGGGTGTCCTCAATCTCCCGCTTGGAGTTCTGGATGGTTTCGCCCTGGACGGGCTGGGCATCCATCTCGGCATAAGCGGTGAGGAGCTTCACCGTCATGGGCAGGTAGTAATCCATCAGCTTCTTCAGGTCGGGGACAATCTCCGGATGCTGCTCCGCCCGCTGGAAAATCCGCTGAACAATCAGCTCCATCCGGGAGATTTTCCCGGAGATTTCCTCCCCGGGGATGGCATCGTTGCAGCTGCGGATTTGGGCAATGAAAGCATTCCCCCGGTCCAGCACCTCCTGCACCTGGGCATTGGGAGCCGACGCGGCCTTCCGCTCCCGTTCGGCAGCCTCCCGGGCGGCCAGGAGCTTTTTCTCCTCCGCCTGCTGACGCTGGCGTTCCTCCAGCTCCAACCGGCTGCGCTCAAAATTGCGGTAGGTTTCATTGCTGGTGATGAGGCAGGTCTCCTCCTTGTCCAGGTGCCCTTCCAGGAAGAGCCCCTTGTCGATCATCCGCTGCACCTCCCGGCGGACGAATTTCTCGGTTTTTCCCACACTCCGGGCCAGCTTCTCCAGGGCCAGGTGGGTGCTTGTCCCCAGGGCCTTGCGGTAGCGGTTGAACCGGCTCAGCTCGCACAGGTCGGAAATTCCGCTGCCGAGCATCCAGACCGAACCTGCCAAAAACACTCCCAGCACAGCGACGCCCCAGGTCAGGATCGCTGTGCCCATCAGGGCAAAGGTCAGCAGCCGGGTCAGCAGCGCAATCAGAAAGGAAAAGGAAAACACCCCACCCAGAGCGGTTTTCACCACGCCCCAGGCCGTAAGTCCGCCTGTTTTCGCGTAGACGGCAGGAAGCTGCGCCTTCTGCTGCGGCGGGTTGGGCTTTGCGATTATGTATTCGGGCTTGGGGCGGGACACATTCTCCACACTCCTGCGCACTGCCTGGGTGCCCATATCCACCGCTTTCCCGGCAATGTCGGAGATGGTTTGATTCAATTTTCCAAAATCCCGGGAACCCACGGCCCTGTCCACGGCCTCCTGGATGCTGCGACCCAGGTCGTCCCAATCCGGGTGCTGTACATTGTTTGCCATACCCATGCTCTCCATATGATGATTTGCTTCCATTATAGCGTTCTATCCCGGAAAAAACAAGCGTTGTGAAAAAATAACCACAATTTCCTTTACAATTCACCCATGCCGCCGGACTGTTTCATCTGAATTTCCCGCAGGGTATCGCTCAGCGGATTCGCCCATCCGGTTTCCCGAAATCCGAACCTGTGGTAGAGCCTGCGGGCCCCTTCGTTGTTCTCCAGAATCCAGAGCTCCGGCGTCCCCTCGCACATGGCCATGGCAAAGCGGAGCAGTCTGCTCCCGTAACCTCTGTTCTGCGCCCGGGGGAGGATGTACAGATTTTCAATCAGGCTCCCCCACACAGACACGATCCCCACCGGCTCCGGGGCCAGGAGCAGGAAAACCCGTTTGCCCTCCTCCATCTCCCGGCGGAGGTACTCTGTCTGTGCCTCCCGGGAATGACGCTGCACAAACTCCTCCGTGCAGAAGCTCCGGTGGGATTCCTGCCAGCTTTCCGCGTGAATATAGCCTGCGGCGGCAACATTTTCCTCCGTCACGGGAATGATCCGGATATCCTCCCGGCAGGCTCTCTTCCAGCGCAGCCAGTCCCCGTCCAGCACCGTGCACCGCTCCTTCGTCAGAATCGTATCACAGGGAAATTCCGGGCAGGCTCCGCAGAAGGGAATCCCCTTCCCCAGAACGCAGTCCCGAGTGAAGCAATCGCCTTTTTTATGGGCCTTCATGCACCCCAGGCAGCTTCCGCTCAAAAATGCGGGACAGCTCCCGCAGTAAAACCCGCATTTCCCAAGCAATTGCCCATTCAAAGCGTATCCCTCTCTCCCACCTCAGAATTTGGATTCAGCAAAAAATACCGCCTTTCCAAATCTGATCATACAGCAGAAAAGGCAAGATGTGAAGTGAAATATCCTTCGGAAGTGAAATAATGACCCTCGGTCATTGTGAAATTTTCCGCTTGCGCGGAAAGTGAAATGAAATAAATCCCATCACGCCCGCAGGTATTTCACACGCCGCAGGCGTATTTCACTTGCGAAGCAAATTTCACAAATCCCGGAAGGGATTTATTTCGTTGAAAAGAAACAACC
>SFHI01000118.1 GCA_004555705.1 Clostridiales bacterium | reverse complement strand
TTTCTGAGCGTTTTCGATAAAACGCAGCACTTCCGTAGACGAAACGTGGCGGGCGGCTAATAGCCGCCCCTACAGTGTCATTCCGACAAACACCAATTTGCATGACTGCCGCACTTACCTGAATGTCATTTAAAATCATCCCCGAAGGGGATACCACAACTGTTCACTGTCAACTTTCAACTGTCAACTTTCAACTAATTCACGAAAGCACCATATTCAGCAGAACTGGGGCTCCGATAATTGGGGGCTATTATACCATTTTCTCCGGGAAAAGTAAATAGAAACCCTGTGAACGGGTTATGAATTCGTCAAAAGAGCGGTGAGGTTCTCCGGGGAGAAGGCGGGGTGGTCGTAGACGGCGTCCATCAGCGCGTCGATGTTTTCGGCGCAGTTTTCCACCTCTTTGGAGAACAGCTGAGCGTTTTCCAGAAAATTCTCCCCCAGAGCGCTGACCAGCAGGCAGCAGGCGGCGATGAAGCCTCCCTTGCCCCAGTCGTCCCCCAGGTCCTGGCGCAGCCAGTAGCGCTCCGTCAGGTACCGGGCAAGGCTCCGGGTCAGGGGGTGGAGGGGCCGCGGTGCGGCTTCGGTAAGCAGCGTGGGCCACATCTGGGTGAGGATTTCCAGAGAGGCAAAAAAGTCCGCCATGGGGCGGATTTCCCCGGGACCCTCCGGGGTGATTTCCTCGCCGGAGGTCTCACAGTAGAACCTCAGCAGGGCCTCCCCCGGGGTCAGGGCGGGGTCCGAGAGGATATGCAGCAGTGTCTCCCGCTGCTGCTTCAGATAGGCCATTTCCTCCCGGTCGTATTCCGGGGGGTCGGTGTCCGGCTCCTCCCGGGTCAGGCGGGGCTCCGGGGGCGACAGGAGAATGAGCCGGGCGGCTTCGGGGCAGCTCAGCTCCAGCTGCAGCTCCGCAAAGTCCCCGAAATCGTGACGAATCCGGGGGAACTCCCGGCAGACCCGGCACAGGGCCTGCTCCCCCAGCTCCGCCTGGATGCGGCACAGGCCGTCGCCGCGCCACATGGGACAGCGGCCGTTCTCCACGGCGAATACCGTTTCCCCGTCCTCCCGGGTCAGCACACTGCGGAGCCGCTCCCCCAGGGGACCGGGGAGCCGATGGTAAAGGGCCAGGGCTTCCTCGTCCACCTGGACGCTCCAGTCCTGGCAGCAGCTGTCCGGGCAGGCCGAAGCCAGACACCGGAAACGGTCATAATAAGCGGGACGGGATACGATCATGAAAGCCTCCGTAAGAATTGACAATTGACAATTTACAATTGACAATTAGCGAAAATCGTTTCAATGGAGATGATCATTGGAAGCGTGTGTGTCATCCTGAGTAAGGCCATGCCGCGTCGAAGGATCTTGGCACGGAGTTAACTGTACACGAAAAAGAAGTGCGCAGATCCCTCGACTCGCTTCGCTTGCTCGGGATGACATCGTTTTTTTGATATGACGCGGGAACAATGTCAACTGTCAATTGTCAATTTTTTCCTCCTGTGGCCGAATGGCGTACATGGTGTCGGAGGCGTTTTTCAGGGCTTGTTTGGAGCGGTCCACGGCGGAGCGCAGCTGCTCCAGCTGGCCCATGACCTGATCGGCCAGCTCGAAGATGCCCCCCGTGGCGTCCTCCAGCTGCACGGTGGCGTCGGCCAGGACGGAATTGGTCTGGCGGTAAATCTGTTCCGACCGCTCCCGGGCCTCGCGCTCCATGCGCTCGGCGCGGCGGTAGGCTTCCAGCTCCTGGGCCACCCCGCATTGGGCGGTGGACTGGGCTTCCTCCGCTTTGCGCTGGGCCTCCTGGGCCTCCTCCAGCTCCCGCTCCATGCCATTGCACCGGGCTTCCATGGCCGTGCGGACGGCGCGGAGCTCCTCCAGCTCCTCCTGCTGGCTTGCGCACAGCGCCTGCAGACGCTGTAGCTCCTCCTGGCTGCCGGAAGCGGCCTTGGCGGCCTCCAGCTGCTGGCGCAGGTAGTCATTCTCCCCGGTGAGCTGGTTCACCTGGGCATGGTGCCGGGAATTGATGTACTCCAGATATTTTACCACGTCATCCCGGTTGAAGCCGTTGAACGCGGAGCGGAAATTCTGAGGTGCGGACATAAAAAGACCCTCCTTGAATGAGATACATTGGGATTAAAGAAAGAAATGGGAAGAGAAATTGGTGTTTGTCGCTTCGCCTCAAAGTTTCCTGTCATTGCGAGCCAGTGCGCACACTGGCGTGGCAATCCCCCGGCCCCATGGAACCAGGTAGCGATTACCACCAAGAACCGTAACAATCCCCGTTTTTCTGGGTGCTATTCGGTACATTTCTCCTCTATTTGGGGGATTGCCACACCAGTGTGCGCACTGGTTCGCAATGACAGGTAATTTGCAGCGCACTCTTTCAAACACCAATTTATCAGATTCTTTCAGATTATAACACAGGATGCTCCGGAAAACAACCTCTTCTGACGGAAATTCCGAAGAAAAACCACAAAAAGTCCTTGACTTTTGCCAAGCCCGGTGGTAGAATGTACAAGCCGCATTGAAGAGGCTTAAGTTGGTGCGCCCAAAGCACCCGCCTTAAGAGCGAGACTACACAATATAAAGTAGGTGAAACAACATGAAAGCAGTTATCGTGACCGGAGGCAAGCAGTACACCGTTTCCGAGGGCGACGTCCTGTATGTGGAGAAGCTGGGCGCCGAGGCCGAGGAGGTCGTGAAGTTCGACCAGGTTCTGGCGGTGCTGGACGGCGAGAACTCCAAGATCGGCGCTCCCGTCGTGGAGGGCGCTGCCGTGGAGGCCAAGGTTCTCAAGAACGGCAAGGGCAAGAAGATCACCGTCTTCAAGTACAAGGCCAAGAAGAACGAGAAGAAGAAGATCGGCCATCGTCAGCCCTACACCAAGGTGGAGATCACCAAGATCGCTCTGTAATTATGACAAGATGCGAGTTTTTTACCGAGGATGACCGGATCACCGGATTCAGCGTCTCGGGGCACAGCGGCTATGCCGAGGAGGGCGCGGACATTGTCTGTGCCGCGGTCAGCGCGGCTGTTGCCATGGCGGAGGCCACCATCAACGATGTGTGCGGGGCCAAGGCCAAGGTTCGGGTCAAGGACGAGCAGGCTCGTATCACCCTGACCCTTCCCGATGCTGAAGATTGGCATTCAGTTCTTCGCTCACCACAAGGGCGGCGGTTCCACCAAGAACGGCCGTGATTCCGAGTCCAAGCGTCTGGGCGTGAAGCGTGCCGACGGTCAGGCCGTTCTGGCCGGCAACATCCTGGTCCGCCAGAGAGGCACCCACATCCATCCCGGTGTCAACGTGGGCATCGGCAAGGATGACACCCTGTTCGCCCTGGTTGACGGTACCGTCAAGTTCGAGCGCAAGGGTAAGGATCGCCGGCAGTGCTCCGTGTACGCCGAGCAGTAATGTGCGCATAAAGGCGAAGGACTGCCGCAAACTACTTGCGGCAGTCCTTTTTTAGGGTTTGACAGAGCGATAAATTGTTGTTTGTAGCGCTATAATAGAACTGTCATTGCGAACCAGGCCGCAGCCTGGTGTGGCAATCCCCCAACAATTCAGGGCGGTTTGTTAGGGCGTTTGTCCGTCTTTCGTACATTTCGCCTCTAACCGGGGGATTGCCACGCCAGTGTGCGCACTGGCTCGCAATGACAGGAAACTTTGAGGCGAAGCGACAAACTCCCAATTTGCCGCTCTGTTGGGGTATAGGAGGTTAGAGTATGTTCGTAGATAAAGTTCGCATCACGGTGGTCGGCGGACGGGGAGGCGACGGGGCGGTGGCCTTCCACCGGGAGAAATATGTGGCCTCCGGCGGCCCCGACGGCGGGGACGGGGGACACGGGGGCAGCGTGATCCTCCGGGTCAACGACAACCTGTCCACGCTGCTGGATTTTCGCTATAAGCGCAAGTACGCCGCCCAGGCCGGGGCCAACGGCGCGGGCCGGAAGATGAGCGGCAAGCGGGGGGAGCCTCTCATTGTGGAGGTGCCCCGGGGCACGGTGGTGCGGGACGCGGAGTCCAACCGGATCATCGTGGATATGTCCACCGGGGAGGACTTCGTCATCGCCAAAGGCGGCCGGGGCGGCTGGGGCAATGCCCACTACGCCACCCCCACCCGGCAGGTGCCGAGATTCGCCAAGGCGGGCCTGAAGGGCCAGGAGCGGGATGTGATTCTGGAATTAAAGCTGCTGGCGGACGTGGGCCTGGTGGGCTTCCCCAATGTGGGAAAATCCACATTGCTTTCTGTCACCTCCAACGCCCGACCCAAGATCGCCAATTATCATTTTACCACCCTGTTTCCCAATCTGGGGGTCATCTACGTGGACGAGGGCGTGTCCTTCGTCATGGCGGACATCCCCGGCATCATCGAAGGAGCCGCGGAGGGCGCGGGATTGGGCCACGACTTCCTGCGTCATATCGACCGGTGCCGTCTGCTGGTTCACGTTGTGGACGTGTCCGGCAGCGAGGGCCGGGACCCGGTGGAGGATTTTAACGCCATCTGCGACGAGCTGGCAAACTACAGCGTGGACCTGAGCAACCGGCCCATGATCGTGGCGGCCAACAAGTGCGACCTGCTTCCCCCGGACAGCGACAATCTTGCCAGGCTCCGGGCCGTGGTGGAGGCCGCGGGCTGTGAGCTCTACGAGATCAGCGCGGCGACCACCCAGGGTACCAAAAACCTCATGCGGGTGGTGGCGGAGCGGCTGCGGACCCTGCCCCCCGTGACGGTTTACGAGCCGGACTATGAGGAACCCGGCGCCGAGGCGGTGAACCCCGAGGATTTTGTGATCGAGCACGAGGGCAGCACCTGGCTCATTACCGGCGAGTGGCTTTCCCGGCTGGTGGAGAATATCAATTTCGACGACTACGAATCCCGGAACTACTTTGACACCCAGCTGCGCAAATCCGGCCTCTTCGCCCGATTGGAGGAAATGGGCATCCAGGACGGGGACACGGTGGATATTTACGACCTGGAATTCGAGTATATGCGGTAAATTTCAATTGACAATTGACAATTGAACAATTGACAATGATTGTGTTCCTCCGGGACGATGAAAAATGATTCTGGCGATTTGTTCTGAAATTTGATATTATATCCGGCCGGAAGCAATTAATTGTCAACTGTCAATTGTCAATTGTCAATTCTGACTATGTCCGCACCTGGATTTTCTACAGGATTTGATTTGCCATTTTCGACTTTTTTGGATATAATAAAGGAGCCGCGGTGCGGCTCCATTATTTTTGGGGGAGAGATGGGAAAATGATCCGGAATTTGAACCAGGTGAGCTTTCAGAAGTACGGCTCGGTGCTGTCCGAGCGCACCAAAAGCGGCAGAAGCGGCGAAACCGTCCGGGAACTGGAACTGGGAGGCACCCCCGGGGAGGCGGAGGTGTTCCGGGCGAAATCCGAGGTAAGGCTCCGCAGCGCCACGGTTCTGGCGGTGCTTTCCGTCAGCCTGGACGGGGAACACTTTGAGCATTTCTACCTGGACAAGCCCGCGGCGCTGAGCAAGGGGGTCCTCTTCGCCCTGAGCCCCTTCGTCAGCAGCGTCTGCGTGACCATTTCCTACGCCCAGGAGCCGGAAATACTGGGCAAGCGCACCATGGAGTGCCTGCGGCTGGAGCACCGGCAGCGGGTGGAGGCCATCTACACCTTCTTCTACCAGGAAAAGGAGCAGGGCTTCCTGTTCCCCGGGGAGTCCCACCCCATGCCGGAGCTGACCTATGTGGACCGGGGGGAGCTGCACAGCGTGGTGGATGGGAAGGACCTGCTGCTGAAGCAGGGGGACCTGGTGCTCTACGGGCCAAATCAGTGGCATATGCAGTACGCGGATATCGGGGTGGCCCCCCGGTTCGTGACCATTTCCTTTGACGTGGGCGGGGGGGACCTGACCCCACTGCTAAACCGCAGCTTTACGCCGCCGCAGAATGTGATTCGGCTTCTGGAGCAGATGCTCATCGAGCAGGAGCGGATGGACCTGTTTTCCCGGGATATTATACTGTCCCAGCTGAATCTGCTGCTGCAATACCTGCTGCGGGACGCGGCGGGTTCCGGGAACCGGAAGCTCCAGACCGTCAATGCCGTCCACAGCGAAAACGAGATCATCCGCAGGGCCCAGCAGTTCATCACCACCCACATCCGGGAAAAATTGTCGGTGCCCATGGTGGCTGCCCAGGTGGAGGTGAGCCCCAGCTACCTGACAGCCCTGTTTCATAAGAATCTGCAGATTTCCCCGGGGGAATACATCCGGCGGATCAAGCTCCAGGAGAGCAAGCAGATGATCCGGGAGAATAACCTTTCCTTCACGGAGATCGCGGCCCAGCTGCAATACTCCACGGTGCACCATTTCTCCCGGCAGTTCAAGGAAAAGTTTGGCATCACCCCAACGGAGTACGCCAAATCCGTAAGGTGAGAACGGGTGAATTGACAATTCACAATTGACAATTGACAATTGGGAAATTATGGTATCCTCTCGGGATGAGATGGTTTCGTGTTGATAATTGACAATTAAGGAATTCCTTCGGAATGAAAACAATTACAACCGAAGATGTGCAGCTTTATTTCAAAATTGTCCCGTAGGGACACAATAATTGTCAACTGTCAATTGTCAATTGTAAATTCGGCGAAGCCGTCAAACACCAATTGATCGATTTATCCATGGGTAACAGGAGGAAATCGGATGGAGATTCGGGTATTATGCGTAGGCGACGTGGTGGGCGCTCCGGGGATGGAGCGGGTCCGGCGGAGCCTGCGCAGGCTGAAAAACAGCCTGGGGGCGGATTTTGTCATCGTCAACGGGGAGAACGCCAGCGTGGTGGGCATCACCCCGGACCAGGCGGAGGACATTCTGGACGCCGGGGCGGATGTCATCACCCTGGGCAACCACTCCTTCGGCAAGCGGGAGATT
>SFHI01000020.1 GCA_004555705.1 Clostridiales bacterium | reverse complement strand
AGGTAACGATTGCTACCAAAAATCGCAGTGACTTCCGTATTTCCGGGTGCTTTTCGGTACATTTCCCCTCTATCCGGGGGATTGCCACACCAGTCTGCGGACTGGTTCGCAATGACAGCAAAAACGTACAAACAACAATTTAGACTATCGGCTTTAATAAGCCGAACGATAGATTGTTGTTTACCGCACAGTTTCAAACATGCAGTCATCCCGAGCGAGGCGGAGCCGAGTCGAGGGATCTACGCATTTCGCTGTCATTTGCAGTCAATTAAGTGCCAAGATCCTTCGACTTCGCTGCGCTTCGCTCAGGATGACAGGGTTTCCTGTTGTTTCAGGTTGTGCGCTAAACAACAATTTACCGCACTGCTTATTAAAGCCGATAACCTGAACAACAATTTGTTGTTTAGCTTACGAAAACCGATAGTCTGAACAATTTTTTGTTCCAGGAGCAATGCAAAACTGCCGCGCCATTTTGGCGCGGCAGTGAATATTTCAGCAGCAGAAGAAGCGCCCCCGGCAGCAGAAAAGCTGGAGCAGGTAGCACAGGCACAGGCTGGAGCAGGGGGTGGCCCCCATGGAGAAGCCCCGGAAATCTCCGGTACGCTGGCGGTAGGCGGAGCCGCCGGATTCCATGGCGTTCAGAACCCGCAGATACTCCGGATTGTCCGGCTCCATGCTCACCGCCCGGCGGATATGCTCCAGAGCAGTCACCTGGTTGCCCAGACCATCGTTGGCCAGGGCGCTGAGGTAGTACCACCGGGCATCCCGGTCGGAGGTGGCTTCCAGGGTGTTCAGCGCCTCCCGGTAGCGGCCAAAGCGGATATACTGTGCCGCGGCCTGTTGATAGGAGGGACCGGAGCCTTGCCGGTTGGAGGAGCCGAAGGGATCGTAGCTGCCGTAGCCTCCGGAACCGAAGGGGTTGTACCCGCCGGAACCGTAGGGGTTATAGCCGCCGGAGGTATTCTGGGCAGCCTTGTCCGGGTCCTTGATCTGCTCATAGGCCGCGTTGACCTCCTGCATTTTCCGGGCGGCCTCCGCGTCCCCCGGGTTCAGGTCCGGGTGGTATTTTTTGGCCAGGCGCCGGTAGGCCCGTTTGATCTCCTCGTCGGAGGCGTCCCGGCTGACACCAAGAACCTTATACGGATCGTCAATCATGCCCTTTTCCCTCCTTCTTTCCGGATTTCTGGTGAATCCATACCCCGCTGTAGAGGATGTTGTCCAGAATCCCTTTGTCCTGCACCAGGGGCAGCCGTTCATAGGCGTCGGTGCACCGCCCCATGGTCATCACCAGGTATTCCTGCCATTTTTCAGGGTGCTTTCCCGTGCCCATGGCCAGGAAGGGATTGTATTTTCCTCGCCGGCGGTCCCGGTCATAATCCACGGAAGCATCCATCAGGTAGATAAACCGTCCCAGGGCGTTGCCCATCTTCCGCAGCCCGGAGGCCCACAGATCCTCCCGGTATACCAGCAGCTCCGCCATCAGCGCTCCGAAAGCCGCCGCGGGCTCGTCCGGGTTGGGACAGTTTTCCTTCTCCAGGGCGGCAAGACGCTGCAAACAGTCCCGGATAGCCTCCATCTGCCGGGGATAGCTCTCCCCAATCCGGGGACAATGCTTTTCCAGGGCTCCGGCCATGATCCGCGCGGTTTGCTTTCCGTCGTCCTCCCAGTCGTCCAGGGCGTTGTAGTAGGCCAGCGCCACATTCATGTCCGCGGCATAGCGGATGTATTCGTTGTCCACCCAGGCTCTGCGGCGGATAGGGTGGAGCAGGCAGATGTTTTTGCCCTCCTGCTCCTGGGGCTCGTACAGGCTCATGAGCAGCATTGCCAGGAAGGCCATATCATTGCTCAAGGCAAGGCCGGCGGTCTGGGAGGAGCGCAGCCGAATCTCCCGGCAGATGCCGCAGTAAACACTTCCGTACCGCTCCGCCTGCTCCCGGGTCAGCTCTCCGTAGTTGGCGGTTACATATCCAAACATGATCCTTGCCCCCTTTCCCCTAAAGCTACAGGGAAAACATGAACTCCCGGTAAACATTCTGAAGATTTTTACAATTTTTTCCGGAAAGCATAAATTATTGTTTACAGTTTTCAAACACCTTACGTTGCTACCGTAGGGGCGGATATTATCCGCCCGAACACTTAAGGTTTTTGAGCATTTTTGATAGAACAGGGCGCTTTGGTAGACGAAAGTAAAGCGGGCGGCTAATAGCCTCCCCTACGGCAACATCTCAATAAACAACAATTTACTGCTCTGCGGACTGCTTCCCCTGGGCATTGTTTCGGTTCCAGCCGCCCAGCAGGCGGTTCAGCGCGCCGCCGTAGAATACGATGCTGATGCAGCAGTACAGCCACAGCATACTCAGCGCCACGGCGTACACGCTGCCATAGACGTTGCTGAGCTTGGCGAACCGCTCCACATAGATGGAGTACAGGTCCGAGAATATCAGCCATCCGGAGGCAGCCATCAGGGCTCCGGGCAGGCTTCCCATCAGAGTATTCTTCTTATTGGGCAGGCGCATGAACATGGCCGTAAAAATCACGGTCTGGACAAACAGCAGCAGGAAAAACCGCAGATTGATGACATCCGAAAAAAAGCTGTATACCCTGGGACTGACCCGCTGGACCAGGTTTACCAGCGACGAGCCAAAGACGTGAAGGCCCAGGGTCAGCACCAGCACGACGATAAACGCGAAGGTATAAATCACACTGATCAGCCTGCGGTAAACATACCCCCGGTCCTCCCGGACACCGTACACGGCGTTCAGGCCGTTCATAAACCCGAAGGTGCCCCGGCTGGCGGACCAGAGTGTAACCAGCGCCGAAATGCCCACGGTGGTGCCGGAGGAATTGCGGTAGGCTGATTGGATCAGGTTCCGGGCAGACTCCAGAAAGGCCTGGGGAAGAATTCCCTGGAGAAGCTCCACCAGCTGCCCTGCCTCCAGATGGATATAGCGCAGGGCGCTAAGTACCAGCAGCAGCGCGGGAAACACCGCCAGAACGAGGAAGTAACAGGCGCTGGCCGCGTGCAGTCCCACGTGCAGCTCCGACACGGTGTGGCCGATCTCAACGGCTTTGAAAAAAAGCTCTTCTTTCGAAACCTTCTTCATGGCGATGCCCCCTTTCTGTATGGTATGCACGGAAGTAAAAGGATTCCCCGGGAATACGGCCCGACAAATTGGTGTTTGTTGAGTAAACGCTGTCATTGCGAGACCAGTGCGCACACTGGTCGTGGCAATCCCCCGGTTAGAGGGGAAATGTATCGACAAGCACCCGGAAAACGGGGATTGTTGCGGTTTTTGGTGGTAATCGTTACCTGGGTCCATTCAACCGGGGGATTGCCACACCAGCGTGCGCGCTGGTTCGCAATGACAGTTCTTTTTTAGTGCTGCAAACTCCCAATTTGCCGTTCAGGGAATATTTCGCGGAGAAACAAGCGGCCCGCCGCCACAGGGCGGCGGGCCGTTCCCGTTTGATTATTCCGCAGAGATCAGGTAGTAATACACAGGCTGGCCGCCGCTGAGCAGATTTACATCCGCATCGGGGCACATATCGGCGAAAATGTCCGCGGCCTTCTGGGCGTGCTTTTCCTTCACGTCCGCGCCGTAGTAGATGGTGACATATTCCCGGCCGTCGTCTCGGACCTTCTCCGCCAGGGACCGCAGAAGCACTTTCACATCCTGGCTGGTGCCGAAGAGCTGGCTGCCGTAGAGGGCCAGGTAGTCGCCCTCGTGGATATCATAGCCGTCAAAGTCGGAGTTCCGGGCGGCATAGGTGATCTGCATGGTGTCCACGGTTCCCATGGCCTCGGTAAGGGCCTGGGTATTCTCCTCCACGCTTCCCTCGGGGTTGAACGAGAGCATGGCGGTGACGCCCTGGGGCACGGTCTTGGAGGGGATGACCACCACTGTCTTGGGGGTCAGCGCGTCCACCTGCTGGGCGGCCATGATGATATTCTTGTTGTTGGGCAGCACATAGACGGTTTCGGCGGGAACCTTGTTGACAGCCTCCAGAATGTCCTGGGTGCTGGGGTTCATGGTCTGGCCGCCGGAAATCACCTGGTCCACGCCCAGGTTCAGGAAAACGTCCTTCAGACCGTCGCCGGCACAGACGGAAACTACGCCTAGGGGCTTCTCGGGCTCTGCGATCTTGGGGGCGATCTCCTGCTCGGTCATTACCTTCTCGGTGTGCTGCAGGCGCATATTCTCGATTTTTACTGTGACGAAGGAGCCGTAGTTCACTGCCTCGTGCAGCGCCGCGCCGGGGTCGTTGGTATGGACGTGAACCTTGATGATCTCATCGTCGTCCACCAGCACCAGGCTGTCGCCCAGACTGTTCAGGAAGGCGCGCAGCTCCTCGGGGTCCCGGTCGTTCTCCCGGGAGATGATGAACTCGGTGCAGTAGGAGAAGGTGATGTCCTCGGTGTTGAAGTCGGAGAAATCGGCGCTTTCCTTCACCTGGACGGCTTCCCCCTCGGGGGCCACCACGTCCTCGCCCCGGAGGGCAGAGAGCATGGCCTCCAGCACCATCACCCAGCCCTTGCCGCCGGCATCCACCACGCCGGCCTTCTTCAGCACCGGGTTCTGGTTGACGGTATCCGCCAGGGCGACTTTTGCCTCGGCGATGGCGGCCTCCTGGACGAACTCCAGGAAGTTGTTCTCCTGGGAGGCGTCCCAGGCTTTGGCGGCGGCCAGGCGGGCCACGGTGAGGATGGTGCCCTCAGCGGGCTTCATCACAGCCTTGTAGGCGGCGTCCACGCCCTCCTGCAGCGCCTGGGCCCACAGCACGCCGTCGCAGCTGTCCGCGCCCTTCAGCTTCCGGGAAATTCCCCGGAACAGCAGGGAGAGAATGACGCCGGAGTTGCCCCGGGCGCCCCGGAGCATGGCGGAGGCGGCTACCTTGGAGGCCTCGTAAAGACCGGGGTCCTCGGTCTTGCGCAGGTCCGCTGCGGCGGAGTTGATGGTCATGGACATGTTGGTGCCGGTATCGCCGTCCGGCACGGGGAAAACGTTCAGCTCATTGAGAGCCTGCTTGTGAATCTCGATGGAGGCGGCCGCGCTGATAATCATTCTGCGAAGATCGGCTCCATTAATCGTCTGCCTCAATTTGTTACCCTCCGATCTTACCCGATCATCATAGAATCGATATAAACGTTCACTGCCCGGACCTCGGTGCCGGTGCACTTGGTTACCACGTAGCGAACCTCAGAGATAATCGAGGCGCCTACGGCGGAAAGGTTCACGCCGTTGTCCACAACAATGTGCAGATCAATGGAAATGGAATTGTCCTCGTGGTAGGTCACATGGACCCCCTTGCCCACGGATTCCTTGCGCAGCAGGTGGAACACACCGTCCCGGACACTGCGGGCGGCCATGCCCTTCACGCCGAAGCAGTTACTTGCCGCGGTGCCCACGATGTCGGTGTAGACTCCGGTGCTGACATTGACACTGCCGTTTTCATTTTCGTGACGGATCATAGATCAGTACCTCCAAACAAAATCAATCAGACCATGCTCGCTTCCCAGCAGCCGGGGGCGGTGAGGCCCATCATTTTCACAACGGTGGGAGCCACGTTGGCCAGGCCGTAGCGGCCCTCCAGGATGCTCCAGTCGTGATCCCGGTCGTAGATGATGAAGGGGACGGGATTCAGGGAGTGGGCGGTGCGTACGGAGGTCTTGCCCTTCTTGGTCTCGGTCATCTGGTCGGCATTGCCGTGGTCGGCGGTGATGAGCACGGTGTAGCCGTACTTATCCGCGGCCTCCAGAATCTGCGCAAGGCCATTGTCCACACACTCCATGGCAGTGACCACCGCTTCCATGACGCCGGTGTGGCCCACCATGTCGCCGTTGGGGTAGTTGCAACGCAGGAACTGGTACTTTCCGGAGGCCATGGCGGCCACCATCTTCTCGGTGATCTCTTTGGACTTCATGGCGGGAGCCTGCTCGAAGGGGATTACGTCGGAGGGAACCTCCTCGTAGTCCTCCAGGGCCGGGTCC
Source organism: Clostridiales bacterium (assembly GCA_004555705.1). Lineage (GTDB taxonomy): Bacteria > Bacillota > Clostridia > Oscillospirales > Oscillospiraceae > Faecousia. Next base: position 18,676 of record SFHI01000020.1, on the reverse strand, counting down.
ACCTTGCCGGAGCGGTTGCCGTTCCAGAAATAGGTCACATGGCCGTACTTCTGGGTTTCGGACAGGGCATATTCGTGAATTCCGGCGGCGCAGAGCACTTCGGTGAGGGTGTTCTTGATGATGGGGGGCTGCACCAGGTAGTGCTCGGGGATGTTCAGGTCCCCGTCGTACTGCAGCATACCGGCAAACTTCACACCAGTGTAGTCACCCCGGTCGAATTTGTCGAAGTTCTTCCGGTCAAAGGCCAGGGAAATCTCCTGGGCCCGGTCGCCCCGGAAGTTGAAGAGAATCACGCTGTCGCCGTTTTCGATCTTTGCCAGGGGCGCGCCGTCCCGGGCGATGACGAAAGCGGGCAGGTCCTGGTCGATGCAGCCGGTTTCGGCCCGGTAGGTTTCAATGGCCTCCTTCGCGGAAGCGAACATGCGGCCCTGACCCTGGACATGGGTGCGCCAGCCCTTCTCCACCATGCCCCAGTTGGCTTCGTAGCGGTCCATGGTGATCTGCATACGGCCGCCGCCGGAGGCGATGGCATAGTCACAGCCGTCGGTGCTCAGCTCAGAAAGCACCTTCTCCAGCATATCCACATATTCCAGAGCGGAGGTGGCGGGCACGTCACGGCCGTCCAGCAGGATGTGGCAGTAGGCGCGCTTCACGCCCTCGGCCTTGGCCTGACGCAGCAGGGCGATGAGGTGATGGATGTTGGAGTGGACGTTGCCGTCGGACAGCAGGCCCAGGAAATGCAGGGCCTTGTCCTGGGCGTTGGCAATCAGGTCCTTCCAGGTGGCGCTGGCATAGAGCGCGCCGTTTTCGATGGATTCGCCCACCAGCTTGGCGCCCTGGGAATAGATCTGGCCGCAGCCCAGGGCGTTGTGGCCAACCTCGGAGTTGCCCATATCGTCATCGCTGGGCAGGCCGACGGCGGTGCCGTGGGCTTTCAGATAGGTGTGGGGGCAGGTGGCGAGCAGACGGTCCAGGGTGGGGGTTTTGGCCACGGCTACCGCGTCGCCGCTGCCGCCGTCTCCCTTGCCCACACCGTCCATGATTACGAGAACAATGGGTTTTTCCATGATGTACCTCCATAAAAGCGAGTGGATTCGCATAGTATTTCACTGTAACGGTCGTATTATTTTACATCATTTTCCCGGAACTTACAACCACTTTTTGAAAATTTCCGTTCCTCACAAAATTTACCCATTCTGAGGGAGAAATTATGTGATATTCCCGGTAGATATTAAAAAAGTATTATGCACGGAGGAACCGGGAGGGGAACGACAAATTGGTGTTTACGCGTGCGCGCCAAATAAAACGCTGTCATTGCGAGCCGGTGCGCACACTGGCGTGGCAATCCCCCGGATATTCCGGAATCTTCGAAAACAGACAAACGCCCTAACGAACCGTCCTGAATAGTTGGGGGATTGCCACACCAGTCTGCGGACTGGTTCGCAATGACAGTTCTTTTTTAGTGCTGTAAACAACAATTTATCGAACAAGGGTATTTACGGCCGGGGGAGAAAAACCGCGTGCCCCGCTTACTTTTCAGCGGGGCACGCGGTTTACACCTCTTTGTACATTCCGGCGGCGTCGTCCTTGCGGACGGTTTCGGATACCTGGAGCACCTCCACGGATACGGTGCGCGCGCCCATGGAGATTTCAATCCGGTCGCCGGGCTTGACGTCGTAGCTGGCTTTGACTACCCGCCCGTTGACACTGATGCGGCCATTGTCGCAGGCCTCATTGGCCACGGTGCGGCGCTTAATCAGGCGGGATACCTTCAGATACTTGTCTAAGCGCATGGCGTTACTTTGCCACGGTGTCCTTCAGCGCCTTGCTGGCCTTGAAGGTGGGAACCCGGGTGGCGGCAATCTGCATGGGCTCCTTGGTCTGGGGGTTGCGGGCAATCCGGGCTTCCCGGTCCTTGGTCTCGAACACGCCGAAGCCGGACAGCTGCACCCGCTCGCCCTTTACCAGGCTGGCAGTGATGGCGTCAAAAGCGGCGTTCAGCACCCGCTCGGCGTCCTTCTTGGTGATGCCGGCATTCTCGGCGACGGTGGCGATCAGTTCTGTTTTATTCATAAACGAAATCCTCTTTCCTTTGAAAAAATGGGCTTTTAGATTAACATAATTCCAGAGAAAATGCAAGGGCTTTTTCGCTTTTTTTCTCAAAGCCTCAGAAGTTTCGCGATTTTCTCCCCCTTGGGCAGCAGCAGGCAGTCCTCCCGGGTGATGGCCTTGAGTTTCACCGCCAGAAGAACGTAGACCAGGGCACCCACCGCGATGGGAACGGCGCACAGAAGCAGGCGACTCCCAATGCCCGCGGCTTTCAGACCCATCCAGACCAGCCGGACCAGAAGTCCCATAATCGCGGCGGACAGGAAGGAACGGATGAGATTCCGCACCAGCGCTGGGGGTTCCTCCAGCAGCATCCGGATGGAAATCAGGTTCAGGGCGCAGATGCACACATAGCACAAAAGGGTTCCCACCGGGGTGCCCAAAATGCCGATGCTGGGGTTGCCGGTGAGGACATAGACCGCAGCCAGCTTCAGCACGCCGCCCACAAACATATTGATCACCGGACGGGTCACATGGCCGTGGGCCTGCATGATGGCGGTGGTGACCAGCACCATGGCATTGAACGCAATGCTGATGCCCAGCACGGTCATCAGCCGGGCGGCCAGGGCCAGCCGCTCCCCGGTATAGCCTCCCAGCAGGGCGGTAACGGGCTCTGCCAGCACCGCCAGGCCGAAGGCGCAGGGCATGGAAATTAGCCCCGTGATCCGGGCGGCGGATTCCTCGGTGGCCTTGGCTTCCCGCAGGTTGCACAGGGTAATCTGGGAAGTGATGGCGGGGATGATGCTGATGGTGATGGGGGTGATGAAGGCGCAGGGCATATTGAAAATGGTCTGGGTCATGGCGTAGATGCCCCGCATACCGTCGGCCTCTGCCTGGGAATAGCCCTGGCTCAGGAGCCTGCCCATGTAGATTTTGGTTTCCAGCATGGTGAGAATCTGCAGTCCCGCGGAGCCGATGGTGATGGGAATGGCGATGACGAGAAGGCCCTTGGCGGTATCCGCGAAGGAGCTGACGGGCTCCTGGGTGACGGGCAGCTTGTCAAAGCTTTTGCGGAACCGGCTAAACAGGTACAGGGAGCTCACCAGGCAGCTGACGGTGACGCCCAGAATGGCGCCGCCCGCGGCCAGGGGCACGCTGGAGGTGAGCTTCAGCAGGGCCAGAGCCGCGGCCATACCCACGATCAGCTTGGTGACGGCCTCCAGCACCTGGGATATGGAGGTGGGGAGCATATTGCCCTGGCCCTGGAAGTAGCCCCGGAAGGTGCTCATGATGCAGATGAGCAGCACGCAGGGACCCAAAAAGCCGATGGCGGCCCAGGCATCGGGCTGGTTCTGGAAGGCAGCCAGCTGACGGCAAAAACAGGTCATCAGCAGACTTCCCACGATGCCCAGAGCCAGGAAGATACCCCGGGCGGTGGCGTAAATCCGGCGCACCTGGCCGTAATGCTCCAGGGAGCTGGCCTGGGAAATCATCCGGCTCATGGCCACGGGCAGACCCGCCGTGGAGATCATGAGCAGCACATTATAAATTTCGTAGGCGGTGTTGAAGTAGCCGAAGCCCTGCTCGCCGATGATGGCGTTGAGGGGAATCTTATACAGGGCGCCGATGATTTTGACAATGGCGGTGGCCATGGCAAGCAGGGCGGTACCCTGGAGAAAATTCTGCTTTTTCTGGGTGTCGGACATAGATGCCTCCTTAGGAATTGGCGCTGTCAAACAGCCGGGGGATGGCGTAGTCGGTGAGCTCAGCCACCACGGCCTGCAGGTCGATGGTGGGGAAATTGCCGTTTTGGTAGAGGATTTTGCCACGGACCATGGTCATGGCCACATCCCCGCCCTTGGCGCTCCAGACAAGACCGTTCAGCACATTGTGGCAGGGCATCAGGTGGGGGGCGGAGAAGTCCACCAGGACAATGTCCGCGTCCATACCCTCCTGGAGCATACCGCAGGAAGCGGCACGGCCCTGGGCCTGGGCACCGCAGACGGTGGCCATCATCAGGGCAGCCTGGGAGGGGAGGGAATCGGGACTGCCGGAAGCGGTACGCTCCGACATGGCGGCATAGCGCATGACCTCAAACAGGTCCAGGTTGCCGCACTCGATGGCACCGCCGGTTCCCAGGGCCACGTTCATCCCGGCCTTGACGCAGGCGGAAATGGGGGTGGTGGGCAGACCCGCCTTGGCGTCCGCCAGGGGCGTGGCTACGGCACTGACCTTCTTCTTGCCCAGGAGCTTCCGCTCGAAGTCCTCCAGGCAGGCGCAGTTTGCGGCGGTAGCGGGGACGGAGAACAGCCGGTGACAGCTTAAGAGCTCCCCGGGGTTCATGCCGGTGCGGTCCAGGCAGGAGTCCACCTCCTCCTTTGTCTGCGCCAGGTGGAGCTGGAGGCCCAAACCCTGCTCCGAGGCATAGCCCGCCAGGGCCTCCCAGAGCTTGTAGTTACTGGTATACTCGGCGTAGATCCCCGCGTCGATTTTGATGCGGCCATCGTCATAGCCGTTCCACTTCTCCACCACCCGCACAAGCTCCCGGCACTGCTCGTCGGTTTCAAAGTCGAAGTCCTCGTTCTGGTCGATGAAGCGGTAGGAGGACAAGGCCAGATTGGCCTTGATGCCGGATTCGGCCACGGCCTGGGCGGTGGCGTCGGGGTAATAATAGAGGTCACTGACGGAGGTGACGCCGAAACGCAGACACTCGGCAATGGACAGCAGCGCCGCCGCCTTGGCGGAGCGGGAGTCCATTTTCGCCTCCTTCTTGAGAAGCTCCTCCAGGGCCTCCCGGTTGCTCAGGTCGTCGCTGAGGCAGCGAAGCACCGAGGTAGCCAGGTGGGTATGGCAGTTGACAAGACCGGGGATGGCCACCATGCCGGTGCCGTCCAGAATGGTTTTGGGCGTATCCTTCGGGGCGGCTTTGGAGATGGAAACGATTTTGCCGTTTTCAATGCCGATGAAGCCGCCGAAGAGAACCTCCATCCGGGGGTTCATGGTCACCACGGTGACGTTGGAAATCAGAGTATCCAAAAGATAACTTCCTTTCAATAGGCTGGTAATGGATGGAAGAGGGGGGAAGGCAAATTGCTGTTTGCAAGTTTGCGGCTCAAGTTTTCTGTCATTGCGAACCAGTCAGCAGACTGGTGTGGCAATCCCCCGGTTAGAGGGAAAATGTACCGAAAAGTGCCCGGAAGAGTGGGAGCAGCTGCGATTTTTGGTGGTAATCGTTACCTGCTTCCTTTCAACCGGGGGATTGCCACGCCAGTGTGCGCACTGGCTCGCAATGACAGCGTTTTTTCGTGTGTGCACGTGTAAACAACAATTTATCATCCTTATCCCATCAGGGAAAACAGTTCTTCCTTCTGTTTCAGGACGCTGGGGAGCATTTCGATGTACTGCTCCGGGAATTTGGGGTTGTGGAAGCGCTGGAGGCGGCCGTTGGGGAGATTGACCTTGTTCATGCCGCCGCCCCCTAAGGAGAGGATGGTGTGCAGCTCCTCCATCATATAGATATTGTACAGGCAGTCCAGGTTGTCCCGGCTCCAGCCCACGTTTTCGAAGGAGCCGGACATATATTTCTGCCGGTAGAGGTAGTAAGGCTTGTAGCCAAGGGCGCGAAGGGTTTCCGATGCGTAGGACACCATTTCGGTGACTTCCTCAGGGGTGGGGAGCTGGGCACGTTTTTCAAAAAGGTCGGCTCCCTTTTTCATGGCCAGGGTGTGCACGGTGATGTTGGCGGGGTTCAGGGCGGCTACGGCGTCCAGGCTCCTGCGGAAGCCCTGGGGGCTGTCCTGGGGCAGGCCCGCAATCAGGTCCATATTGATGGCCTTGTAGCCGCATCGCTCTGCCTGAGCATAAGCGCGGAGAACGTCCTCGCCCCGGTGGGGTCTGCCGCAGGAGCGCAGGACATGATCCTCCATGGTCTGGGGGTTGATGCTCATGCGGTCTGCCCCGTGGCGGCGGATGGTTTGCAGCTTCTCTTCGTCCAGTGTGTCGGGACGGCCTCCCTCTACGGTGAATTCCAGGCAGCGGCTCAGGTCGAAGGCATCCCCCAAGGCGTCCATCAGCCGGGCCAGCTGGTGGGATGAGAGGGTTGTGGGGGTTCCGCCGCCGATGTAGAGGGTGCGCACTTTTCTCCCGGAGGAGGCAAGGAGCTTCCCGGTGAAGCGGATTTCCTCCAGAAGGGCCTGGAGGTAGGGCTCCAGGAGCTCCGTTTTCTTCCCCACCGTGCGGCTGACGAAGCTGCAATAGCTGCACCGGGTGGGGCAGAAGGGGATGCCCACATAGAGCGAGATGTCCTCCGGGGACAGAAGTCCTGCGGCGGTCACGGTAGACTCCGAACAGTCCACGCTGAGCTTTCTCCGGTCGGGGGTCACATAGTATACGTCCCGCAGCAGGCGGTCTGCGGAGGCGGGAGTTCCCCCCTCCAGCAGGTGGCGGGTGGTGATCTTGGTGGGGCGGACACCTGCCAGAGCCCCCCAGGGAGGCAGCTCCGGAAGAAGCTGAATGGCGGCCAGATACAGGCTCTGCTGCAGCGCCTGACGGCGCAGGCGCACAGTCTCCCGGTCGGAGCGGAGCCTGCGGGAGGCACGGACGGTTCTGCCGTCCAGGGTGATCCGGGCGGAGGCGGTCAGGTAGACGCTGCCCCGGTGGAGGACAGACTCGGCCTTGGCCTGGGAATCCTCGGGGAACAGCGACAGCATCAGCTGCTCCACGGCGTAACGGTCGTCATGGCCGGTAATGGTCAGGTTCATAGGCTCCTCTTTATCTCATATAGGGATTATACTGCTTTTCCCAGGCCAATGTGGTCGATTCTCCGTGGCCGGGGTGAACACTGTAGTCCTGGGGAAAGGCCGCCAGACGGCGAAGGGAGGCCCGGATTGCGCTTGTGCTGCCGCCGGGAAGGTCCGTCCTGCCGCAGGAGCCGGCAAAGAGGGTATCCCCGGAGAACAGGAAATTCTCCGCGATCAGGCAGACGGAGCCGGGGGTATGGCCCGGAGTGGAGAGCACCTGAAAAGAGATTCCGGCGGGGGTAATGGTGTCCCCTTCGGAATAGGTATCGGTATAGTACAGCGGCCCCGCGGTAAGCCGGGGCGGCATGGAAAGGTCGTTGGGGTTCAGGTAGACCTTGCAGCCGGTTTCCGCAGCCAGGTCCCGGACGCCCCCCACGTGGTCAAAGTGGCCGTGGGTCAGCAAAATGGCCTCCAGGGTCAGTCCCTGGCCCTCCAGAAAACTCAGAACGACCTCCGGCGTATAGCCCGGGTCGATGACAACGCAGGAGGAAGCCCCCTCCTGGTGGAGGATGTAACAGTTGGTTTGGTACGCTCCCAGAGGGAGCGTGTGAAGCTTCAGCATGGAATTACCTCCTGCGTGTAATGAATTGACAATTGACAATTAACAATTGACAATTTGGAGTTGTGGTTGCATTTTTTGTTTGGCAAAGGCTGCGTGGCGAACGGATATTCTGTCGGAGCAATTGTCAATTCTCAATTGTCAATGCGAATCAATAGTTGAAACAGGCAAAAAACGTCAGAAAACGTGGTATGCAGTTGAAAAAACGGTGTCATTGCGAACCAGTCCGCAGACTGGTGTGGCAATCCCCCGGTTAGTGAGGAAACGTGTCGAAAACTGCCCTATATTGCGAGGAGCGTTACGTTTTTGGTGGTAATCGTTACCTGGTTCCATTCAACCGGGGGATTCCCACGCCAGTGTGCGCACTGGCTCGGAATGACAGCATGATTTCAGCATTTCAACTCTTGATTGGCATTGTCAATTGTCAATTAACTCCTGCGGGGTTCGGCCATGAGCTGGTCGGTGTCCAGAATCAGGGTGACGGGGCCGTCGTTGACGGATTCCACCTGCATGTCCGCGCCGAACTCGCCGTGCTGGGGAGGGTAGCCCAGCTCTGCGCAGATGTCCAGGAACTTTTCGTACAGGGCGTTTCCCAGCTCCGGGTTTGCGGCGTTGGTGAAGCTGGGGCGGCGGCCCTTACGGCAGTTGCCGTAGAGGGTGAACTGGCTGACCACCAGCACCTGGCCGTGAACGGCGTCCAGGCCAAGGTTCATCTTGCCGTTTTCGTCCTCGAAAACCCGCAAGCCCAGGGCCTTTTCCGCCAGATACCGGCACTCCCGTTCGGTGTCGTTGGGGCCCACGCCCAGAAGAATCAAAAAGCCCCGCCCAATGGAACCGTTCACATGGCCGTCAATGGTGACGCTGGCGGAGCGCACCCGGGTCAGTACCGCACGCATGGCTTATTCCTCCGCTTCCTGGTCGGCAGGCTCCTCCGGCTCATCCGAAGTGGTGAGGCCCGCGGAGTTTCCGTTGTTGTTATTGCCGTTATGGCTGCCGATAGTCACCGTTTTCCGGGGGCTGAGGAGGATGCCGGTGAGGACACCCGCCAGAGTGCAGGCGGTGAGGCCCAGAACCAGCTCCCGCTTGTTGACGACGATGCTGCGGTCCAGGGAGTCCCAGAATTTTTCAAGCTTTTTACACATATGAATACCTCCAGGTTGGATTCGGGCAAAATGGACGGAAAATGCAGACTGGAATGATTCACCAGGAGGATAAATTGTTGTTTGAAAGGGCGCGTTGCAAATTATCTGTCATTGCGAACCAGTCCGCTTAAGTGGTGTGGCAATCCCCCGGTTAGAGGGAAAATGTATCGAAAAGCACCCAGGAGAGCGGGAATTGCTGCGATTTTCGGTAGAAATCGTCACCTGGTTCCTTTCAACCGGGGGATTGCCACGCCAGTGTGCGCACTGGCTCGCAATGACAGCGGTTTTTCGACAAACAACAATTTATCTTCCGTTTATGGGTCAGTTCTGGCCCCGACGGGAGCCGACCACGTCGCGGATGTTCATGAGCTTTTTGCGGATGGATTCCAGCTCCTGGACATTTTTGACCTCGAAGCGGACGGTGAAGGTGCTGCGGCCGCCGGGGAGGTCCCGGCCGAACAGCTCCTTCACCCGGACCCGGGCGGTGGTCATGGTGGTGGCTACGTCCAGCAGGAGGCCGTCGCGCGTGATGCAGTCAAGCTCCAGAGTGGTTTCGAAGGGCTGCTCCTCCTGGGTGGCCCACCGGACCCGAACCCAGCGGGCAGCCTGGTGGGGCTCGTCCCGGTTCTGGGCGTTGGGGCAGTCCGCCCGGTGGACGCTGACGCCGAAGCCCTTGGTGATGAAGCCCACAATGGCGTCCCCGGGGACGGGGGTGCAGCATTTGGCGAACTTAATCATGCACGAGTCGATGTCCTCTACGATCACGCCGTTCACCGCGTGGCGGTTGTGTTTGACAGAATCCGGGTCGGGAGCGGTTTTCAGCGGATTCTGCTGCGCCATGTTCATCTTCTCGTTGGCCTGGATCTTCAGGGCTTTGTTGATATCGTCCCGGATCCGGCCCACGGCCTTTACCGCGGTGAGGCCGCCGTAGCCGATGGCGGCGTACATATCCTCCCAGTCGTCAAACGCCAGCTTTCGAAGCAGCTGGGGGCCCACCTCGGGGTCCACGGTGATGGAAAGGGGCAGTCCGCTGCGGCGCATTTCGGATTCGAAGGAGGATCGTCCGTGGATCACGTTCTCCTCCCGCTTCTCCTTCTTGAACCACTGCTTGATCTTGGTGCGGGCCTGGTTGGATTTACAGATGTTCAGCCAGTCCCGGCTGGGGCCCTTGGCGCTCTTGGAGGTGAGAATTTCCACAATATCGCCGTTTTTTAAGGTGGCGTCAATGTTGCTGATCCGGTTGTTGACCTTGGCGCCCACCATGGAGTTGCCCACTCCGGAGTGGATGGCGTAGGCAAAGTCGATGGGAGTGGAGCCGGAGGGCAGGGAGACGATCCGGCCCTTGGGGGTGAAGACGAAGACCTCGTCGTCGAACATGTCGATTTTCAGGGACTGGACATACTCCTCCGCGTCGGAGTCCTGCTGGCTTTCCAGGAGCCGGCGAACCCACTCAAAGTCCTTTTCGCTGCCGGTGCCGCTGCCCTGCTTGTATTTCCAGTGGGCGGCGATGCCGTATTCCGCCGTTTCATGCATGGCCCAGGTGCGGATCTGCACCTCGAAGGGAATGCCCTGGGAGCCGATGACGGTGGTGTGCAGGCTCTGATACATGTTGGGCTTGGGGGTGGAGATATAGTCTTTGAACCGGCCCGGCACCAGGTTGAACAGGTCGTGGACATGGCCCAGCACGTTGTAGCAGTCGGGAATGGTGTCCACAATCACCCGGAAGGCGTACAGGTCGTACAGCTCGTCCAGGGTCTTGCCCTGGGTCTGCATCTTACGGTAGATAGAGTAGACATGTTTGATCCGGCCGTAGGTGGTGTTGCGGATGCCCATGGCGGTGAGGCGCTGGGTGATTTTGTTCTGGATGGTGCGCATGAAGGCCTCGTCCTGCTCCTTGTGAGCCTGCAGATACGACATGATCTCGTCGTACTCCACAGGAGCCAGATACCGCAGGGAGGTGTCCTCCAGCTCCCACTTGATCTTCTGCATACCAAGCCGGTGGGCCAGGGGGGCGTAGATGTCCATGGTCTCCCGGCATTTGAGAATCTGCTTGGCAGGGGTCTGGTACTGCATGGTGCGCATATTGTGAAGCCGGTCGGCGATCTTAATCAGCACCACCCGGATGTCCTTGGACATGGCCATGAACATCTTGCGCAGATTCTCCATCTGGGCCTGCTCGGTACTGGAGAAATTGGCCCGGGTCAGCTTGGTGACGCCCTCCACCAGCTCCGCAACGGTTTGCCCGAAGAGTTTCTCGATTTCCTCGTGGGAGGCGTCGGTGTCCTCAATGCAGTCGTGGAGCAGGGCGCCCAGAATGGCGTCCATGTCCAGGCCCATCTCTGTGACAATTTCAGCCACCGCCAGGGGGTGGATGATATAGGGGGAGCCGTCCTTGCGCTTCTGCTGCTTATGCTTGTCATTGGCGTATTCCACCGCCCGGTCCACCAGGGCCATATCCGCCCCGGGCATCCGGTTTTCGATGGTGGCGCGCATGGAGGCGTAGTGCTGTTCAAAGGTTTCCATTTTCGTCAGCTCTCTTTCGCGTGCAGCAGACGCTGCAGGGTCTGGCTCCCGTTGAGGTCGGCCTTGCTTTCCCCGGGGGTCAGGGTGATGGATATGTATTTGTGCATCCGGGAAACGCTCAGCAGTCCCACGTCCCGGAAGATATCCAGGCAGGTCATCAGCTGGCCCAGGGTCATGGGATTTCCGGAGGCCCGGACGATTTTGCGGCACAGGCAGATGGGAGACTCCCGGATGATGCCGCCGTAGCCCGCCAAGAACCGCCACACGGTGGCAAGCTCCGCCCGGTCAGGGGTCAGGAGCTCCGCTTCCCGGGGGGTGATGCGGTTCTCCCGCAGGGCAAGGTAGGCGGAAACCTCCGGCAGGCATTCCGCCGCACAGCTGGGGCGGATGTCCACCACATTCATCTGGACGCTCTTTTCTCCCCGGAAATCGTTGATCTGGGGGATAAAGGCTACGTCCACCAGATCGCCGGGGGCGATGGAGGCAGTCTCCGCATTGGCGGAAAAGTAGATGGCGCCCAGCACCAGATGGCCCTGCCGCAGCCGCAGCCGCATATGCCGTCCGGAGCCCACCTGGGAAATGCGCTCAATAATCAGATTCTTCACCATGAGCACCGGCTTGGGACAGCCGTTGCCGCAGGGCTCCAGAATGGAAAGCGATTCGATGCCCCGGATGGTCAGCAGCTCCGGGGGAACGGCGCAGTCCACGTCCAGGGAGGTGCGGGGAATGTCGTCCCGGTAAAAGCCCGCGGCCAGGGCGCTGATCTGTTTGCGGAACTCAGGGATGTTCTCCCGGGAGATGGTGAAGCCCGCCGCCAGCTCGTGTCCGCCGTAGCTCTCCAGCAGGGGGGCCAAGGCGCTTAAGGAGGCGAACAGGTTGAAGCCTCCGTGACTGCGGGAACTGGCCTTGCCGTGATCCCCGTCCAGACAGATGAGGAAGGCGGGGCAGGCGTACTCCTCCGCGATGCGGCTGGCCACGATGCCCACCACACCCTGGTGCCACCTTTCGTCCGCCAGGACAATGGCATCGCAGTTCTGGCCCGGGGGGAGCATGGACACCGCCTGACGGTAGATTTCGGATTCCACATTCTGGCGCTGGCGGTTCAGGTCGCAGAGCGCCCTGGCCAGCTCCTGGGCCCGGATGGGGTCGTCTGTGAGAAACAGCTCCACGGCCAGCTCAATTTTGCCCATGCGGCCCGCAGCGTTGATCCTGGGGGCCAGGGTAAAGCCGATGGAGGAGGCGTTGACGCTCCGGGGGTCGCAGCCGCTTTCCGCCATCAGCGCGGCAATGCCGGGCCGGCGGGTGTGGGCCAGGGACTTTAGCCCCCGGGAAACGAACACCCGGTTCTCCCCCAGCAGGGGCATCACATCCGCCACGGTGCCCAGGCACACCATATCGGCGTATTCTTCCAGAACCTCCTCCTGACTGCCGCACAGGGCTGCTGCCAGCTTGAAGGCCACGCCTACGCCGGAGAGATTCTTATGGGGGTAGCCCCCGTCGGGCCGGTGGGGGTCCACCACGGCGGCAGCCTGGGGCAGGCTGTCCTTGCACTCGTGGTGGTCGGTGATCACCAGGTCAATGCCCAGCTCCCGGCAAAGCTCCGCTTCCTGCAGGGCCGTAATGCCGCAGTCCACGGTGATGATGAGCTTGACCCCCTGGCTGCCCAGCTGACGGATGGCGATGGGGTTCAGGCCGTAGCCCTCCTCCAGACGCCCGGGAATGTAGGGGACGCAGTCCGCCCCCCGGCGGCGGAGAAAGTCCGTCAGCAGGCAGGTGGAGGTGATGCCGTCCACGTCATAATCCCCGAAAACGGCGATTTTTTCCCCGCGGCCCAGGGCAAGCCCCACCCGCTCCGCGGCGGGGGCCATGTCCGTCATGGCAAAGGGGTCCGGCAGGGGGCCGCTGCAGCTGAGCCGTTCCGCGGCCTGCTGGGGGGTGGCCATTCCCCGGGAGGCAAGAACCATGGCGGCCAGGGGCGTATAGCCCCCCTCAGCCAATGCGTTTACCGCAGCGCCGTCCGGCTGCGATACATTCCAAATACCATACTTCACGCGCACACACATCCAATAATTTCTTTTCTCTGTAGTATACCAAAAATCCGCCGAATGCACAATAGGCAGTTGGGATTTTTATTGGATTTGACGGAAAAAAAGAGGGAAATTCCAAAGGGACAGGAGACGGGGGTGGAGGCGTAAATTGTTGTTTACGCGTGCACACCTGAAAGAACACTGTCATTGCGAGCCAAACGTTAGTATCCTGAAAAGTTGGGGGATTGCCACACCAGTCTGCGGACTGGTTCGCAATGACAACTTCTTTTTTAGTGCTGTAAACAACAATTTATCTGTCCGCTGGGCGCGAAATATGGATGATGCTTTTTTGATGCAGGTGTGTTATACTGTAGAAAATGAAAGAAGGGGATCGAATTATGGTTAGAATTCTGGCGGTGGACGATGAACGGCCCATCGCGGAGCTGCTGCGGCTCAGCCTCACCCGAGCGGGGTATGAATGCGTCTGCGCCTACGACGGGCTGGAGGCGGCCAACCGGATTGAGAAGGAGAGCTTCGACCTGATTCTGCTGGACATCATGCTGCCGGGCATTGACGGGTTTGAGCTGATGGACTACATCCGTTCCACCGGGATTCCGGTGATTTTCCTGACGGCCAAAAACGCGGTCTCCGACCGGGTGAAGGGGCTTCGTATGGGGGCGGAGGACTATATGGTGAAGCCCTTCGACATCCAGGAACTGCTGGCCCGGGTGGAGGGCGTCCTGCGCCGTCATGGAAAGCTGCAGACCGTGCTTACCGTGGGGGATTTGACCATCAACACACTGTCCATGCAGGTGACCCGGGGCGGCGAGGAGATCAGTCTGACCCGGAAGGAATATGAGCTGCTGCTTCTGTTTGCCCGGAATGTGGGGGTGGTGCTGTCGAAAACCACCATCTATGAGCGGGTGTGGGGCGGGGAGTACCCGGACAACACCCGAACCGTGGAGCTGCACGTCCAGCGGATGAAGAAAAAGCTGGGGTGGGACGACCGGCTCAGGCCGGTGTACGGCATGGGCTACCGGCTGGAGGGCTAGATTATGAGCTACCGGCTGAAGCTCATTCTGACGATCTCCGTGCTCATCGCTCTGACCTTCAGCGCGGGAGGCACCATCCTGATTTCCGTATCCTTTCAGAATTCTCTGGAAACGGAAACCCAGGCGGCATTGAATGACTTCCAGGGGATTCAGAACACCCTGTATCTGCTCAACTCCATGGGCGCCCAGACCGGCTTTGACAACCTGCGGGAGGCCCTGGACAGTATGGCCGAGCAGAAGGTGGGCCGCTGGCAGGCCCTGTGCCTGAAAACCGGGGATCACACCATTTACCAGAGCCGGGGGGAGCTGCTGATGGGCTATGCCCTGCCTGCCCTGTCCACCAGCCAATGCAGTTACATCCGCCTGGACGACAGCTACGGGCAGGGGCTTCTGGCCCAGAGCACCATCGCGGCGGGCAGTGAAAGGCTGGTTTTAACGGCCAGGTTCGATTTTTCCGCTCTGTACCGTACCCGGGAGAGCCAGAACAGGATTTACCTGGCCGCTTACGCGGCAGTGGTGACCCTGGGAATTCTGGCGGCGGTGGTGCTCTCCTTCACCATGACCCGGCGGCTGCGGCGTCTGACCACGGCGGTGCGGAAAATCGCCGGGGGTGACCTGACCACCCGCTCCCGGATCGCCTCGTCGGACGAATTCGGGCAGCTGTCCCGGGACTTTGATGCCATGGCCGACAAGCTCCAGGAAACCCTGAGCCGGATGGAGTCGGATATGCAGCAGCAGGAGAGCTTTATGGGGGCCTTTGCCCATGAGCTGAAAACCCCCATGACCGCCATCATCGGCTTCGCGGACCTGCTGCGGCAGGGGAATCTGGATGAGAGCACCCGGATGACCGCCGCGAACTACATTTTCACCGAGGGCCGGCGGCTGGAGAAATTGTCCTTTAAGCTGCTGGAGCTGATCGTTCTGAGGAAGGACACCATCGCCATGAAGCGGGTGTGGCTGAACCGGTACCTGGAGGAAATTGAACGGGCCCTGGCGCCCTCCCTGCGGGAGAAGGGCATCCGGCTGGTGTGCCGGGCGGAGCAGGCAAGGGCCGTGCTGGAGCCGGACCTGGTGAAATCCCTGCTCTATAACCTGATCGACAACGCCTCCAAGGCCATGGATCAGGGGGGGATCATTGGGGTGAAGGCCACGGCCATCCCCGGGGGCTGCCAGTTCTATGTGGCGGACAACGGCCGGGGCATGGAGGAAAAGGAGCTGGCCCGGATCACCGAGGCGTTCTACCGGGTGGACAAGTCCCGCTCCCGGGCCCAGGGCGGCGCGGGGCTGGGACTGGCGCTGTGCAAGCAGATTGTGGAGCTGCACAACGGCTCCATCCACTTTGACAGCAAGCTCGGCGCGGGCACCCAGGTGACCGTGACCCTCTACGGAAAGGGGGGCAGCAAACGGTGAAAATCCGATCTTATTTCCTGATTCTGTGCGCCGGGGTGGTGATTGTTCTGGGGGCCATGCTCCCCGGGATTGTGGGCGAACGCCGGGATGCCGCGGAGCAGGGCAGAATCCAGTTCGCCCCGGTGCAGGAGGTTCGTCTGGAATTTACAGACAGCGGCATCACCATGAAGCAGACCCTTGCCATTATGGGGCCCCTGCGGGATGTGGTGAATATACCGGAGGAGCTTGCCACCCTCAAGCGTTCCAAGGTGGAGCACATCGCCGCCGACGCTGCGCAGCGGTACAACCAGGCCGGCGTGCTCCTGCGGGACCCAGGGGACTTTTCCCGCTATTCCATGGTGAGTGACTTAACGGTGCTGGTCTATGGCCCGGAAACCTCCAGCAACGTGTTCTGGATTGTGGACTACGCAGACCCTGAGGGCAATTCCTGGTTCCATATGGTCATCGATGACCGGACGGGAACGGTGTGCTCGGTGGAATACCGGGATTTGGAAGCCGAATACGATCCCGGGGATATGCGGCAGATTCTGGAGGGCTTCTGCCAGACCTATCTGGAGGGCCTGGGGGAGGAATTCTTCGACTACAGCGGGGCGGATCTTGCGGGAAAGGCGGAGAAGGACGCGGATTCGTCCTATATGGCCGCCCAGCTTCGGTTTAATGCCTGGGATAACCCCCTTTACGGCGAAACCCGGATTGTGTTCTTCCTGAACCGGAACGGGTTCTATACCTATTTTGAATAACTGGGGCTGGGAAGGAAAATGGTTGTTTAGAATTGACAATTGACAATTAACAATTGACAATTAAGGAATCCCTTCGGGATGAATTTACATATATGTGTGCATATCGATTTGACTCAGCATATCGGAAAATTGGGAGTTTGTCGCACTGAAAAAAACGCTGTCATTGCGAGACCAGTGCGCACACTGGTCGTGGCAATCCCCCGGTCCGAAGGAACCAGGTAACGATTACTACCAAAAAATCGTAGCGATCCCACTCTTCCGAGAGCTATTCGGTACATTTCCCCTCTAACCGGGGGATTGCCACGACCAGTCTGCGGACTGGTCTCGCAATGACAGATAATTTGCAGCGCAGCGACAAACACCAATTTTCAAGCTTGGCGAAATGTGCTGGTATTTTTCAAAATCGTCCCGGAGGGACACAATAATTGTCAACTGTCAATTGTCAATTGTCAATTCGGCGAAGCCGCTAAACAACAATTTATCGCCCTGCCGGTTTTGGAGGATTCCTCAGGGATGGAAAATGTTGTCAATTTTGATGTACTTTTGATGCACTTTTGAGAATAGTTCTGATGCACCCTTTCCCTATAATGTGGCCATACCACTTAGGGAAAGGGTGTTTTTCATGAAGGAACGGAAATTGGAAGCGCGCAGAACCGGACGCCCGAGGCGTTCCAGGCGGAGAAAGCCCTTCTGGCCGCTTTACGCGCTGAATGTGCTGCTGCTCATTTTCGCGGCTGCCCAGGTGACCAGGGCAACCAGAATGGAGGAGCCCGAACCCCGGACAGAAATGGAAACACTTTTGGATTCCCGGGAGGACATCCAGGCTCCGGTGATTCAGGGGGCGGCGGACATGACCCTCCGGGTGGGGGATACGGCCGCCTATTTCCGGGGGGTCACCGTGGAGGATGACCGGGACGGAAGTCCCAGGCTGGAGGTGGACAGCACCCGGGTGGACCTGAGCGCCCCCGGTGTCTACCCGCTCTATTACACCGCCCGGGATGCCTCCGGGAATGAGACCCGCCTGGAGGTCAGCGTCACGGTGCTCCCCCGGGAAACGGAGGAGGACGGAACCATTGACCTGGCCGTGGAGGAAATTCTCGCGGGAATCCTGACCCGGGACATGACCCAGCGGCAGCAGGTGGAGGCCATCTACGCCTGGGCCAAGGAGCACATCCGCTACGCCGGCCACACCTCCCGGGTGGACTACCGCCAGGCGGGGTATGAAACCATCACCTCCGGGGAGGGGGACTGCTACGGCTATTTCGCAGCCACCAAGCTGATGCTGGAGGCACTGGAAATCCCCAACGTGGATGTGTGTAAGGTCAAGCGCAGCGACGATGACAGCGAGCATTTCTGGAGCCTGGTCAGTGTGGACGGGGGAGCGACCTATTACCACTTCGACGCCACCCCCAGGGTGGGCCAGACCGAGGAGCTGTGCCTGGTGACGGACCTGTTCCTGGATTCCTTCGACACCTTCCACGACGGCTGCCACAACCGGGACAAATCCCTGTATCCCGCCACACCGGAGGGCTGGGCATGAGCGCGAAGGTGCTGGGGGTGATCGGCGGGCTTGGGCCCATGGCCACGGCCCTGTTTCAGGAGCAGGTGGTTCAGATGACCGAGGCCCCCACGGAGCAGGACCATGTGAATATGATCGTCTACAATTTTCCCTCCATCCCCGACCGGACGGGATACATTCTGGGGAGCAATCTGAAAAGCCCCCTGCCCGGGCTTCTGTGGGCGGGAAGGGCGCTGGCCCGACAGAAGGTTTGCTGCATCGCCATTCCCTGCGTCACCGCCCACTGCTTCTATGAGGAGCTGGAGGAGGGGATCGGCGCGCCCATTATCAACGCGGTAAAGGAAACCGCCGGGTATCTGCGGGAGCGGGGCGTGGCCGCGGCGGGAGTCATGGCCACGGAGGGGACGGTGTTTTCCGGGCTTTTCTCTCGTGCCCTGATGGCGGAGGGAATCCGTCCGGTGCTGCCGGGGAAAAAAGGCCAGGAGCATATTAATCACCTGATTTACCGCAATATCAAGGCGGGAAAGCCCCCGGAGATGGACCGGTTCGACACCGTGGACCAGGAACTCCGGCGAAACGGGGCGGAGGCAGTGATTCTGGGCTGTACGGAGCTGACGCTGATCCGGCAGCGGGAGAACATCGGCAAGGGATTCCTGGATGTGACCCAGGTGCTGGCCCGGGAATCCATCCTCCGCTGCGGGAAACAGGTCAGGCAGGAGTATGGGGAGCTGATTACATGAGGTTTTTGGCGATGGAAGATAAATTGTTGTTTACAGCACTAAAAAAGGACTGTCATTGCGAACCAGTCCGCAGACTGGTGTGGCAATCCCCCAACAATTCAGGACGGTTTGTTAGG
>SFHI01000019.1 GCA_004555705.1 Clostridiales bacterium | reverse complement strand
GGTACTTGTCGCAACATTGTACGTCTAACCGGGGGATTGCCACGCCAGTGTGCGCACTGGCTCGCAATGACAGAAAAAACGTACAAACACCAATTTGTCAGTCCGTGTATGGGAAGGAAATGGAGGTACATTTATGAAAATCAACTGGAAGGTAAGATTCCGCAATCCTCTCTTTTGGGCGGAGCTGGCGGCGGCGGTGGTGCTGCCGGTGCTGACCTGCCTGGGCCTTCGGTGGGAGGACATGACCACCTGGGCGGCCCTGGGCGGGGTGCTGCTGGAGGCGGTGAAGAACCCGGTGATCCTGGTGAGCGTGGCGGTCAGCGTCTGGAACGCCGTCAACGACCCCACCACCAAGGGCGTCTGCGACAGCCCCCGGGCCCTTGGCTATGACAAGCCCTCCGGAGGGGACAACGCATAATTGCCGGCAGGATAAGAGGACATAGATCCTGGCAGCGGTATCGCTTCGCCATGAATGGAAATGAAATGCTATGCCGCCAAACAGCGGACAGATAAATTGGTGGCGACCTCTAAAAACTACTTTTTGGTGTTTTGGGCGAGAGATTTTGCTTCAACAAAAGTATCGGAAAGTCCGGAATACTTGGTGTATTGCGGACTTTTTGATACGCATTGTTGGAGCAAAAGATCCGCCCAAAACCCAAAAGGGTAGTTTTTAGAGGTGCCCTGGTGTTTGACGAGTAAATGCTGTCATTGCGAGCCAGTGCGCACACTGGCGTGGCAATGACAGGTGATTTGGGACGCATCCCTACAAACTCCCAATTTATCTGTCATGCAGGGAAAAACGGAAGCTGTCATCCGGGTGCGTTATGCGCTGGGATGGCAGCTTTTTGTGTGGGGGACCTGGGGCAGCGCCTCCGGGAGCATCAGGCTCCGCTTCACGGGGAACAACAGCGGCTGAACGAACTGCTGGGGGAATAACCCGGGAACCCTTGATTTTGGAGCGTTCCTTTTCTATAATGAGGGAAAAGAAAAGGAGTGTGAGCCAATATGTTTTGCCCGAATTGCGGAAGGGATTGCGGAGTGTCCCGGGTCTGCCCGGTTTGCGGGTATGTATCCGGCGGGGAGGATTCCGGTTCTGCGGAGGGCGAAACGGATGTTCTCGGGGACATTTTGCCATTGCTGGAGGAGCATGAGGGAGAGAACCGGCCCCTCACGGGGAAGGGCTCCGGAATAATTCCCACCGCAAGACTGGTCTGCCCCAATTGCGGCAGGCAGTACGAGGCAAGGATTAGAGGCACTGCCGGAAAAAAGAGACGGCTTGCCCCTACAGAATACCGGGAATACCCACAGGAGCGGGAAAAGGACGATATTCTGGAGGATGTCCGGCCCCTGCTGCGCCAGCGGGAGGAGAACAGCCGGACGGTTCAGGAGGAAATCCGCAGACGGCAATCTCCTGCTCCCATTCTGATCTGCCCCCATTGCGGAACGCAGACTGTTTTTGGGGAAGCGGACGCAGCGCATAAGCAAGAGCTGGCTTCGGTCTGGGAAGGTCGGAGTGGTTCTTCTGCGGAACTTCACTCCCTGCTGCGTCCGTGGGAAGAAAACAACCTGACGGTTGAGGAGGAGATTTCCCGAAGAAAGCCCCCTGAAGCTTCGGACGTGATCTGCCCCCAATGCGGATCGGCAAGATGCCAGCGGAGTTATATGTTTCCCGGATTGATTTGGGTATTGAACGGGAAACTGCCATCCAAGCTGATCGCACTGGCGCTTCAAATGTACAATGGGTGGAGATACGGAAATTACATCTGTACTTGCTTCAACTGTGGGCACCAATGGCGGGAGAAGTGATGGAAACAGGCGGGGTTATTTCCGTGCTGATTGGTCGATTTTGAAGTCCTTTGCAGGAACTCAGAGCGAGCTAATCTTGGTTCAGGAGAAAAGGAGTGTGAGCCAACATGTTTTGCCCGAATTGCGGAAGGAAATGCGCCGATGGTAAGTTTTGCCCCTCCTACGGGACGAAGCAGCCCAGGGATGCGGAAGCCTGGTTTGCGGGAATGCCCTGCCCTCGATGCGGATCACGGAATATACAGGAAAGAAACACCGCCGCCCTCAATTGGTACCTTGCTGCAAGAGGAATGGTGAGCTTGTTTTCTGTGCTGTATCAGTTCCTGATGAACAAAATAGAAGCGGGTGAGCCGACTTACTTGTGCCCGGATTGCGGCTATCAGTGGAATCAAAAGACGGAATTCCTTCGTGCAGAGCACACAGCGATTTACAGGAGATATTTGGGAAACTATCCGCAGGTGTCTATCGGAGCGCCAAAGGGAGCCTGTTTACAGGTAACGGAAGCCGAAGTCCAGCTCCAAAACGCGGATGGAAAAGCTGTGTGCGTTCCCTTTCACACGCTGGCGGCAGTTCGGTTTCAGGGCAGTGTGGGACCGCTGCACGGATGGCTGTCTATCCGAGACACAGCTCACTGCAAAAAGCCATTTCCCCGCAGCTTTAAGGAGGCTGAAAAGGATAAATGGACAATCCTCTGTTCTTTCGAGAATGAATCCAGCTATAAACTACTGTATCGTATGCTGGCAGAGATTGCCCAGAGGAATTGTCATGCTGATTTCACTTAACTTTATCACAATACCTATTAGTAAATGCTCCCAAAAAACGCACAAGGAGTGGAGAGATGGAAAAGGAAGACGAAGAATATACAGTAGTAAAACTCGATTTATGTGAACTCACAGGAGCACTAAGGGAAATATCTACATCATTACACACATTATGCGTAATGCAAGAAGGATTAACCTCTCAAATATCGAAAGAGATGTCTTCTATTGGCGTGCTAATAGAAAAACATGAAAAATCAATTCTTACTCTAGGGGTAGACATTTCCAACGCAATTGAGGAATTAGGAGCCCATGTCTCCAATGCATTTGATGAACTAGCGGCTGATCGCGCTGCACGATCCAGAGAATCTAATCTAAGCGCTCTTGGCGGAAAGGCATATGATACAGCATTAGCACTGCTCTTGCAAAGTCTTGAATTTATCGGTAAAGGAGAGGCAGGCAAGAATACTTCAAGTAGACGTTCCTCTCCCCCCTTATTGCTCCCAGCGGGAAATTCAGGTAATGATTCAGATATTTCTGGGATTCTGGGAGGAATGACAAATTATGACTTTGATATTATTATTGAAGGCTTATCAAAAATTACAGCCGCATTAGACCTTGAAGCCATTGCCAAAGCGGCTAGTGCTGTGGCCACCGCAGCCTGGAGCGCCATCTGCTCGGCGGCTACGGCGGTGACCGGGGCCTTTGGCTATGACAAGCCCTCCGGAGGGGACAAGGCATAATTGCCGCCAGGGGAACGGCTGCACGGACCCCCGGCAGGATCGGGAAAGAAATGCTGTGCCGCCAACCAGCGGCCCAGTATATTGTTGTTTGGCGATTCGTTATCGTAGGGGCGGCTATTAGCCGCCCGCTTTGGTGACGGTATCGACAGTGCCCCCGTTTTTATCGGAAATGCTCAGTAATCGGAACGTTTCGGGCGGATAATATCCGCCCCTACGGTATCAACGCAGCATGTCCCAAAACTGCAAACAACAATTTACCTCACTGCCGGGCAGGAAATGCGGAAGCTGTCATCCGGGTGCGTTATGCGCCGGGATGGCAGCTTTTTGTGTGGGGAACCTGGGGAATGCCTCCGGGAGCATCAGGCTCCGCTTCCGGGAAACGGCAGCGGCCGAAGGGGCTGCCGGGAGAATCGCGGCGGCCCTTGATTTTGGGGCGTTCCTTTCCTATAATAGGGAAAAAGGAGTGTGATCCACTATGTTTTGCCCGAATTGCGGAAGGAAATGCGCCGATGGTAAGTTTTGCCCCTCCTGCGGGACGAAGCTGCCATGGGAGGAGGAACGGCCTGTTCTGGTGGCTGAGAGCAAACCCCAAACGAATCACGCAGAGCCGGTTCCAGATTCAGCGGAGCTGCCCAAAAGAACAAATACCCGCAAAGGGACTGTTGAAATTCCCACGAGCCGGGGGTATTTAGGAAAGAACGGAGTTGCGATTCTTCTGTCCGATGCGGATGTTACGGTTTCCTGTCCTTGGAGCAGGGAACGGACTGTGATTCCTTTTCATGAATTGGAGGCGGTTATCTATCTGCGGCCGGCGTATAACGGTTGGGATTCCGGTGCACTGCTGCTCCGCGGAGGCCAAAATCGGAATGTTCCAATTCCGGAAACCCGGAAAATAAACCGGGATTCGGCAGCCGCAACGTTTTCTTTGGAGCAGGATACTCTTTTTTACCATATTTTCCAGCTCTTAAAATCTCTGGCTCCTGACACCGCGAGATGTGAAATGATTCTTCCGGAAATCAAGCTTCGCAATCTGGATCAGGCTGCCAGCATGGTCGACCTGGAGTATTTCTGGAATATGTACGCTCCGTACCGGGAACGGGCGGCAAGCGGTATCTGTGCGAAGCATGGAATCAAGAAGGATGCTGCCAGAGCAATGGTGGACAGGGTATTTGATGCCAACCAGAAAATCCTGTATGAAGCGGATCCGCTTGACGCAGTCAGGGATCTGAACCTTGTCGTTGGCAATATTCGACAGGAGGAACAGCGCACAAGCAAGCAGCAGGCACAGAGCAGGAAACGTCAGGAGGAGGAATCGCTTCGGGAAGCGGTGGATACCATCGCATGGTTGAAGCTGCGTCAATCTCGGGATGACTGAGAGCCCGTCAACCAAAGTTTCTATTCGAACGTCATCAAGGGAAACAAATGCGAAAAAGAGAGGTGAAGCGAATGGTAAATGCGAATTCCGCGGTTACTGCCATCCAGTATGATGTAAGTGGTGCCGCAGGAAATGTGAGCAAAACATTGGAAGAATTAAGGCAACACCGCACAATGGGAACTGCGGGCTTCGGCGGATCTTTTGCCCCAATCGTGCAGTATGAAAAATAGGAAATACATTCAGTATTCCCGCATTTTTCATACTTTCGCTTGTGTCAAAATCTCTCGCCGAATCTCCTTGCCCCATTATGCGGTGCAGCCTTAAGAAAAACAGCTACCGAATTATCTAATTCTATTGCCAAGTCATTTATCCCCATGCGGAAATATCTGGATGAAATCCAACCGACCGGCCCCACTATGCAGTGGTGTACTCCGGCACCGCCGGGGAAAAGGAGCTTCAGAAGGAGGGCTTCGCCCGGATCGATGATCTGGACACCGGCGACGGGAGCGTGACCTTCACCTGTTTTGAGGAGAAACCGGGGATCACCCTGGCGGTTCAGCTGGAGGTGAACCGGTAACCCGGCAAAACGGAACAGCATTGCCCCGGCGGATCCGCCGGGGCAATTTCCTGTTTTGGAAGGAAACAGCTTGCTTTTCAGCCTTTCCTTTTTTATAATGAGGAAAAAAGAAGGAGCGTGAGTCAGGATGTTTTGCCCGAATTGCGGGGTGGAAGCGGGGGACGGCAGGTTTTGCCGGGCTTGCGGGGCGCGGTTGGACGGGGCCGGAGAGGCGCCGGGGCTTTCGGGCTGGACTGTGGGGATGCCCTGCCCGTACTGCGGGGCCAGTGAGCTGGAGGGGGACCGGTGCGCGTACTGCGGCTCCCGGCTCCTGTTCCAAGGCGGCCCGCAGAGGGGAAAAGCCGACCCCACGGATATTCTGTACCGGAAATACTGGACGCCCTGCGGCTGCCTGGTGCTGGCCAAGGACGGGCTCCTGATTTCCAGAATCATCGCGCTGCGGTCCTGCAAGACCATGATTCCCTATGACCGGATCAACTGCGTGTCCCTGGAGCGGACCAACAAAAAGGGCTTCCTGTTCGTCCGGGGAAACAGCGACGAGAAAAAGCCGCCCGCCTCGGAGCGGGAATACACCCTGGACAGGAATACCATCTATTTCCCGCTGAAGCAGGTGGGGACGCTGTACCAGCAGATTTTCTGGTTCCTGGCGGCGAAGGCGCCGGAGGGGGCGCAGCGGATTCTGAAAACCGACGCCGTGACCGTTCCCCGGGAGGGAATCCCCGGAAGGGGCGTCAGCCTGAATCCCTTCTTTGACAGGTACCAGCCCTTCCGGGAGCCGGCTGCCGCGGCCATGCGGGAGCAGTTGGGCATTGCCCCGGAAACCGCCGGATACTACACCGACGCGCTGTTTGATATGCGCCAGGAGGCCCTCTATCGGGCGGACCCGGAGGCGGCGGCCCGGGACCTGGCCCGGGTGGTGGAGGACAGAATCCTGCAGTTCGGAGCCTCCGATATGTGGGTCAACACCAAATAGCGCCGGCCTTTGGAAGCGGAGCGGGAAATTGGGCGTTTGTCGCACGGCTACAGTGGACAGTTGACAGTGGAAAGTGGACAGTTGTGGTATCCCCGACCGGGATGAAATTGAAATAATGATGTCGGAAAACGTCCACATTTCACATAGAAATGTAACGATCCCCGAATTTGTTTTTGTGCTTATCGGCTTAAGTCAGCAAAGCGACAAATTGGTGTTTGAAAGGGTGAGTCGCAAATTACCTGTCATTGCGAACCAGTCCGCAGACTGGTGTGGCAATCCCCCGGTTGAAAGGAACCAGGTATCGATTACCACCAAAAATCGTAGTGACTCCCGCTCTCCCGGGCATTTTTCGGTACATTTCCCCTCTAACCGGGGGATTGCCACGCCAGTGTGCGCACTGGCTCGCAATGACAGGAAACTTGGAGGCGAAGCGACAAACACCAATTTGTCGGGCAGCTGAGTAATACCGATAAGCACATTTGTTTTTTCAAATCGTCCCGAAGGGACTCCTTAACTGTCCACTGTCAACTGTCCACTGTCAACTCGGGCTCTGCCCGACGGGAAAATAGAAGCTGTCATCCGTACGCACATGGCGCGGGGATGACAGCTTTTTTGTGTGGTATGGGGGACTACGTCTCCTGGAACACAAGGCTCCGTTTCAGGGGGAGCAGCTCCGAGAGGGCTTGGCGGAGGGTTTCGTCCCAGAAGGGCCAGCTGTGGCCGTCGTCCTGGGCAAAGCGCCTGGTCACCGGCAGCCCCAGCTCCTCCAGGCGGTCGATCACCGGGGTGTAATGGGGGAAGCCCCGGTCCCCGGTTCCCGTGGCGATAATCAGCTTCGGCAGGGGGCCTCCGGAAGCCAGGTTCCGGCTGGCCAGGCCCGGGATGTCAAAGAGGAGATGGTTTTCCCGCCCGTCCACGAAATGGGTGGTGCCCGCCGCGCTCATGACCAGGGCCGCGGCATACTGCCCGGGGTACTCCAGCACCGCCCGCAGGGCGCAGTCGCCGCCGTGGGACAGGCCGCCGATGAAATTGTCCTCCCGCCGGGGGCTTAAGGGGAGCAGAATCCCAAGAAGCCCCGGCAGTTCCCGGGTCACAAAGCCGAACCAGGGCTCCTCATAGAACTTCCCGGGGCAATTGGGCAGCACCAGGGCCACCCGGTTCTCCTCGGCGTAGCGCAGCACTCCGGAATACTTGACAAAATCCCGGGAATCCCCCAGCCCCCCGTGGAGCAGCCACAGGGTCTGGTAGGCTGCCCCTTTGGGAAAGGTGGTCATTTCCGACCCGGCGGGGATTTCCAGCGGCAGAAATACGGTGACCTCCGCCGCCGTCCGCAGCAGACGGGAGCGGAAATTCAGCTGCATCAGGGCCATGGCTCACCGCTGGGCCAGGGCCTGGGAGACCAGCTCCGCGCTGCGGCGGCACAGGGGCTCGTCCGCGTCCCCCGCCCGGACGCCGCCGAAGGACTGGAAGGTCTTATGGTCGGCGGAGCCTTTGTCCAGGGTGTAGCCGCCCCTGCCGGGGATGTGGGTGATGACGAAGCTGTCCTTCACGGGAACGGCGGCCATCATATCCCGGGCGATCTCCGCGTACAGCTCCCCGCTGGTCAGCAGCACCGCCAGGTCGTCCAGCATCAGAAGGTTCAGGGTATAGTCGATGGTGGTGTGGGCGGGCAGCATTTTGGGGAACTCCGGGAACTTGGGGGGCGAGAAGTCCGTGCGGGGCCCGACACCGCCCATCCGCAGGCCGAAGGGGGGCATTTTGAAGCTGGGGTCCCGCATCTGGGCCGGAATGGGCACGGTGGAGCGCAGGTAGGTAATGGGCATCTCGGCCCGGTCCGCCCGGATGGAATCCAGGCAGGTGACCGCGTCCGCGCCCTGGCGG
This sequence comes from Clostridiales bacterium, assembly GCA_004555705.1. GTDB lineage: Bacteria > Bacillota > Clostridia > Oscillospirales > Oscillospiraceae > Faecousia. The sequence continues at coordinate 29,049 of SFHI01000019.1, read as the reverse complement.
CTGCCGAGAATGTCCATATGGACGTAGCCGCTGCCGTCGGGGAGGCTGATCTTGGTCACATAGCCGTCGGTGTATTCCAGCCACTGGTAGTCAAAGAGCAGGGGGTCCTGGTTTCCGGCGGCGCCGGAGGTCCAGGCGGCCACGCAGTCCCCGCCGTAGTAGTCCTCCACAAAGCGGCAGGCGATGCCGGGGAAGTTAGAGGAGCTCTTCACCTTGCCGTCGGTGTCCTTCTGGACGAAGGCACAGACCGCGTGGGCCCCGAAGTTCAGCAGGGCGGCAATGATCCGGTCCTCCTGGTCCACGAACTTGAGGCAGGCCAGGGTGTGGTTGCTGTAGCCGGAATAGTTGGGGCCTTCCACCCAGAAGCCGAACCAGGTTTTCAGGTCCCGGTTGACGTTGCACAGGCTCTCGATCTCCCCGTAGCCCCATTTGGCGGGCCGGAGGGAGGCCACGGCCTTGGAAACCGCTTCCAGTCCGGCATTCAGCTCGATCTCCTTGAACAGGGCGAACTTCCCCTCGTCGCAGGGGAACTTGGACCTGTCGCAGGGAGAGGAGTGGTTATGGGTGACGCAGAGGATCACGTCCTCCCGTCCGATGCCCCAGACCGAGGCCAGCCGCTCCTCCAGGTCCGGGATGCCGGGAATGTCGCTGAGCTCGTAGATCACGAAGAGGACCTTCTTTTCGCCGCTTTCGATGGCGATGGCCCGGACATAGCAGGGGTTCCGGGATTCGTCGCACATACCGAAGTTGGAGGGGAAGGGATATTCACTGGCCGGCGGGTCAATGCAGACCCTTGCCGCGCCCACACGCAGGGAATTCATGGAATCACTCCTTATATAAATTTGGAAGGGGCTGCGCAGCGGGTTGGGAATTGGTGTTTGAAAAAATGCTGTCATTGCGAGACCAGTGCGCACACTGGTCGTGGCAATCCCCCGGATATTCCGGAATCTGCGAAAAACGGACAAACGCCCTAACAAACCGTCCTGAATTGTCGGGGGATTGCCACACCAGTGTGCGCACTGGTTCGCAATGACAGTTCTTTTTCAGTGCACCAAACACCAATTTATCTTCCTGCCGCATTGGTTCGGGAAAACGGGGCCCCGGGCCCCAGGGTGGGGTCCGGGGCTTGTCTTAATCCTTCTTCTCGTAGATGTTGTCCGGGTTGATGCCCAGGAAGTTGCGGCCCTTGCGCAGGGTGACCCGCTTGCGCTTCTGGCCGCCGGTGCCGGTGGCGGCGGGGGCTGCGGCCATGGGGTCCACACGCTCCTTGGTCAGGGGCACGGACTGGCCCCAGAAGCTGGGGGTCTCGCAGGGAACGATGTGCCCCGCCATGACGTCCTCCAGCATCTCGATGACCGTGGGCAGGCAGTCGTCGTCCAGGGGCGCGCCCAGGGCCCGGAAGTCGTGATGGCCGTTGTAGATGCCGTCGTACTGGTCGCCCATATCCCGGATGCGCTTCAGGGCCCGCAGGGTGGTCTCCACGGGCACCGCGCCCACGCCCAGGTTGTAGTTCAGGGCGTCCCCGGCGAAGAGGGAGCGGGACTGGCTGTCCAGGAACACCATCTCTCCGGCGGAGTGGCCCGGGCAGTGGTAGGCCGTGACGATGCGGCCGCCGCCCAGGTCGAACTGCTGGCCGTCGTACAGGTCGTGAACAACGGGCATCTTCTCATCGGGGCCGGGGTCCCGCAGGTCCACGTTGATGTCGTAGGGGTACAGGTTGAACATGGTGTAGGGCGCGCCGATGCAGCCCTTCTGCCGGGCGGCGATGCGCTCGGTGTCCCATTTCCGCCGGGCCAGCTCCTGGGGCATGGGGGCCGCGGCGTCGGCGGGGTGAATCCAGACCTCGTCGAACTGGCGGGCGTTGGCGGTGTGGTCCACGTGGCCGTGGGAGATCACCACCACCAGGGGCTTGTCGGTGATCATCTCGATGGCGCCCCGCAGGTCGCCGATGCCCATGCCGCAGTCGATGACCATGGCTTTCTCGGTGCCCACCAGCAGGAAGATGCTGGCGCAGTCAAATTCGTCGATTTCCCAGGTGTCCTTCTTGAACTGGACCATGGGGAACAGCTTGGTGAGTTGTTTTTCCATAAAAAGTTCCACTTCCTTTGCGTTTCGGCGGGCTTTGGCCTGCCGGGGCCGTCCGCGTCAGCGGGGGCCGTCGTTTTCTTCCTCGTGGTATTCGGTGGCGGCTTCCGTCCGATAGAGGAGGAAGCTCCCCGCCCCGCCGGCCAGATAGCACCCGGCGCAGAGCAGCGTCCCCATCAGCTCCCCGCCGGAGGAAACCAGCAGATGCACCAGGGTCATACTTCCACAGGCGGCCATGCCCACCGCGGTGAGCAGGGACCACCGGCACAGGGCGGAGGAGCTGTGGCTGTGCTCGTAGACCGTCATCCGCCTGGGGCACATTACATAGCTCCCGGCAGCGCAGACCAGAAACACCAGCCCCGCCAGGGTCAGCCCCGCCGGGAGAATCACCATCAGGCTGTGGTTACTCTCCAGGGGCAGGAAGGAGGCCAGGGCATACAGCCCCAGAACCAGCAGGGTCAGCAGGCCGCACAGCAGCTTCCTGCGTACCCAGGCTCTGTCGTCCAGGTCGTGCACCCAGTAGGGGGCGACGTAGACCTTCACCACCTTGACGGTGCCCTTGTCCGTCACGGAGGCGGTATCGATGTACCCTTCAAAATACCGCTCGTAGTGGGATTTTTTCCGGGGAGCGGGTTTTCGGCTCAGTTTGGACACGGCGCCGCCTCCTTTCTCACAAGTTCACGCCAGCTCGGGGTTAACCTCCCGGACACGGCAGCAGCTTACAAAATGATTGGGGGCCACCTCCTCCAGCTTCTGAGGCTCCCGGCACTTGTCCGTGGCGTAGGGGCACCGGGCGGCGAAGCGGCAGCCGGGAGGGGGATTGATGGGGGAGGTGATCTCGCCCTTCAGGACGATGCGATTCATCCGGTGATGGATGTCCGTGGAGGGGATGGCGGAGAGCAATGCCTTGGTATAGGGGTGGTAGCTGTGGACGAACAGCTCCCGGGACTCGCTGGTCTCCACCAGCTGGCCCAGATACATGACGGAGATGTTGTCGGAGATATGCTTCACCACGGACATATCGTGGGTGATGAACATATAGGTCAGGTTCCGCTCCTTCTGCAAATCCTCCAGCAGGTTCAGCACCTGGGCCTGGATGGACACGTCCAGGGCGGAAACCGGCTCGTCACAGACGATGAACTCCGGGTCCAATGCCAGGGCCCGGGCGATGACCACCCGCTGCCGGCGGCCGCCGTCCAGCTCGTGGGGGTAGCTCTGGCGCAGACGCTGGGCAACACCCACCATGTCCATCAGCTCGGTGGTTTTCTTCTCGATCTCAATCCGGGAGAATTTCCTGGCGTTGATCAGAGGCTCGGCGATGGCCTGCTCCACGGTGTAGCGGGGGTCCAGGGAGGAGTAGGGGTCCTGGAAGATGAACTGGGCCCGGGAATGGTAGTCCCGCAGGGCCTGGCCCTTCAGGTTGGTCACGTCCTCGCCGTCAAAGAGCAGCTTGCCGCCGGTGGGGGCAAGCATCTGGATCAGCACACGGCCCAGGGTGGACTTGCCGCAGCCGGACTCGCCCACCACGCCCATGGTGCTGCCCTTTTCAATGGACATGGTGACGCCGTCCACGGCGTGGACCATTCCCTTGGGGGATTTGAAATATTTCTTCAGATCGGTAATTTCAACAAGAGCGGACATTACGCTTCCCTCCTTGTTCTCAAATGGCACTGCACCAGGTGGCCCGGGGCGACCTCATTGACGCAGGGCGCTTCCTTGCTGCACTGCTCCGTGGCGTAGGGGCAGCGGGGATGGAAATAGCAGCCCGAGGGAAGATCGGTGGGGTCCGGGGGCATTCCGGCGATGGGCTTCAGCCGGTCGTCCTCGTCGTCCTTCATGCTGGGCAGGGCGCCGAACAGGCCCTCGGTATAGGGATGCTGGGGATGGTCAAAGATGTCCTCCAGGCTGCCCTTTTCCACGATCTGGCCGGCGTACATGATGGCCACGTCGTCGCACATCTCCGCCACCACGCCCAGGTCGTGGGTGATGAGGATCATGGAGGTGTCGTTCTCGGAGTTCAGCTTCTTCATCAGCTCCAGCACCTGGGCCTGGATGGTCACGTCCAGGGCGGTGGTGGGCTCGTCAGCCAGAAGCAGGGTGGGGTTGCAGGCCAGGGCGATGGCGATGACCACACGCTGCTTCATGCCGCCGGAGAACTGGTGGGGGTACTCCACATACCGCTCGGCGGGGATGCCTACGGTTTCCAGCATCTCCACGGCCCGCTTCTTGGCCGCGGCCCGGTCGCCGCCGTTGTGGAGCTCCACCACCTCGGCGATCTGGTCGCCCACGGTCATCACCGGGTTCAGGGCGGTCATGGGGTCCTGGAAGATCATGGTGATCTTGCTGCCCCGGATCTTCTGCATCTGGGGCTCGGTCAGCTTGTAGATGTCCTGACCCTCGAAAATCACTTCGCCGTCCGTGATCCGTCCGGCGGGCTTGGGCAGGATGCCCAGGATGGTACGGGCCACGGTGGTCTTGCCCGCGCCGGTCTCGCCCACCAGGCCCAGGGTCCGGCCCTTGTACAGGTCCAGAGAAATGCCGTTCACCGCGGAAACGTCGGCGTCGCTGGTCACATAGTGGACGTGCAGATTCTTAACACTCAAAAATTTCTCACTCATAGCCGTACCTCATTTCTTCTGCTTGGGGTCCAGCGCGTCGCGCAGGCCGTCGCCAAACAGGTTCAGAGAAAGAACCGTGATCATGATCATGACACCCGGGAAGATGCACATCCAGGGATACTTGGCCAGATAGTCACGGCCCTCGGACAGCATCGCGCCCCATTCGGGAGTGGGGGGCGCAACGCCCAGGCCCAGGTAGGCCAGGGAGGCCGCCGCCATAATGTTGCCGCCGATGGACATGGTCATGCCCACGATCTGGGCGGAGAAGGCGTTGGGGATCAGGTGCTTGAGAATGGTCTTGCCGGGGGAGCAGTTGGTGACCGCGGCGGCCTCGATGTACTCCATATCCCGGATGGACAGAATCTGGGCCCGGAGCATTCGGGCCGCGCCGGAGATGCCGCCGATGGACAGCACCAGAATGCACTGCCAGAAGCCGGTGCCGATGACGCAGGCCATGGCCACGTTCAGCACCATGCCGGGGATGGACTGGATGATGTCCGTGGCACGCATGATGATCTCGTCCACGGTGCCGCCGAAGTAGCCGGCCAGAGCGCCGAAGAACATACCAATGATGGTGCCAAGCAATGTGGAGCACAGGCCCAGGGTCAGGGAGTACCGGGCGCCGATGATCAGACGGCTGAAGATGTCACGGCCCACGTTGTCCGTGCCGCAGATGTGCTGCAGGCTGGGGCCCTGGTTGGCGTTGAGGATGTCGATCTTGGCGTACTCATAGGGCGCGATGACCGGGGCCAGGATGGCCACCAGCACCAGCAGTCCGAATACCACCATGCCGATGACCGCGGAGGGGCTCATCAGAAGGCGGCGCCACACGGCGACAAGCTGGCTTTGACGCCTGATGACCTCGTGGCCGTCAATGGTAACGGTTTTCACTTTCGCCATGGCTCACGCAGCCTCCTTCTTTTTCTTGCTCTTGCCCCGGGAGGCGAACTGGGCCTTGATCCGGGGGTCAACGGCGGCCATGACCAGGTCGGTCAGCAGCATGATCACGCTGAATACAACGGCGATGATCAGCACCGAGCCCTGAACCGCGGGGTAGTCCCGGTTATTGACGGACTTGACCATGTAGTAGCCGACACCGGGGATGGAGAAGATGGTCTCGGTCAGCATACCGGTGCCGAAAATCCGGGCCAGGGTGGTGCCCAGGATGGTGATGATGGGAATCAGGGCGTTGGGCAGGGCGTGGCGGTAGATCACCGTCCGCTCCGGCATACCCTTGGCCCGAGCCATGGTCACATAGTCGGAGCTGAGGACCTCCAGCATGGACGAACGGGTCTGACGGGCCAGATTGGCGATGCCGTGGAAGGAGCCGGACAGCACCGGCAGAATCCAGTACTGAATGCCGCCCATGCCGTAGGGAGGCAGCCAGCCCAGCCTGATGGAGAACACCAGCACCAGCATCAGCGCCAGCCAGAAGCCGGGCATGGAGATGCCGAACAGGGCGATGGTCATGGGCAGCCAGTCGCCGGTCTTGCCCTGGTGGACAGCGGCGTTGACGCCCAGCGGGATGCCGACACCCACGGATACCAGCACCGAGAAGATGCCCAGGATCAATGTCCGGGGCAGACGGCCCATGATCTCCGTGGTAATGGAAACACCGGTCAGGTAGGAATTGCCCAGGTTAAATTCAATGAACACCTGCTTCATATACCGCAGGAGCTGGACGATGTAGGGGTCGTTCAGACCCATTTTCTCCCGGAGGGCCTCATATTCCCAGGGTTCCGCGGAGGAGCCCAGGATGGCGGTGGCCGGATCGCCGGGGACAAAGTACATCAGGGTAAAAATCAGGATGGTGACGCCCAAAATAACGGGAATGAGCATCAGCAAACGCTTTGCAATATATTTGCCCATAGTATCTATACCTCATTCTGTTGCCAAGGTTTGGGAAGTCCCGGATGTCCCTTACACGTTCCCGGGGCCCCTGTTGAAGCTCCCCGCCGCGGGGGGGAAATTGACAATTGACAATTGACAATGATTGCATCTTCGCGGACGATCAAAAACGCATATCGGCAGCAGGCCGATCAATTGGTGTTAATCGCTTCGTCTTCAAGTTTCCTGTCATTGCGAACCAGCGCGCACGCTGGTGTGGCAATCCCCCGGTTAGAGGGGAAATGTACCGAATAGTTCCCGGGAGAGTGGGAATCGCTGTGATTTTTGGTGGTAATCGTTACCTGGTTCCATGGGACCGGGGGATTGCCACACCAGTGTGCGCACTGGTTCGCAATGACAGCGTTTATTATACAAGCACCTATTTGCCGGTATCGTCGGGCCGGCAGGCAAATTTTATGCAGTTCGGCGTTGCAGGGTTTGCAACGCCGAAGCATCTGGAGGAAGGGGGGCAGCCCCGGAAAGGATGGTTTCCGGGGCTGCCGGAGGAAAACAGGAGATCAGCCTTCGTAGTACACGTCGTAGTCGTCGGCGAAGATGGAGGCCTGGGCAATCAGCTCCAGGGAGGAATCCTTCACCAGGGAGACGATCTTGGAGTAGGCGCCGGCGTAGCCGTAGTCGGACCAGGTGGGAACATAGTAGAGCCGGTCCATCATCATGGCGTAGGCAGCCTCGATGTCCTCGGGGGTCTGGGAGTAACGGGCGGTCTTGACAGCCTCAAACAGCTCCACATCGTTGGCACCGCAGTAGCTGCCGAAGGAGTAGGCGTTGACATCGGTCAGGGTGTAGAGGATGTTGGTCAGGAAGCCCTTGGGAACGACCTCCAGCATCAGGATGTCCCACTCCAGCAGGTTGGCCTGCTGACGGGCGGTCAGGAACTGGGTCTCGTCCATGAGCTTGATTTCCATGTTGATGCCAACCTGCTGCAGGCAGGCCTGGAGCACCACGGGAACCTCGTTGTTGATGTTGGTGACGAAGGACAGGGTCAGCTCGCCCTCCTTGTAGCCGGCTTCGGCCAGCTTGGCCTTGGCGGTGTCCACATCATAGGAGATGGCGTACTTGGCAAAATCGGCGCTGTAGCCGGACAGGGAGTCGTTGCCGAAGATGCCGGACACGGTGCCGTTGCCCCGGGTGTCGGCCAGGCACATGGAGGTCATGTCGCAGGCGTAGGCGAAGGCTTCCCGCAGGGCCTTGTTGCCCTCGAAGATGGAGCCCTCGGCGTTGTTCAGCATGAACACGGCGGGGTAGGACTCGGGGAAGGTCAGCACCTGCACATTGGTATTTGCGAAGTTCTCGGCGATGTTGGCGGTGATGTCAGCGGTCTGAATGGCGTTGGTGGCCAGAGCGGTTTCGATCTGGGAGTTCTCGGTGATGACGTCGAAGCGGCACACGTCCACGTTGGCGTGCCGGTGGGCGCACAGCTCAACGGTGTCCTTGCCCCAGTAGTTGTAGGTCTGCATGAAGGTGGCGCTGGCGCCGGAGGTGAAGGCGATGGCCTTGTACTGGCCGGTGGTCACGGGATCGGTACGGAACCGGTCGGGATCATAGGCGTCGGAGTCCACGATGGGCATATTGCCAACGGCGGTGATCAGGTAGCCGGGGTAGTAGGGATAGCGCAGGCCGATCTCCAGGTCGAACTCGCCGGTGGCCACGCAGCCGGTCATGTTGGCCAGGTTCTTGTTTTCCAGATACTTATTGTAGGACCACTCCACGTCGGAGGCGGTGATGTGGTTGCCCTCGCAGTCATAGATGTTGTCGTGCATGGTGACGTAGACGGTCATGCCATCCTCGGAGAAGCTCCACTCCTTGGCCATCAGGCCCACTTCCTCGGAGGCGCCCATTTCCATATCCCACAGGGTGTCCCACAGCAGGGTGCGCACACGGGCTCCCACGGCGCCGGAAAGGAACATGGGGTCCAGGGTCTCGAAGGACTTGGAGGCGACGACCACCATGGTCTTCTTGTCGGAGTCGGGACCCATGGTCACGTTGCCGTGCTTCTCGCCGCCGGCGTCCACAGGGTTGGTGGTGATGACTTCCATGGTTTCCTTGGTGGTTTCACTGCTGCCGGAGTTGCCGGCAGTGGTTTCGGTGCCGCCGTTTCCGCCGCAGCCCGCGAACAGGGAAGCGACCATCAGAACGGTGAGCAGCATTGCCAGAGCTCTTTTCATTTTTTATTCCCTCCGTTTTTTTGGCGTCCTTGGGACTCCCGGCCGGAAGCCCCGAAGCGCCGTTTTTGATTTGGGCATCCGCCCCCGGGCGGCCGTACCGGGGAGCGCTGCCGGAACGTATGGGAGAACAAGTCCCGAATTCAAATTCATTCCTAACTTGTTCTCAATACAATGGAATCATACCACATCAAAGGTGCAAAATAAAGCCGTAATTATTCCCTAAAAATACCATTGCGTTTTGGACAATTCCAACAAATACTCCGGGAGCAGGCAGGATATTCCCCGAAAAAAAGTGGATTATTCTCATTTTTCATATTGACTATTCCTCTCCGGCAAGTTATACTGATAGGGAATGAATCAGTACATTTTAGGAACATATCCCACCCCCAAGGGGGCAGCCGGCAGAGGTGATTTCCATGTCAAATTCTGTTTCCACCCACAAATACCTGGACGTTTACAACGCCATCCGCAGCGATATTCTGCTGAAGGTGTATCCCGACAACTCCCTGCTTCCCACCGAGAGCGAGCTCATGGAAAAGTACGGCGTCAGCCGCAACACCATCCGCCGGGCCATCAAGCTGCTCCAGGACGAGGGCTTCATCCTCACCCGCCAGGGCAGCGGCAGCATTGTCAAGGAAATCCATTCCGACAACCTGATGGATCAGTCCCCCTCCCAGATTCCACCCTGGCCCTCGGCCACCAGCAGCGTGGAGTACCACCGGCAGCCCCAGTCCATCCAGGTCTCCCGGGCCGCCCTGGACAAGGTGCCCATCCCGGAGCAGGTGGCCCAGGCCTTTCATACCCCCCCGGGCTCCCTTACCTACCGGGTCCAGCGGATCTGGAAAATGGACGACATTCCCTACAACTATATGGTTCAGTACGTGAACCGGGAGATCCTGCCGGGCTTTTCCCAGCACGTGGACGAGGACAGAAGAATCCACAATTTGCTGGAAAAGTACTGGGGCCTCCACCGGCTGCGCAGCGAGGAGCACATTACCTGCGTCAACGCGGGCTTCATCGAGGCGGGGCTGCTGGGCGTGGAGGTAGGCAGCGCCCTGCTGCTGACCACCCGGCTGTCCTACTGCGAGAAGGGCGTGTTTGAATATGCCCAGTTCTACGGCAATCCCAAATACACCGGCTATGTGATGCACATGGAAGGCTGATCCCCGCCCCCCGGACGCAACCGCGTCCGGGGGGTTTTTAGTGGACAGTGGACAGTTGTGGTATCCCCTTCGGGGATGAATTTATAATAATGTGCATATCGGCTTGACTCAGCATATCGGCAAATTGGTGTTTGTCGGGCTGATGACAGGAAAATACCTTCCCCCGGGGGCGGTGCGTCGCGCAGCGAATCAGAATTATAATGATTGCCAGTGGCAATCATACCACAATTCAATTGGGGGACCGCGAAGCGGTGGATGAGGAACGGCGACCGCTGTAGATTACCGAATTGTCCCAATTTTTCGGAATTCGTCCAAATGCTGTACCGTAATTCCTACCGTTGCGGAAAATTTCAGGTTTCGCCATTCCTCATCCGCCCCTTCGGGGCACCTTCCCCCCAGGGGAAGGTATTTGGCGGACGCTCCGCAGGGCTGCGGATTTGGAATGGGGAGTATTCCCAAATGGAATATATTCCGGGTTTCCGGAGTCCTGCCGGGAAACGGCCACTTTTGACGGCGGTTTTTGGGCCGTTATTCCCCGCGGGAATAGTGGGGTTTCCCAATTTGAATTGCATGGGCTTTGGAATCCATCTATACTGAAGCTACAGACAATTGGAAAGGGTGGGTGGTTTTCGTGGCGGAAGCCGTCTCCGGAAAAAAGAGCGTCGGGCTGGACCTGACGCAGGGAAATATCGCAAAGCAACTGATCCGTTTCGCCCTGCCGCTGCTGCTGGCAAACATCCTGCAGCAGCTGTACGATGCGGTGGATATGGCCGTCATCGGCCACTTCGTGGGCAGCACCGGAACCGTGGGCGTCTCCTCCGGCGGGGAGGTGGCTACCCTGGTCACCTTCCTGGCCACCGCCTTCGGCTCCGCGGGGCAGATTTATGTGGCCCAGCTGGCCGGGGCCAAGGACCGGAAGGCCATCTCCGAGACCATCGGCACCAGCCTGGTGTCCATGGCCATGCTGGGCATCCTGTGCATGGTGGTCAGCATTGTGTTCTGCGGCCGGTTCCTGGCCTGGCTGAACTGCCCCCCGGAGGCCCTGACCCAGGCCCGCCGGTATATGACCATCGTCAGCCTGGGCCTGCCCTTCGTATTCGGCTACAACGCCGTCTGCGGAATCCTGCGGGGCATGGGCGAGGCCAAGCGTCCGCTGCTGTTTGTGTCCGTGGCCGCCGCCTCCAACGTGGTGATGGACATTCTCTTCGTGGCCATTATCCCGCCCAGTTTTCCTCCTTCGCCGCGGCAGCCATCTTCCTGTATAAGAAGAAGGAGCAGTTCCACCTGGAATTCTCCCGGAAGAGCTTCCGCATTCACCGGCACCACATGGGCGTGCTGCTGAAGCTGGGCATCCCCCTGGCCACCCATTCCGCCCTGATCCACGGCACCCAGATCATCTGCGCCTCCCACGTCAACGCCTTCGGTCTTGTGGCCTCCGCCACCAACTCCATCGGCAACAAGGTGCAGAAGCTGATCAACGTGTTCACCCTGTCCCTCAACACCGGAGCCGGCGCCATGGTGGGCCAGAACCTGGGCGCCCGGAAGCTGGACCGGGTGAAGAAGATCGTGTTCACCACCATGGGCATGGCCGCCATCTTCTCCAGCGTGGCCGCGATGATCGCCCTGTTCCTGCCCCGGCAGGCCTTCTCCCTGTTCACCTCCGACCCGGAGGTCATCGAGTTCGGCGTCACCTACCTGCGCATCAGTCTCATCGTCTTTGCCCTGGCGCCGCTGCAGGGCAGCCTGGGCTCCGTGGTCACGGGCAGCGGCTTTGCCAACCTGAACTTTATCAGCGGCGTGCTGGACGGGGTCATCCTCCGGCTGGGCATCAGCTTCTTCCTGGCCTACACCTGCGGCATGGGGGTCACGGGCTTCTTCTTCGGCAACGCCCTGGCCCGCCTGGGCCCCACCCTGGTCAGCGGGTGCTACTTCCTCTCCGGCAAATGGAAAACCCGGAAGCTCCTGGTAGAGCAGGGCAAGAACGGAAAATAACCAAATTGGTGTTTGGCGCACTAAAAATGAACTGTCATTGCAAGCCAGTGCGCAGACTGGTGTGGCAATCCCCCGGTTAGAGGGGAAATGTACCGAAAAGCGCCCGGAAAACGGGGTTTGTCACAGTTCTTGGTGGTAATCGTTACCTGGTTTCATTCAACGGGGGGATTGCCACACCAGTGTGCGCACTGGTTCGCAATGACAGGTAATTTGGGGCGCACCCTTTCAAACCCCAATTTATCGCTTGCCGAGTGAGGCGCATAAGCATTTTATCCCGAAGGGATACCGCAATTGTCAATTGTCAATTGTCAATTGTCAATTCTTCTCCCCCATTCCATAAATCTATAAGCTATAAGGATGTGATCGTATGAGCAACCCCAAGCGGGTGGGCAAGGACCTGACCAACGGGCCCATTTTCCCGCTGCTGCTGAGCTTTGCCATCCCCCTGATTCTCACGGGACTTGTCCAGCAGCTGTATTCCACCGTGGACCTGATGATCATCGGCCAGTATGTCGGCAGCGTGGGCACCGTGGGCGTGGCCACCGGCGGCGAGCTGATCGACCTGATGACCCCCTTCTCCATGGCCATCGCCACCGGCGGCCAGATTTACATCGCCCAGGTGGCCGGCGCCAAGAACGAAAAGAAGCTGAAGGAGGCCGTGGGTACCCTGCTGACACTGATGATGCTGCTGGCCGCGGCCACCACTCTGGCGGCCCTGTTCTTCCACCAGGGGATCCTCCACATTATGAACTGCCCCCAGGAGGCCTGGGACCAGGCCCGGAACTACATGGTCATCACCGCTCTGGGCATTCCCTTCGTATTCGGCTACAACGCCATCTCCGGCGTGCTCCGGGGCATGGGCGAGAGCAAAAGGCCGTTGCTTTTTGTCTCCATTGCTGCTACAATTAACATATTCACCGATCTGCTGTTCGTGGTGGTGATTCCCCTGGAGGCCGCGGGAACCGCCATCGCCACCGTGCTCAGCCAGGTGGGCTCCTGCGTGGCGGCCTTCCTGTTCCTGAACAAGCACAAGGATGCCTTTGATTTCGAGCTGAGCCCCCGGTTCTTCCGGATTCATATGGACCCCCTGCGGAAGATTCTCCGGGTGGGCCTGCCCCAGCTGATCCGCACCTTCTCCGTCCAGGGCTCCATGCTCTGGGTCAAGTCCAGCATCAACGTCTACGGCCTGGTGCCCTCCTCCACCTACTCCATCGGCAACAAGATCGAGAAGTTCATGAACGTGTTCGTCCAGGGCGTGGACAACGCCGCCGGCGCCATGATCGGCCAGAACCTGGGGGCCAAGAAGCCGGAACGGGTGGGCAAGACCCTGTGGTACACCCTGGCCAGCAATATGGTGGTGGCCTGCGCGGTCATCTTCATCTTCCTGACCTTCCCCAAGCAGCTGTTCGCCGCCTTTACCACGGATGTGGAGGTCATCGAGTTCGGCGTCACCTTCCTGAGGATCATGTCCGTGGGCATGATCGTGGTGGCCTTCGCGGGCTGCTTCAAGTCCATCGCCACCGGCGTGGGCGACGCGTTTTTGTGCTTCCTGCTGGGCGTGCTGGACGGCGTGTGCCGGATTCTTGTGTGCCTGCTGTTCTTCTATGTGTTCGACCAGGGCGTTCAGAGCTACTTCTGGGGCGCTGCCTTCTGTATGCTGCTGCCCGGCCTGATCAGCTTCTTCTACTTCATTACGGGAATCTGGAAAAAGCGCAAGCTGCTGGTGGAATCCTGAGCGAATTCCCCCTGACGTCCCGCTTTCCCGGGTTCTCCCCTTGCCCGGAGCGCGGACACCCATACGCGGACGCGGCCTTCCCCCGTCCCGGCTGCCCCGCAGCCGGCGGGCCGAAGGCCGCCTTTTCGCGCCCACCGGAGCGCCGTTGTTCGGCAAATTGGTGTTTGTCAACGGTACATTTCCCCTCTAACCGGGGGATTGCCACACCAGTCTGCGGACTGGTTCGCAATGACAGGAAATTTGGGACGCAGCCCGCCAAACACCAATTTGCCGTTATGCTGACTTAAGCCGATAAGCATATTTTATTTTCATCCCGAAGGGATTCCTTAATTGTCAATTGTTAATTGTCAATTGTCAATTAATACAACCACGCCTGCCGGCGGGAGGAGGTAACGCAATGCTGCGTCTGGAACGATATATCCGGCCCTACTGGGGCTACATTCTGCTCACCATGGTCATCAAGCTCCTGGGCTCGGTGATGGAGCTGCTGATCCCCTACCTGATGGAGATCATGCTGGATGTGAAGGTGCCCCAGGGGAATCTGCCCCACATCTGGCTGTATGGCCTAATGATGCTGCTGGCCGCCGCCGGGTGCCTGGGGTTCAACGTGCTGGCCAACCGGATGAGCGCCAAAAGCTCCGGAAAGATCACCCTGGCCTTGCGCCACGACCTGTTCCGGAAGCTGCAGAGCCTGTCCGCCCGGCAGATGGACCATCTTACGGTGCCCTCCGCCGAGTCCCGGCTGACCAGCGACACCTACAACGTCAACCAGCTGCTGGCGAGGCTCCAGCGGCTGGGCATCCGGGCCCCGATCCTGCTGCTGGGCGGCGTGGCCATGATGATGAGCATGGACCCGGCGCTGTCGCTGGTGCTGCTGGCGCTGCTGCCCATCATCGCCCTGGTGGTGTATTTCGTCACCAAGACCAGCGTGCCCCTGTACACCCGGCAGCAGACCGTGCTGGACAAGGTGGTGCGCACCGTCCAGGAGAACATCACCGGCATCCGGGTCATCAAGGCCCTGAGCAAAACCGAATACGAAAAGCAGCGGTTTCACACCGTAAACCAGGAGCTGACCCAGGTGGATATGCGCTCGGGCATCGTCACCGGCATCACCAACCCCGTGTCCACCCTGGTGCTGAACCTGGGGCTGACCCTGGTGGTGGTCATCGGCGCCTGGCGGGTCAACAGCGGCGCGGTGCGCAGCGGCGTGATCGTGGCCTTTCTGCAGTATTTCACCATGATCCTCAACGCCATGCTGGGGGTCACCCGGATTTTCGTCATGTGGTCCAAGGGCGAGGCCAGCGCCAAGCGGGTGGCGGACGTGCTGGAATACCCGGAGGACCTGGCCGTGGAGGAGGCCCGGGCACGGGACGCGGAGGAAGATGCGCCCCACATCGAATTCCGGGACGTGAGCTTTTCCTACACCGGCGTGGGCAAAAACATCGAAAACCTGAGCTTTTCCCTCAAGCGGGGCCAGACCCTGGGCATCCTGGGGCCCACCGGCTCCGGCAAGTCCACCATCCTGAACCTGCTGCTGCGGCTGTACGACCCGGACAGCGGCGCGGTGTACATCGACGGACAGGACGCGCGGACCATCCCCTACGAGCAGCTGCGGAAAAAATTCGGAACCGTTTTCCAGAACGACTTCCTGGCCGAGGGCACCGTGGGGGGCAACATCCGCTTCTTCCGGGAGCTGGAGGATGCGGATTTGCTCCGGGCCGCGGCGGACGCCCAGGCGGAATTCCTGGCGGACAAGGGAGGACTGGACGCCCCCGTCCAGGTTCGGGGCAACAACCTCTCCGGCGGGCAGAAGCAGCGGCTGCTGATCGCCCGGGCCCTGGCGGGCAATCCGGAGATTCTGATTCTGGACGACGCCTCCTCGGCCCTGGACTACGAAACCGACGCCCGGCTCCGCCGGGCCCTGCGGGAGCACTACCGGGACACCACCACCGTGCTGGTGGCCCAGCGGATCAGCAGCCTGCGCCACGCGGACCTGATCCTGGTGCTGGACGACGGGAAGGTCATCGGCGCCGGAAACCACGGCGAGCTGATGGAAACCTGCCCCGCCTACCGGGAGCTGGCCCAAATCCAGATGGGCGACGGAAAGGAGGTGGGCTGACATGGCCTCCAACCCCAATCTGATCGGCGGAAACAACCGCATGACCCGGGGGGAAACCAGCGGGGACAAGCGCCGCCTGGAGGGCACCAAGCTGAACATGGGCGCGCTGCTGAAGCGGCTGTGGAAGTATATGGGCCGCAGCAGGGGACTGCTGGTGCTGTCGCTGCTGCTGTCCCTGTCCTCCAGCCTTCTGGCCCTCTACGGCCCCAAGCTCTCCGGCCGGGCCATCAACGCCATTGAGCTGGGCACGGGCCGGGTGGATTTTGACACGGTTCTGCGCTGCGCGGCGCTGATGGCGGTGTGCTACCTGGGCTCGGCGGTGCTCAGCTTCCTGCTGAACGTCATTATGGTCCGGCTGTCCCGGCGGATTTCCCGGCAGATGCGCCACGACGTATTCGAGAATCTGGCCTCCCTGCCGGTAAGCTGGTTCGACCGGTTCCAGACCGGGGACATTATCAGCGTCATCACCTACGACGTGGACACCGTGAACCAGTCGCTTTCCTCGGACCTGCTGCAGATCCTGCAGAGCGTGGTCACCGTATCGGTGTCCTTCTTCATGATGCTGAGCATCGCCCCCAGTATGGTGCTGATTTTCGTGGTGACGATTCCCCTGACCGTCCTCTTCACCCGCTGGCTGGCCCGCCGGGTGCGGCCCCTGTTCCGCCGCCGGAGCCTGCGGCTGGGGGAGCTGAACGGCTTCGTGGAGGAGATGCTCTCCGGCCAGAAAACCATCCGGGCCTACGGCCGGGAGAAGCAGGTGCTGGCCGGCTTCGACGAAAAGAACCGGGCCGCCGTGGACGCCTACACCTCGGCGGAGGCCAACGGCACCCTGACCGGCCCCTCGGTGAACTTCATCAACAACCTGTCCCTGGCCCTGATCTGCGTATTCGGGTCGCTGCAGTTCCTCCGGGGGAGCCTGCGGCTGGGGGATTTGAGCAGCTTTGTCCAGTATTCCCGGAAATTCTCCGGCCCCATCAACGAGGTGGCCAACATCTTCTCGGAGCTGCAGAGCGCCTTCGCCGCCGCGGAGCGGGTGTTCTCCCTCATCGACGCGGAGCCGGAGCCGGAGGACCGGGCGGATGCCGTGGTGCTGGAAAACGTCCGGGGGGATGTGCAGATGAGAGACGTGGACTTCTCCTACGTCCCCGGGGAGCCCATCATCCGGGGGCTGAACCTCCACGCGGAGCCGGGGAGCCTGACCGCCATCGTGGGCCCCACCGGCGCGGGCAAGACCACCATCATCAATCTGCTGATGCGGTTCTACGACGTGGACGGCGGGGGAATCTATATCGACGGCAAGGACATCCGGGACCTGACCCGCTCCTCCCTGCGGGGAGCCTTCACCATGGTGCTGCAGGACACCTGGCTGTTCCACGGCACGATTTTCGAGAACATTGCCTACGGCAAGCCCGGGGCCACCATGGAGGACGTGGTCCGGGCCGCCAAGGCCGCCCGCATCCACAGCTTCATCTCCCGGCTGCCCCAGGGCTACGACACGGTGCTCTCCGACAACGGCACCTCCATCTCCAAGGGGCAGAAGCAGATGCTGACCATCGCCCGGGCCATGCTGCTGGATGCCAGGATGCTGATTCTGGACGAGGCCACCTCCAACGTGGACACCGGCACCGAGCAGCAGATTCAGGCTGCCATGCGGCAGCTGATGCAGGGCAAAACCTGCTTCGTCATCGCCCACCGGCTGTCCACCATCCGCTCCGCGGACCACATCCTGGTCTTAAACGGCGGCAAAATCGTGGAGCAGGGCGATCACGAGACCCTGATGGCAAAAAACGGCTTCTACCGGAAGCTGTATGAGTCCCAGTTCGACTCCGTCTCCTGACTCCGGAGGGATTCAATTGACAATTAACAATTGACAATTGACAATTCCGGCGGGCAGGCCGGTAATTAGGTGTTTGTAAGGATGACGGAAATCAATACCTTCCCCCGGGGGGAAGGTTCCCCGCAGGGGCGGATGAGGAATGGCGAAACCTGAAATTTTCCGCAGCGGTGCGGTCCCCCTATTGAATTATGGTATGATTGCCACTGGCAATCATTATAATTCTGATTCGCTGCGCGACGCGCCGCCCCCGGGGGAAGGTATTTTCGCAAACCTTTAGACTTACAAACACCAATCTGTCAAATCGTCCCGGGGAGCTGTCCTTTTCCCAAAATGTCGGTTTATTGACAATTTCAGCGGAAATGTGTATAATCAGGGGGTGTCAAGTTCTCTGTAGGGAGGCGCGGGATTATGGAAATCATCACCATCCGGTATTTTCTCAGCCTGGCGGAGCATCTGAACTTTTCCCAGGCGGCGGAGGAAAACAACATTTCCCAGTCCTCCTTCTCCAAGGCCATCAAGCGCCTGGAGGGGGACCTGGGCGTGCAGCTCATCGACCGGAGCCGCCACCCCATCGCCCTGACCCCCGCGGGAAAGTGCTTCCACGACCGGATGCTGGAGCTGAAGCCCCAGTACCAGCAGGCCATGGAGGAGCTGGCCGCCTTCGCCAAGGGGGACACCATCCGCCTGTTCATCTGCCCCAGGTCCTTCCAATACAAAATGGCCATCGAGGAATTCCTCCAGCAGGAGAAGGACATCCGGGTCCGGATGGAGGAGACCTCGGACATCAGCGAGGTGACCCAGGCGCTGCAGAGCGGGAAATATGATTTCGTCATCTCCCCCCGGCCCTTTGACCTGCCGGAGGACGTCCGGGCCACCGTGCTCTACGACGACGCCCTGTACCTGCTGGCGGAGGCCTCCTCCCCCCTGGCAGCCCGCAGCAGCGTATCGCTGAAGGAGCTGGACGGGCAGGTGGTTTTCGGGGCCTCCTATACAAGGCTGCTGACCTGCGAGCTTGCCCGGCGGTTCGGGTTTTCGCCCCGGATTCCCCCCTCCCCGGAGGGCCGGGAGATGCGCCGCCAGGAGGCCATCCACCGCATCTCCATGAACCTGGGCATCGGCATCTACTCCAGCCGGGACCTGCGGCCCTACCGCAACGTGAATATGCGGTGCATCCCCATCCGGGAGGTGCCCGACTTCCCCGTGGTGCTGCTGGAGCGCTCCGGGGAAAAAGGCAGCCAGGCCAAGCATCGCTTCCGCAAATGGATCACCGAGAATCTGGTGCATTTCGTGCCGGAACGGCTGGATGTGGAAAAATTCAACCGCAAAACCTACGGCCAATAACCCAAGCCCTTCCCGCCCCGGGAAGGGCCTTTTTTGCGGAAGAGCGCGGCAAATTGGTGTTTGTACGTTTTTTGCTGTCATTGCGAGCCAGTGCGCACACTGGCGTGGCAATCCCCCGGTTGAAAGGAACCAGGTAACGATTACCACCAAAAATTGCGGCGAACCCGTTCTCCCGGGTACTTTTCGGTACATTTTCCCTCTATCCGGGGGATTGCCACGACCAGTCTGCGGACTGGTCTCGCAATGACAGGAAACTTCAACACGCAGCAACAAACACCAATTTGTCGGGAAAGCTGAGTCAATCTGATTTACACATCATTTTCTTCGAAATCCTCCGTTTTCGGAAGGTTTTTCCAACATATAGGGGGATTATTCTTTTTGGGAATGATCCACTTCCCAAAATTGAATTGCCTTTCCCCCGCCCGGCTGGTATGCTGAATACAGACCGAAATTTTGTGGACGGCGGAGAGGCAAATCGGTGTTTGAACGGCTTCGCCGAATTGACAATTATTGTGTCATAAACGGGACGATCCTGAAATAGAAACGCAGTATTTTCAGTATAACTATTTTAAAATCATCCCGAAGGGATTCCTTAATTGTCAATTGTTAATTGTCAAT
Source organism: Clostridiales bacterium (assembly GCA_004555705.1). Classification (GTDB taxonomy): domain Bacteria; phylum Bacillota; class Clostridia; order Oscillospirales; family Oscillospiraceae; genus Faecousia. The sequence continues at coordinate 9,468 of SFHI01000019.1, read as the reverse complement.
TGTCAATTCCAAACACCGCCTCATCCCTCCGCTTCCTGACAATTCCATTCCAAAAAGGAGGATTCCGCATGATTGTTCTGGAAAACGAATGCCTGCGTGTGGAGATCAGCACCCTGGGGGGCACCCTGCAGTCCATCCGGGGGAAGAAAACCGGCATTGAGTACCTCTGGCAGGGGGACCGGACCTACTGGGGCGGCAGGGCGCCGAACCTGTTCCCCTTTGTGGGGCGGCTCTTCGGCGGGGAGTACCTCTACCGGGGGAATACCTACCCCATGAAATGCCACGGCTTCCTGGGAAAGCAGGAGCTGACCCCGGGGGAGATTCTTCCAGACCAGTGCGTGCTGCGTCTGGCCGACTCCCCGGAAACCCGGGAAATCTACCCCTTCCGCTTCCTGCTGGAGCTGGAATACCGGCTGGAGGGCCGGAGCATCCAAATCCGCTTCCGGGCGGAGAACCGGGGGGAGGACACCATGTACTGCGGCTTCGGCGGGCATCCCGGCTTCAACGTGCCCCTGGAGCCGGGGCTTCGGTTCGAGGATTATGAGATGCGCTTCCCCACGGCCTGCGAGCCCGGCCTGGTGGAGTTCAGCCCCGGGGTGCTGACCCTGGGCACCAGGCCCTACCCGCTGAAGGAGGGCCGGATTCTGCCCCTGGAGCGGGAGCTGTTCTGCTTTGACGCGGTGGTGCTCACCGGCTGTCCCAGGGAGGTGACCCTGGGGTCTCAGAAGGGAAGCCACGGCGTGACCCTGCGGTTCCCGGATATGCCCTATGTGGGCTTCTGGCAGATGCCCGGAAAGAATGCCCCCTTCGTCTGCATTGAGCCCTGGTCCCTGTGCCCGGGCCGGGAGGGGGTGCTGGAGGATATCTCCGCCATGCCGGACATGACCGCCATCGAACCCGGCGGGACTGCCTCCAACCGCTGGAGCATTGAAATTTTCTGAGGAAGCGCTATGGAAAAGACTTTCGCATTCATCGGAAACTGGAGCATGGCCAAGGAGCCGGGCCCTCTGGGCATCGCCACGGCGGCCTACGATCCCCAGACCGGGGGCATGGAGCTGCTGGAGCAGCGCTTCCCCCAGATCAAAGCGGGCGCGTTCTGCCTGGACCAGGCCAGGGGGATTCTCTACTGCGTCAACGAGCGCCCCGAGGTTCCGGGGGAGACCCTGGGGGGCCAGGTGTTCGGCCTGAAAATCCAGCCGGAAACCGGCGCTCTGGAGGAGCTGACCGTCAGCCCCTCCTTCGGACCCCTGCCCAGCGACTGCGCCCTGGACTCCACCGGGCGGTATCTCATCGTGTCCAACCACTCCGGCCGCAACGCCATCACCAAAACCGTCCAGGACGTCAGCGGGCGCTACCACCTGGTCCGGGAGTATGACGAGACCGCCGTGGTGCTCTTCCCCCTGGACCGCCAGGGACGCATCGGCGAACCTCTGGACATCGCCCGCCACATGGGCTGCGGGCTGCTGCCCAACCAGCAGAGTCCCCACGCCCACTGCGTCCGCCTGGCCCCGGACACGGGCCTCTTCATTGTCTGCGACAAGGGCAACGACAGCATGTACTCCTACCGCATCGACACCGAGCGGGGCAAGCTGGTCTGCTGCGACCGGATCGACTGCGTCCCGGGCAGCTCCCCCCGGTACTGCGTATTCCATCCCACGAAGCCCTTCCTGTACTACAACTGCGAAACCAAGCCCCTGGTGGGCATGGTCCGCTACGACCGCTACGGAAAGCTGGCCCCCGTGACCACGGTGCACTGCATGGACGACCCCCTGGTCAAGGGGATGCAGTCGGACATCCGGATCAGCCCCGACGGGAAAGCCCTGTACACCCTGGTCCGGGATAACAGCACCATCGTGGTCTACGCCCTGGACGCCGAGACCGGCGTCCCCACCCCGGTGCAGACCGTCCCCTGCGGCAGCAGCCGGGGCGGCAGGTGGATGACCTTCTCCCCGGACGGACGGTACCTGTTCCTGGCCGCCTGCCCGGACAGCCAGGTCTGGCGGTTCCCCGTGGCCCCGGACGGCAAGCTGTTCCCGCCCTCCGCTGCCGCCCAGGCCCCCGCCCCCTCCGCCATCGCCTTCTACACCCCGGGCCGGGCGTAACTCACAATTCCGTCCCCCTGCCGGAAAAACGGCAGCCTGAAGAATTGGCGCTTGAACGGCTTCGCCGAATTGACAATTGACAATTGACAATTGAAAATTATTGTGTCCCTCAGGGACGAATTTGAAGCAAGAATGTATGTTTGTGAGCGCAATTATTTATTGTGCTTATCGGTTTTACTCAGCTGCCCGACAAATTGGTGTTACCTGGCCCCATTCAACCGGGGGATTGCCACACCAGTGTGCGCACTGGTTCGCAATGACAGGTAATTTGGGACGCATCCTTACAAACACCAATTTGTCGCTTTGCTGACTTAAGCCGATAAGCACATTATTTGTTATTTAATTTTCATCCCAAAGGGATTCCTTAATTGTCAATTGTCAATTGTCAATTGTCAATTAAATACGCCAATTTCTCAAACCGCTGAGAGACGCGGAGCCACACCCTTCGATTCCCATAATCAATCTACGGAGGTGCCAAATATGGATATCAGTGAAATCAAGAACATGAACGAGCTCAAGGTGAAAATCATGCGGGAGGTGATGGAGCTGCCCCTGCGCAAGCAGTTCTCCATGCGCCTGGCCAAGCCCGACACCTGGATCATCCTTCCCTACAACCCCAGCGGCATCGAGTCCCCCAAGCCCCACCTGCTGGTGGGCGAAAAGTATGCCCTGCTGATCGACCCCACCGATACCCCCTTCGACCTGCGGGCCTACATCGAGCAGTACATCACCGACAAGCCCCTGCTGGTGGCCAACACCCACTCCCACGGGGACCACACCTACGCCAACTACCTGTTTGACGACCGGCCCATCTATATGTCCCAAATCTGCCAGCAGGAGCTGCGGGAGCGGCGGGCCAATCCCCAGTTCAAGCCCGGCGAGGAAGCGCTGGGCATGACCCATGTGTCCCGGAACGACGGCACCGTGGTTCAGCCCGGGGACGTCATCGACCTGGGCGGCCGGGAGATCGAGGTGATCGGCGACTTCGTGCCCTGCCACGCCCCCTCCAGCCTGATGTACCTGGACCGGACCATGGGCATCCTGTTCACCGGCGACGAGATCGATCCGGGCCAGATCAATATGTGGAACCAGCCCGTGGAGACCTTCCGGGAGAATATCGTCAAGCTGATTGCCCGCCGGGACCAGTTCGACATGATCTGCGCTCCCCACAACGGCACCCCCATGCACGCCAAGGCCCTGGACTACTACCTGGAGAACTGTGACCGGATCATGAGCGGCATCGAGGGGGACCTGGACGTTGGCTCCATGACCTACCTCCTAAACCCCTTTGAGCCCCGGGGGGAGGAGACCGTGGCCTACCGCCGCTGGGACCCCATCACCCGCCGCAGCGAGTGGATGGGCACGGCCATCAACTACAACGTGGACCTGATTTTCAACTACCAGCTGAACCAGCCCCACCGCATCGCCTCCCCCCGGCCCCCCAAGAAAGCCTGACCCCCGAATTGAGTGGACAGCTATGGCGTGATCGGCCCTGCTCAGCGGTTTGACAAATTTGGAGTTTGGCGCACTGAAAAAGAACTGTCATTGCGAACCAGGCCGCAGCCTGGTGTGGCAATCCCCCAACAATTCAGGACGGTTCGTTAGGGCGTTTGTCCGTTTTTGTACATTTCCCCTCTAACCGGGGGATTGCCACGCCAGTGTGCGCACTGGCTCGCAATGACAGCGTTTTTTTGATAAACACCAATTGTCCGCTTTTCTGCGTCCGGCGGTATTTTCGGGAGAAATGGGCGTTGAATCTGTAAGGGGGTTATGGTATAATGGGGGAAAGCCGCCCCGGGATGGGGCGGGAGAATAAGGAGGAACCACATTGAAACGAATGATTGCCATCCTGCTGGCCCTGACACTGGTGCTGGCCCTTACCGGCTGCTCCGGGAACAAGGAGCCCAGCGGCACCATTACCCCCCAGACCGATGCCCCCCAGGAGACCACCGCCGGCCCCACCGAGGAGGCCACCGAGGCTACCGATGCCACCGTTGAGCTGGGCGATATGATGGGCGGCGTGTACACCAATGCCTACGGCGGCTTCGCCTGCTCCCTGGACGAGAACTGGCAGTATTACACCGCGGAGGAGCTCCAGGACCTGTCGGACCTGACCCAGGAGAAGCTCCAGGATACCGATCTGTCGGAGCAGACCGGGAAGTTCGACCAGATCACGGACATGATGGCCGAGAACTACACGGACCTGACCACCATCAACATCAACTACACCCGCCTCGGCGCCTCGGAACGGCTGGGCTTCGCACTGATGAGCGAGGAGCAGCTGATCGACACCACCCTGCAGCAGAAGGACCTGCTGGTGCAGACCTATGCCCAGGCAGGCATCGACGTAACCTCCATGGAAAAGACCCAGGTCACCTTCCTGGGGGAGAATCACTTCGCCATCCACACCGCCGGCTCCATCGAGGGCACGCCCTACTACATCCTGCAGCTGTTCCGCTACAACCTGGGCGGTCCGTACTACATCACCCTCACCCTGGCCTCCTTCATGGAGGACAACACCACGGGCCTTCTGGACCTGTTCGAGGCCGCGTAACCCCCTTGCCGATCCGCCCAGGCGGATCGGCAAATTGGTGTTTGTCAAATAAACGCTGTCATTGCGAGCCAGTGCGCACAAATCGCAACGACTTCCGCTCTTCAGGGCAATTGTCGGTACATTTCCCCTCTTACCGGGGGATTGCCACACCAGTGTGCGCACTGGTTCGCAATGACAGCGTATGATATACAAACACCAATTTATCAGGCATCCGAACTGGCCGTTTCCTTACAAAAAACCCGGTTTCCGTCACGGAAACCGGGTTTTTTCAATCTTCCATTCTGCGGATTTTCGCGCCCAGGGCGGTGAGCTTGCCGATCAGGTCCTCGTAGCCCCGTTCGATGAAGTGGACGTGCTCGACGTAGGTGGTACCCTCGGCGGCCAGGCCCGCGATGACCAGGGCCGCCCCCGCCCGCAGGTCGTGGGCGCAGACCGTGGAGCCGTAGAGCCGCTCCACTCCGGTGACCGTGGCGGTTTTTCCGGTGATGTGGATGTTGGCCCCCATGCTCTCCAGCTCGGTGCAGTAGCCGAAGAACCGGGTCTCGTACACGCTCTCGGTGAGCCGGCTGACGCCCCCCGCCAGGGCCATGCACACGCAGACCTGGGCCTGCATATCCGTGGGGAAGCCGGGGTAGGGCATGGTTTTCACGGTTGCTTTGCGCAGGCGGCCGGAGCGGATGATCCGGACGGAATCGTCGTAGTTGATGATTTTCGCGCCCATCTCCTGGAGCTTGGTGGTGATGCACTCCAGGTGCTTGGGGATCACGTTCTGCACCAGCACGTTGCCCCCCACGGCAGTCACCGCGGCGAGATAGGTGCCGGCCTCGATCTGGTCGGGGATGATGGTGTAGCAGCCGCCCCTGAGGGAGTTGACCCCCCGGACCTTGATGGTGTCCGTGCCCGCGCCGCTGATCCGGGCTCCCATGGTGTTCAGGAAGTTGGCCAGGTCCACGATGTGGGGCTCCTTGGCGGCGTTTTCGATGATGGTCTGGCCGGGCAGCAGGGTGGCGGCCAGCATGATGTTCACGGTGGCGCCCACGGAGGCCATATCCAGGCTGATCCGGCTGCCCTGAAGCCCGGATTCCCCGGGGGACAGCGCCACATAGTCCTCGGTTTCGTCCACGTCGGCTCCCAGGGCCTCGAAGCCCTTGATATGCTGGTCAATGGGGCGGGAGGCAAAGTTACAGCCCCCGGGCAGGGCCACATGGGCCTTGCCGAAGCGGCCCAGAAGCGCCCCCATCAGGTAGTAGCTGGCCCGCATTTTGCAGACCAGGGTGCTGTCCGGCTCGCTGCACTGGACATCGGTGCAGTCAATCTCCACCACATGGGCCTCCGGGGTGCGGATTTTCGCGCCCATGCCCTGCAGGATGTCCAGAAGAATCCGTACGTCGGATATATCGGGCACATTCTCGATCCGGCACACGCCGCTGACCAGCAGCGCCGCGGGGAGAATGGCCACCGCCGCGTTCTTCGCGCCGCTGATGTTGACGGTTCCGTTCAGAGGAATGCCGCCGCAAATTTCATATCTGGCCAAGGATGATCCTCTCCTTGTGATCGGGATTCAATAAAAAATGGCATACAAGTAATAGTATAGCATAAAAATGCACTTATGTAAAGCATAATTCTTTCCGGCTGCAGGTTTTCCGTCAATGGACAATTGCGGTATCCCTTGGGAGATTCAAAATGTGCCTGCCCGGAAAATGCGTTTGCGCGGGAAATTGGTGTTGCAGGTCAAAATGATAGAACGCTTCGATGAACACTGTAGGGGAGGGTCTTGACCCTCCCGGCGGGAACCGGTTCCGATATTCTCGGCATTTCGGCGAAAACGAACCGCGTACACGGGAGGGTCAAGACCCTCCCCTACAGGAACAACGAAACGTGTGCGAAACTGTCAAACACCAATTTCTCTGCCCGCGGATGGCTTCCGGTGCATTGGTCAATTCCGCCGCAGGCCCTTGGGGTAGTGGTTTTTGAGCTGCACCCCGTCGCCCTTGGCCCAGCCGATGCCGTAGCCGCCGCAGAGGACCCGGGTCCAGCCCTTTTCCGTCCCGGGCAGGACGTCCCCGTGAAGGTAGGCCTTCATTTCCGGGCTTTCGGGGCCAAAATCCACCTGCCTCCCGCAGTCCGGCAGCCACAGGGCCAGGGCGTGGGCGGGCTGGAACCGGCCCCGGAGCAGCTGCCCCAGCTCCAGACCCGGCCGCAGCACCTTGAGCCCCCGCAAGTCCGGGCACTGGGCGGGCGCCCAGTACAGCGTATCCCCGAAGGTCACGGCCTTCCCCGGGGGCAACTGAATGCCCAGCTCCCGGGCAAAATCCTGCCATTGCTTAGGAAGGGCCTCCCCGCCCCGGGGCGCGGGGGGAAGCTCTCCCGTGCCCATCCTACGCAGCACCGCCGCAAAATGTCCCTCTCCCATAAGTTTATGGGGCCACAGCCGGAAGCTGCCGTTGGGGCCGGGGGTGAACCAGGGGGCCGGGGGCGGCTCCGGGATGAAATCCGGATGCTCCGAGAGGAAGGCCGCCACCGCCTCCTCGTCCTCCTGGGGGGCGAAGGTGCAGGTGGAGTAGACCAGCAGCCCCCCGGGCCGCACCAGCTTCGCCGCCTCCCGGAGAATCTCCCCCTGGCGGCGGGCGCACATGGCCACGGTCTCCTCGCTCCAGTCGGTGACGGCCGCCTCCTCCTTGCGGAACATCCCCTCCCCGGAGCAGGGGGCGTCCACCAGCACCCGGTCAAAGTACTCCGGGAGCGCCTTCGCCAGACGCTCCGGGGTTTCATTGGTCACAAGCGCATTGGCAACCCCCATCCGCTCCATGTTCCGGGAGAGAATCTTCGCCCGCTTGGGGCTATATTCATTGCACAGGAGGAACCCTTCCCCCCGCATCCGCCCGGCGATCTGGGTGGACTTGCCCCCCGGCGCGGCGCAGAGGTCGCAGACGCGCTCCCCGGGCCGGGGCGCAAGCAGCACCACGGGAGCCATGGCGCTGGCCTCCTGGAGGTAGTATACCCCCGCCTCGTGGTAGGGATGCAGCCCCGGCCGGGCGTCGGGGTCAAAGTAATACCCCATAGGCTCCCAGGGCACCGGGGTCAGGCCGAAGGGCACCCGGGGCGGCTCCCCCTTCAGGGGGTTAAACCGCAGCGCCGCCGCCCGTGGCCGCTGGAGGCTGGCAAGATAGTCGGGGTATTCCTCCCCCAATTGGCGCTCCATCCGCGCGAGAAATTCCTTCGGCAGCATACACAATCCCCCCGGCTTTTTTGGTGTTGTCTTAAGGCAGTACCGTATAATGGGGCAAGGAGATTCGGGCAGTGTTTTGACACAGGCGAAAGTATGAAAAATGCGGGAATACCAGATGTATTTCCCATTTTTCATACTGCGCGATTGGGCCAAAAGATCCGCCGAAGCCCGCAGCTCCCATTGTACGGTGCTGCCTTAAGTATACCACATTTTCCCCCGGGAGGAAAGGGGGTAAGCAAAGCCCCTGGCGCCCTGCCGCGGCAGTTTGGGAAATGGTTGTTTGGCGATTCGTTATCGTAGGGGCGGATATTATCCGCCCGCAACCTTCCAGTATCGACAGCACCTCCGTTAACCGAAAACGCTCAATCGTCGAACGTGGCGGGCGGCTAATAGCCGCCCCCTACAGAAGGCCCCAATCCTGCGCCCCGGGGGAATGCAGACAAAGGAATGGGGTGCTCAAACACACAATCTTTTTCATTGAGGCATTTTTTCTTTAAACATAAAGTTCTATCTATCCATTTTTTTGTTGGCCGATACAATCAGCATCATGGGACGGCGCATTTCATCCTGCATCCCCGGAATATCCATCATGTTTTCCGGCGGCTGCGGCTCCACAATCTGATTTATTATAAAACCATTTGAAAGCAGTGTATTTAGATATGTGGTCAGTGTTCTATGATATTTTGTAACCTTTTCTCCCAAAAACACAGCTGTCCGTTTGCCCTCATAATAATAATTATCCACCGGAAAATGCAGTATTTCTCCTTTTTCGTTATAATGCCAGTCTTGTGTTCCATAGGCAGTAAAAACAGGATGTTCAACCGTAAAAACCAGCTTACCATCAGACTTCAGTATTCTATATATCTTTTTTACTAAAATCTCATAATCTGCTACATAGTGAAACGCAAGTGAACTTAATATTACATCAAAACTCTCCTCTGGGAATTCCACATCTTCTATAGCACAGCATTTATATTCAACCTGTGGAAAATGTGTTTTTTCTTTGGCTACCTCGAGCATTTTATGAGAAATATCAACACCTACAACAGAAGAAGCACCGTGTTCCATCGCATAAATACAGTGCCATCCATAGCCGCATCCTAAATCAAGCACACGCTTATCTTTAAAATCCGGCAGCAGCTTTCTCAATGTTTCCCATTCTCCTGCACCGGCTAGTCCCTGCTGTGAGCGACTCATTTGACTGTATTTTTGAAAAAATATATTATCATCATATTTGTTTTCTTTCATCTGAATTCCCCTCGTTTAAAAAGTTATTTATCTCCGTTGCAATTTTTTTCACTTCTTTATAAAGCTTCTCGGTCATATCGTAGCATTCAAAAAGTGAAAGACCGAGTACCAAAAAACGGACTTTAATCTGACAATAGTCCTATTGTCTCAATCGTCAAAAAAGTAGTTTCTTGTCTCAACCTATCAAAAGGCAGACTATGACGCTATTGTCAAAACACGAAAAAAGGGATTCCAGGAGACTGCCAAAATCGGCAAATCTCTCGGAATCCCTTATTTTAAGCCTATTTCTGTACTTTTTTACTTGTTCCGTGACAGTAGACATACCGTCTCATCTG
>SFHI01000117.1 GCA_004555705.1 Clostridiales bacterium | reverse complement strand
TTGTCGATGCCCATGCCGAAGGCGTTGGTGGCCACCATGACGGTTTTCCGGTCGTAGAGGAAGTCCTCCTGGTTCTGTTTCCGCTCCTCGTCGGAAAGACCCGCGTGGTAGCGGGTGGCGGCGAACTTCTTTTCCTGCAGGAATACGCAGACCGCCTCCACCTCCTTCCGGGTGGAGCAGTAGACGATGCCGCTTTTCCCCTTGCGAAGGGCCAGCAGGGTCAGCAGCTCCCCCCGCTTGCTGTCCGGCGTTCGCACCTCGAAGCGGAGGTTGGGCCGGTCGAAGCCCGTGACCATCACCAGGGGATTCTGCAGCCGGAGATTCTGGAGAATGTCCTGCCGGACGGCAGGGGTGGCGGTGGCCGTATAGGCGGAAACAACGGGCCGCCGGGGCAGCTGCTCCAGAAACTCCGGAATTTTCAGATAGCTGGGACGAAAATCGGGGCCCCACTGGGAGATGCAGTGAGCCTCGTCCACGGCAACCAGGGAGATGGGAAGCTCCCGGCAGAGGGCGGTAAACCCTTCTCCGGTCAAACGCTCCGGGGCTACATAGATGATCTTATACTGGCCCCGCCGCAGATTCCGGTACACCGCCCGCAGCTGCTCCGACGTCAGGGAGCTATTGAGGTAGGCGGCGGGAATTCCGGCGGTTTTCAGGGCCAGCACCTGATCCTGCATCAAAGAGATTAGGGGGGAGATCACCAGGGTAATGCCCGGAAGCATCAGGGCGGGAATCTGGAAGCACAGGCTTTTCCCACCGCCGGTGGGCATCACGCCGAAGGCATCCCGTCCGGCAGCCTGGGCATCGATGAGGGCTTCCTGCGCGCCCCGAAATTGAGAGTATCCAAAGTATTTCTGAAGGATTTCCAGCTTCCGATCCACTGAGATCACCTCCTGACCGTAGTAAGCGTTAAAATAGCAGGCAGATAAATTGTTGTCTGCAGCTTTCAACCGCACATCGTCCTTGCTGTAGGGGAGGCATTCATGCCTCCCGTGCCGCGGTACGTTTTCGCCGAAAGGTTCAAAAAATCGGGGTATTTAACCGCCGGGAGCCAAGAATGGCTCCCCTACTGTAGGATCAAGGCGTTTTGAATCATCCCGAAGGGATTCCATAATTGTCAATTGTTAATTGTCAATTGTCAATTCGGCGAAGCCGCTAAACAACAATTTGCCGTTTTGCTGAGTCAAGCCGATATGCACTCAGACTACCTGGAAAATGTAGAATTTCAGATAGTCCGTCTCCGGCACATTCCAGAGGATGGGGTGGTCGGGGGACTGCTGGCGGGCTTCGATCTGGCGAAGCTCCACACCGGCGTCCAGGGCAGCGGAGCGGAGCATTTTCACAAACTGCTCCGAGGGCATGAAATGGCTGCAGGAGGCCGTGGCGAAATAGCCGCCCCGGGGCAGCAGCTTTAATGCCCGGAGGTTGATCTCCTTATAGCCACGCTGGGCACTGTCCACGGTTTTCCGGGACTTGGTAAAGGCGGGAGGGTCCAGAATGATGAAGTCGTAGGGGGCCTTGCCCTTGGCGGCCAGCTCCGGCAGCAGGTCGAACACATCGGCGGTGACGAAATCCATTTTGCCCGCAAGACCGTTGCGCTCTGCGTTGGCCCGGGCCATTTCAATGGCGGAGGCGGAGATATCCACCGCGGTGACGTGCTCCGCGCCGCCCATGGCGGCATTCAGGGCGAAGGAGCCGGTGTGAGTGAAGCAGTCCAGCACCCGCTTTCCCCTGGCCAGCCGCGCCACCGCCAGACGGTTGTACTTCTGATCCAGGAAGAAGCCGGTTTTCTGCCCGTTCTCCACGTCCACCCGGTAGTAGATGCCGTTTTCGCAGATTTCCGTGACGGTTTCCGGGGGTTCCTCCCCCAGGGGGAACCAGCCTTTGTTCTGCTCCAACCCCTCCAGGGCCCGGATGGCCACGTCGTTGCGCTCGTAGATGCCCCGAATCTGCGCTCCGTCCTCCCGGAGCACCTTCACCAGCAAAGGAAACAGCATGGGCTTGATGCGCTCCATGCCCACGGACAGGGTCTGGGTCACCAGAATGTCGGAAAAACGGTCCACGGTCAGCCCCGGGAAGCCGTCGGCCTCGCCGAAAATCACACGGCAGCAGGAGGTATCTTCCCCCATCACCGTCTTGCGGTAGTCCCAGGCGTACTGAATTCTCCGCTGCCAGAAGGCCTCGTCAAACCGGTCGTTGGCATTGCGGGAGATCAGCCGTACCCGGATTTTGCTGCTGCGGCTGACGAAGCCGGTGCCCAGGTACTTGCCCTTTTCGCTGACCGCGTCCACCAGCGCGCCGTTTTCGCAGGCTCCCTCCCCCCGGAGGACTTCCCCCTCATAAATCCAGGGATGCCCCTGCTCCACCCAGCGGGTGCCCTTGGCCGTAATGATGAACTTGGGAAAACTGCGCTCTGCTTTCATGGAAATCCGTCCTTTTTCTGAAAAGTGGTCAATATCATTGTGCGATAAATTGTTGTTTGAACGGCTTCGCCGAATTGACAATTGACAATTGACAGTTGACAATTATTGTGTCCCTACGGGACGATTTTGAAATAAAACGCTTTATTTCCGACCATTAATCTTTCAATTTTCATCCCGAAGGGATTCCTTAATTGTCAATTGTTAATTGTCAATTATAAACAACAATTTAGCGGACTGTATTTTGATGGGCTCAGTATACCACAGAGAAAAGCAAAAGGAAAGCCGAAAGTTTCCTTCCGGCTTCCCTATTTCTGCTTTGGACACCGGGTGGACCGGCGCTCCAGAATGTTGGAGGTGGTCACATAGGTCTGCACCTGCCGGTTGGGGTGGCGGATCATGTCCAGGAGGAATCTCCCTGCCTGGTTGCCCATATCCCGCACGTTGATATCCACCACCGTCAGGGGCGGCTCGATGAACCGGGACAGGGGATAGTCGTCAAAGGCTATGACCCCCATGTCCTCCGGGATATGCAAGCCCCGCTCCTGAATCGCCGCCACACAGCCCATGGCGATGGAATTGTTGGCACAGATAATGGCGTCTGGCAGCTGTTTGCCCTCCAGGAGCTTCCCGGTCATGCGGCAGCCCTCCGCCCGGGTGGATTCCCCCAGCCAGACATATTGGTCGTCCAGGGGAAGCCCCGCGTCCTGGAGGGCCTGCCGGATTCCCTGGAGCCGCAGGGTTGAGCCCAGGTCGTAATACTGCCCCCCCACAAACCCGATGCGCCGGTAGCCCAGGGACAGGAGGTAGGAGGCCGCGATGGTTCCCGAGTAGACGTTGTTGTTGTCAATCCAGCAGACCTGGCTTTCGAAGTTCGGCATCCCCAGCACGATGTGGGGAAAGCGGAGCCGGGTCAGCAGGGCGGACAGGGGATGGGTCAGGACGGAAACGTGAATGGCCAGGGCATCCGCGCTGCGGCGGGAAATAATCTCCTCAGCCACCTCACAGGCATTGGTTTCATCCACACCCCGGAGGATCAGCCGGTAGCCCTTGGAACGGAGGGTTTCCTCCAGGCCGGAAATGATTTCGAACATATGGGGATTCTGAAAAGCCCGGTTGGGGGAGAGGTCTGCCAGCACGGCCACCTCCTTTGTGGCGCCCCGGGCAAAGCTCTGGGCGCTGGCGCTTGGGTAATAGTTCAGTTCCCGGATAACGTCCCGAACCCGTCGGGCGGTTTCCTCGGAGATGCTGTAATGGCCGTTGATGACCTTGGAAACCGTGGAGACGGAAGTCCCCGCAGCCTTCGCCACGTCCTTGATGGTTACGCCCATGGATAAGCCCCCCCTGCGGAAGAATATATCGGAAGATAAATTGTTGTTTAAACGGCTTCGCCGAATTGACAATTGACAATTGACAGTTGACAATTATTGTGTCCCTACGGGACGATTTTGAAATAAAACGCCTAA
>SFHI01000116.1 GCA_004555705.1 Clostridiales bacterium | reverse complement strand
GCGGTCCCCCTATTGAATTATGGTATGATTGCCACTGGCAATCATTATAATTCTGATTCGCTGCGCGACGCGCCGCCCCCGGGGGAAGGTATTATTCCATCAACATCCCCACAAACACCAATTTGTCGGGCAGCTGAGTAAAATCGATAAGCACATATTTTAAAATCGTCCCGTAGAGACAAAATAATTGTCAATTTTCAATTGTCAATTGTCAATTCGGCGAAGCCGTTCAAACGACAATTGATCGCTCCGGGGCCGGGGGCAGGATAAAATAAGGAGGATAAACAAAATGAAACGACTGATTTGCTTTTTGGTGATCGCCTCTTTGCTTCTGGCCGGGTGCGGTAAGGCACCGGAGGTTACGCAGACTTCCACGGAGGCCGTTACGGAGGTTTCTGCGGAGGTTCCTACGGAGGCGGCTTCGGAAGAGAACCTTGTCCGCTTTACGGACGACCTGGGCCGGGAGCTGAGCATTCCGCGGCCGGAGCGTGTGGTGACCCTGATTGCCAGCTTCGCCGACGTGTGGTGCCTGGCCGGGGGCGCGGAGAGCCTGGTGGGGGTCACGAGCGCGGTGTGGACCTACTACGACCTGCCCCTGCGGGAGGACGTGGTGAATCTGGGAAGCGCCAAGGAGCTGAACCTGGAGGCTCTGATCGACTGCCAGCCGGAGCTGGTGCTGGCAAGCTGCGGCACCGACCGGAATGTGGAGCTGGAGGAGACCTTCGGGAAGATGGGAATCCCCGCGGCCTATTTCTCGGTGAACAGCTTTGAGGATTACCTCCGGATGCTGGAGGTCTGCACGGAACTCACCGGAAAAACGGAAAACTATGGCGTCTATGGCCTGGATGTGCAGGAGAGCGTGGACCGGGCCATCGCCCGGGCGGACGGCTCCCAGCCCCGGGTGCTGTATATCCGGGCCACAGGGTCCAACTGCAAGGTGAAGGGGAGCACGGACACCGTTCTGGGGCAGATGCTCCGGAACCTGGGCTGCCGGAACATCGCCGATGGGGAGAATACCCTGCTGGAGCAGCTGAGCATGGAGGCCATTTTGCAGGAGGACCCGGACTACATCTTCGTGGTGCTGCAAAGCGCCGACCCCAAGGATGCCCAGGAGGTGCTGGAAACCACCCTGCTGAATAACCCCGCCTGGCAGTCCCTCACCGCGGTTCAGGAGGGAAGATACTATGTGATGGACCCAAATCTCTACAATCTCAAGCCCAACGGCAGATGGGGGGAGGCCTATGAAAAGCTGGCGGATATTCTCTACCCCCAGGGGTAAGGGGCTGTTCTGGGCGGGACTGACTCTGCTGACCCTGGCGGGGAGCGTGCTGAGCCTGGGGCTTGGCTCCGTGACCCTGGGGCCCGGGGAGGTGCTCCGGGCGCTGCTCAGCGGGGACACCGCCTCCACGGCGGGGCGGATTCTCCACTTCGTGCGGCTGCCCAGGCTGTGCGCCGCGCTGCTGGCCGGTTCCGCCCTGGCGGTATCCGGCACGGTGATTCAGACGGTGCTCCACAATCCCCTGGCCTCCCCGGGGGTCATCGGTGTGAATTCCAGCGCGGGACTGGCAGTGGCCCTGGTCTGTGCCGTCGCCCCTTCTGCCCAGGCTTTTTCGCCCCTGGCGGCCTTCCTGGGGGCGCTGGCGGGGGTGGGCCTGGTGGTGGGCATTGCCCAGAGCACCGGAGCCTCCCGGATGACCCTGGTGCTGGCGGGGGTGGCGGTGTCCAACCTGTTAAGCGCCGGAATTGACGCGGTGGTGACCTTGGTGCCGGAGGCCCTGACGGGCATTACGGATTTCCGCATCGGAGGCTTCACCGGGGTGACCATGGAGGCGCTGGCCCCGGCGGCGGGGATGATCCTGCCGGGAATCGGGGCGGTGCTGCTGCTCTCCCGGGAGATGGACATCCTGTCCCTGGGGGAGGAGCTGGCCCGGAGCCTGGGGCTGCGGGTGCGTCTTATCCGGTTTGTGCTGCTGATGCTCGCTGCCCTGCTGGCCGGGGCGGCGGTGAGCTTCGCGGGGCTTCTGGGCTTCGTGGGGCTGATTGTACCCCATGCCATGCGCCGCCTGGTGGGGGAGGAGAGCCTGCCCCTGACGGCGGGGTCCGCCCTGGGCGGGGCCTGCTTCGTGACGGTCTGCGACCTGCTGGCGCGGACGCTGTTCGCGCCCTATGAGCTGCCGGTGGGAATCGTGCTGTCCTTTACGGGCGGGCCCTTCTTCCTGTGGCTGCTGCTGCGGCGCAGAGGAGGGAAAACATGATTCAGCTTGAAAATCTGTCTGCCGGATACGGGGGAAAACCGGTGGTCCGGAATGTGACCCTGGATTTCCCCACAGGACAGGTAACGGTACTCCTTGGGCCCAACGGCAGCGGAAAATCCACCCTGGTGAAGGCGGCTTTGGGGCTTCTCCCCGCCATGGAGGGGGAGGTTCTCTACGACGGCAGGAACATCCAGGAGCTCAGCCCCAAGGAAATTGCCCAAAGGGCTGCCTGGCTCACCCAGAGCCGGGACACGCCCTCCATCCTGGCGCTGAAAATGGTGCTCCACGGCCGTTTTCCCTACAGCGGCTACCCCCGGCGGTACTCCCGGGAGGATTATGCCATTGCCCGCTCCGCTATGGAGGCAACGGGAAGCCTTCCCTATGAAAACGAGAACGTGCGCACCTTGAGCGGGGGCCAGCGGCAGAGCGTGTACCTGGCCATGACCCTGGCCCAGGACACCCCCACGGTATTTATGGACGAGCCCACCACCTATCTCGACATCCGGCGGCAGCTGGAGATTATGAACACGGCCCGGGAGCTGGCCGCCCAGGGCAAAGCCGTGGTGCTGGTGCTCCATGACATTGCCCTGGCCCTGGAGCGGGCCGACCGGGTGGCGGTACTCCGGGAGGGGGAGCTTGTGTGCTGGGACATCCCAGAGGCGGTTTTTCGGTCGGGGGTGCTGCAGCAGACCTTCCGGGTGGGGCTCCATCGGATGGATACCCCCCACGGAATCCGGTATTACTACACTGAGGAGGCGGAATAAATGCCCAGTTTTCCCATGTTTGTGGATTTGAAAGGAAAGCGGATTCTGGTGCTGGGGGGCGGCAAGGTGGCGCTCCGGAAGGTGAAGAAGCTGCTTCCCTTCGGCGGAAACATCACGGTGACGGCTCCCCGGGTGGAGCCGGAGCTGGAAGCGATACCCGGTGTGGAGATTCGCAGACACCTCTTCCGGCTTGTGGACCTCCGGCCCCGGCCCGCCCTGGTGATTGCGGCCACCGACGACCGGCAGGTGAATGCCCGGGCGGCCCGGTGGTGCCGCAGGCTCCACATCAGCGTAAATGTGGCGGACAATGGTCCGGAGAGCAGCTTCCTGTTCCCGGCACTGGTGGAGCGGGGGGATTTCTGCGCCGGAATCTCCACCGGGGGCGCAAGCCCCACGGCGGCGGTGTACTTCAAGGAGCGGATGGAAGCATTGCTTCCGGAGCGGTTGGAGGAAATTCTGGGCTTCCTGGACGGGAAAAGGGAGGAACTGAAAAAGACCCTCCCCGATCAGAGCGCCCGGGCGGCCGCTCTGCGGGAGCTGCTGGATGCCTGTCTGGAGCTGGGCCGTCCCCCGGAAAAAGGGGAGGAGCCGGACATTTCCTTTTCCGGCAGCGTGACCCTGGTGGGCGCCGGCTGCGGAAAGGCGGACCTGATTACCGTGCGGGGCCTGCGGGCCATTCAGCGGTGCCAGGCGGTGGTCTATGACGACCTGATCGACCCGAAGCTGCTGGAAGCGGCTCCGGAAACCGCCCGCAGAATTTACATGGGCAAGCGCAGCGGCGTGGCGGGAGCCACTCAGGACGAGATCAACCGGAAGCTGGTGGAGCTGGCCCGGGAGGGCCTCCGGGTGGTGCGGCTGAAGGGGGGAGACCCCTACCTCTTCGGCCGGGGCGGCGAGGAAATGCTTGCCCTGATGGAAGCGGGAATTCCCTG
>SFHI01000115.1 GCA_004555705.1 Clostridiales bacterium | reverse complement strand
TCCGTTAATGTATGCCATAGTGCCTACCTCCGTGGTTACTCTTTTCTTTACTCCATTATAGCACACTATGCAACCGTTAGACAGTCTGGCGCACACTGGTGTGGCAATCCCCCAACAATTCAGGGCGGTTCGTTAGGGCGTTTGTCCGTTTTTTGCAGATTTCGGAATATCCGGGGGATTGCCACGCCACTGCGCCCGCAGGCGCGTCCAGAGCGCAACCGCCGAAGGCGGCTCTTAGCGCGGAGGAGTGTGCTCACTGGCTCGCAATGACAGCGTTTGTTCTACAAACACCAATTTTCCGGGCTGCTTGTTAACCCGGTAAGCAGGATAACGCCGCCGGGGTTCCCGGCGGCGTTGGATGTTTACTTGCCCGCGATGGTCAGGCCCTCCACCCTAACGGTGGGGGAGCCGAAGGAGCCCATGCCCGGGGTCTCCAAATCCGAGGCCAGGGCGGTGATGTTCTGAAGCAGGTCATAGAAGTTCCCCGCCACGGTGAAGGACTTGACGCTTTCGGTCAATTGGCCGTTTTCAATCAGGAAGCCGGCGCTTTGCAGGCTGAAATCTCCGGAAATGGGGTTCGCCCCCGCGTGAAGCCCTCCCAGGGAGTTGATCAGCACGCCTTTGGGTGTCCCGGCGATCAGCTCCTCCCGGCTGACCGTCCCGGGCTCCAGGTACATGGTGAAGGGCCGCACCGCCACCGGGGCGTCGTAGCCCGCCTTGGAGGCGTTGCCGGTGGTCTGCTTCCCCGCCAGAGCCGCGGTTTTCAGGTTGTACAGAAGGGTCTTGAACTCGCCCTTCTCAATGACATTCTTCCGGCAGGTGGGGCTGCCCTCGGCGTCGAAGGGGCTCTGCAGGGGGCTTCCCGGGTAGAAGGGGTCGTCCACCAAGGTGACGATGGGGGAAGCAATCACGCTGCCCTCCTTGCCGCCCAGCTTGCTCAGGCCCTTCTGGGCATTCTCCGAGGAGAAGATGGCGCAGAAGGTGGCCAGCAGATCGCTCATGGCATCCGGGGCAAAGAGCACCGGGTACTTGCCCGTGGGAGCGGGGCCGCCGCCCAGCTTCCGCAGGGCATCCTCCGTAGTCTTTTTCACCAGGGCTTCGGAATCGATTTTCTCCAGATTCCCCAGCTTGACGGAAAATTCGTTGGCCATTTCCTTCCCGTCGGATACCACGCTCACCGCCACCAGGGCGGAAAGGGTGGTTTCATGGCTCAAATCCAGCCCCCGGGAGTTGCAGATGGCCACCTTGGACCGCTCCGCGATGGCCTCGGTCTGGCAGCCGTCCACCACGGCCTCACTGGAGGCATACAGCTGCTCCTGCACCTGGAGCACCCGGGCCACCAGCGCGTCCGTCTGGGGCATGGCGCACTCCGAGGGGGTCGCGGTTCCATAGCTCTGCCCTCCCTCCGCCAGCAAGACGGGGTCGTCAGACTCCAGCACCGAGGCATTGTCCACCGCCCGGTCCACCAGCGCCCGGGCCTCCGCCGCCGTCAGCTCCTCCGTGGAGGCGTAGCCCATGCGGCCGCTCCACACGCAGCGCAGGCACACGCCGCCCTCGGAGGCGCTTTTGAACCCGCTGATCTCATGCTGGAAGGCCTCGCAGGAGACGGACTCCGCCGCCTGGTAGTAAAGCTCATATTCCGTCACGCCCAGCTCGCCGCAGCGGGCCAGGACAGCCGTTTTAAACTCCTGAAAATCCATGTTTCTCCCTCCTTATCTGCCGCCCACGGTGATCCGGGACACCCGGATCAGGGGCTGGCCCACATTGGTGGGAACGCTGCCGCTGGAGGAGCCGCACATACCCTGGCCCATATCCAGGTCAGTGCCCACCATGTCGATGTTCTGGATGATCTCGCTGCCCTTGCCCACCAGGGAAGCGCCCCGGACGGGCTCGCATATCTTGCCGTTTCGGACCATGTAGCCCTCGTTGACGGCGAAGTTGAATTCGCCGGTCACCGGGTTCACGGAGCCGCCGCCCATTTCTTTCGCGTAGAGGCCGTATTCCACGGAGGCGATGATGTCCTCGTTCCGGTCCTCGCCGGGGGCGATGTAGGTATTGGTCATCCGGGAGGTGGGGGTGTAGGCGTAGCTCTGGCGGCGGGAGGAGCCGGTGGAGGGCATTCCCATCCGGCGGCCGTTGAACTTGTCCACCATGTAGCTTTTCAGCACGCCCTTTTCGATCAGCACCTTCTTTTGGGCGGGGGTGCCCTCGTCGTCGATGTTGATGGAGCCCCAGGCGCCGGGGATGGTGCCGTCGTCAATGGCGGTGACCTTCTCGCTTGCGATTTTCTGCCCCAGCTTGCCGGCGAACTGGGACTGGTTGTAGGCAACGCTGGATGCCTCCAGAGAGTGGCCGCAGGCCTCGTGGAAGATGACGCCGCCGAAGCCGTTCTCGATGGCAACGGTCATGACCCCTGCCGGGCAGTAGCCCGCCCCCGCCATGGTGACGGCCTGCTTTGCCGCGTGGATGCCCGTATCCCTGGGGCTCACTTCCTCGAACATCTCCAGACCCATGCGGCGACCGGGCGCGCAGGAGCCGGTCTGGGTCTCCCCGTTGACCTCCGCCACGGCGTTCATCATCATCCGGGTGCGGATCTGCCGGTCCTGGGTGTAGAGGCCCTCGGAATTGGCCACCAGGATGTTGTGATCCACATCCAGGAGCCTACCGGAAACCTGGGTGATCCGGCTGTCATACTCCCGGGCGGCAAAATAGCCCTCCTTGAGGATGGCCACCTTCTCCCGGTTGGCCACGGTGCTGGGCACGATGCGGATGGGGTGGATGTCCCCGAAGAGCCGCTCCTTCAGCACGATGTCGATCTGGGCGCTGCCCTGGCCCAGGGCCTCGGCGGCCTTGTCCGCGCAGGAGAGCAGCCCCTCCTCCGAGGTGTCCACCGTGGAGGCCATGACGCTGCGCAGCCCCTTGTACACCCGGACGGCAGCTCCCGCCACCACCGCGTCCTTTACGTCGTCCACCTTGTCCGCGATCATGCTGATCATGTGATTGGTTGTATGCTCCGCGAAAATCTCCGCGTAGTCCGCGCCGGTGGCCAGGGCCCTGCCCAGTACCTTCCGGCAAACTTCCATTGAAATCATGGTTACGCTCCTTTCACCGCCGGGCCAGCCCCGGCTTTTCCCAAAGCATACCACAAAAAAAGCCCCCAGTCAACGCACTGCGACGGACAGATAAATTGGTGTTTGAAAAATAAAGCTGTCATTGCGAGCCAGTGCGCACACTGGCGTGGCAATCCCCCGGTTGAATGGAACCAGGTAACGATTACCACCAAAAATCGCAGTGGTTCCCACGCTTCCGGGCACTTTTCGATACATTTCCCCTCTATCGGGGGGGATTGCCACGACCAGTGTGCGCACTGGTCTCGCAATGACAGCGATTATTCGCCAAACACCCATTTGTCAGGCACCTGAGTAAAAACGATACGCATAAAAATTATATCCCGAAGGGATTAATCAGAAGCACAGTGGGTGGAGGAGAACGCGTAAAAAGGGCCCGCCGTCCGGAAATTCCGGACGGCGGACCGCAATTCCGCTCCCTGTCAGCCCAGGCCTCTTCTGCCCAGCAGCTCACGCATATACTTGTCAAGCTCCTCATCCGAGATTTCCGGCGGTTCGTAAAACCTGCCGAAGGTCTCCCGAACCAGATTCCCCTGGGAATCCAGCTCCCGGATGATTCCCTCGCTGGTCTCGTGGTTCTCGTAGCACTCCACCCGCGTTCCGTCGTCGTTCCAGGTAGTGGTCACTTCGGTAATGGGATTTTTCTCCGTCCCGCTGAGGATTCTGCGTTCTTCTCTCATAGCTTCTCCTTTCTGATTTGTCGTTCATTTCTGAAAGCGCGGCGCGTCCGGTAATCCGCAAACACCGGTTTCGGTTATCGGCTATAATAAGCTGCACGGAAAATTGTTGTTTGAACGTCAAATACTGCAACACGGTACGACCGTGCTGTAGGGGAGGCATTGTTTTGCATTATGGAATGATTG
>SFHI01000114.1 GCA_004555705.1 Clostridiales bacterium | reverse complement strand
GGAAGATCTGTTCTACGGCAAAATCAACCCCTGGGAAGACTGTCCCGGAAACATAGAGGAGTTACGCGGCCTGAATCAGAAAATGAGCCAGCTCAGCGATATCCTTGAGGAACGGCTTGACAAGGAAACCCGATCCTTACTCGACCAGTACCTCTCAAACCGCGCCGATATGGAGGCCCTGCTTTCCTGTGACAGCTTCAAGACGGGCTTCCGGCTGGGTGTAC
This sequence comes from Clostridiales bacterium, assembly GCA_004555705.1. Lineage (GTDB taxonomy): Bacteria > Bacillota > Clostridia > Oscillospirales > Oscillospiraceae > Faecousia. Next base: position 3,880 of record SFHI01000114.1, on the reverse strand, counting down.
AAATCATGATGGCAGTATACAAAGAGCCGTAATATACACAGTTTTCCGTCGGATAGTTTGGTACATATATGGCTTCAAATTGACTTGCTATTATGCGGATTCAGAGCGAATATGTGTACACCGAAAAGGAAAACGAACACGAACACGGAGGTACACACCATGAAAAGCAGCATTTTTGAAACCACTTACACCAAGGTCCAGGCCCTGCACAAAGCCTATCAAGCCGCTGATGACGCTGGCAAGACTGCCATCCGAGATTCCTACAAGGCTCTGATGAAGGAGATCGAGGCCTTGGGCGCAGCCGCCTGCCGGATCTGGAGGGATTACGAAACTTCCCGAGACTGCGGTAACGAATACCTGGACATCAACGATGTGGTCTGGGACAAGGATGTGGAAAGCCTGATTTCCTGCATGCGGGAGCATGGCATTGAGAAGTTTACCTTCTCCTCCAGCTGGAGCAGCGCAGTGGAAACCGCATGGCTTTTCCAGAAGGCCGGATGCAAGCTGGAGGGCATCGTCGAGATCAACAGCCAGCATAAGGCAATCATGAGCGACGAATACGAAAAAGCTCACGGATACCTTTTCAGCATCGGCTGAATCCTGAATTGAATATCAAGTAGGACGGTCCCGGAAGGGGCTGTTCCTCGTACACGAAGGTCGCACCGAATATCGGTGGCGGCTATTTTTATGCCCATTTTCAGGAGGTGACCCCATGCGCAAGCTGAAGAAATACAAGCCGACCCCTTTTATGGCAGAGGGGTCGCATTATGACAAAGCGGCTGCTGACTATGCGGTGATGTTCATTGAAAGTCTCTGCCACACCAAAGGCACCTGGGCCAGAAAGCCCTTTGAACTCATCGACTGGCAGGAGCAGATCATCCGGGACATCTTTGGAACGCTGAAGCCCAACGGATACCGTCAGTTCAATACCGCATACATCGAAATCCCCAAGAAACAGGGTAAATCCGAGCTGGCCGCTGCGGTGGCCTTACTTCTGACCTGTGGAGACGGTGAAGAACGTGCCGAGGTCTATGGATGCGCCGCTGACCGCCAGCAGGCATCCATCGTGTTCAATGTGGCTGCGGATATGGTGCGGATGTGCCCGGCGCTTAATAAGCGAGTCAAAATTCTCGACTCCCAGAAACGCATCATCTACCAGCCTACCGGGAGTATCTACCAGGTTCTGTCCGCTGATGTGGGAAACAAACACGGCTTCAATACCCATGGCGTGGTATTTGACGAACTCCACACCCAACCCAACCGCAAGCTGTATGATGTCATGACCAAAGGGTCGGGCGATGCCCGGATGCAGCCACTGTATTTTCTCATCACCACCGCCGGGAACGATACAAACTCCATCTGCTACGAAGTCCACCAGAAGGCAAAGGACATTCTGGAAGGCCGCAAAACCGATCACACCTTTTACCCGGTGATTTACGGCGCGGATGAGGGCGATGACTGGACAGACCCGGAGGTTTGGAAAAAGGCCAATCCTTCCCTGGGCATTACGGTGGGCATAGACAAGGTGCAGGATGCCTGCGAGTCGGCAAAACAGAATCCCGGCGAGGAGAATTCCTTTCGTCAGCTGCGCCTGAACCAGTGGGTCAAGCAGGCTGTCCGCTGGATGCCCATGGACAAGTGGGACAAGTGCGCGTTCCCGGTCAATGAGGATGATCTGGAAGGCCGGGTTTGTTACGGCGGCCTGGACTTGTCCTCCACCACCGATATCACCGCCTTTGTGCTGGTGTTCCCACCACAGGATGAGGACGATAAATATATGGTGCTTCCGTACTTCTGGATACCGGAGGACAATCTCGACCTCCGTGTCCGGCGCGACCATGTGCCTTATGATGTCTGGGAACGCCAGGGCACGCTGCAGACCACCGAGGGCAATGTGGTTCACTACGGCTACATTGAGAAATTCATCGAGCGGCTGGGCGAACGATTCAACATCCGGGAGATTGCCTTCGACCGATGGGGCGCTGTGCAGATGGTGCAGAACTTGGAAGGCATGGGATTTACGGTGGTGCCATTCGGGCAGGGCTTCAAGGATATGTCTCCTCCCACCAAGGAACTGATGAAGCTGGTTCTGGAGGAGAAAATCGCCCACGGTGGTCACCCGGTGCTGCGCTGGATGATGGACAACATTTTCATCCGCACCGACCCGGCTGGCAACATCAAACCGGACAAGGAGAAGTCCACAGAGAAGATCGACGGCGCGGTGGCCACCATTATGGCGCTGGATCGGGCGATTCGCTGTGGCAATGATACGGGTGCTTCCGTCTACGATGACCGAGGCATCCTTTTTATATGAAGGGAGTGATTTCCTATGGGCATTTTATCCGGACTATTCCATTCCCGGGATAAGCCCACTAACAGCACCAATGGCAGCGGTTACCGCTTCTTCCTCGGTCAGTCCACCTCGGGCAAGCCGGTGAATGAACGCTCCGCCATGCAGATGACTGCTGTCTATGCCTGTGTGCGAATCCTGTCTGAGGCGATTGCCGGGCTGCCTGTGCATCTGTATCAGTACCGGGAGAACGGCAGCAAAGAAAAGGCGCTGAAGCATCCGCTGTACCGCATTCTCCATGATGAGCCAAACCCGGAGATGACCAGCTTTGTGTTTCGGGAAACCGCCATGTCCCATCTGCTGCTGTGGGGCAACTCCTACTCCCAGATCATCCGAAACGGCAAAGGCGAGGTCGTTGCGTTGTATCCGCTGATGCCCAACCGCATGACCGTTGACCGGGACGATATGGGCCACCTCTACTACCAGTACCAGGTGCAGGATTCCGATGCACCGACCATGAAGGACGGCACGGTGATTCTGAAGCCCACCGATGTGCTGCACATTCCTGGCCTTGGTTTTGACGGGCTGGTTGGATACAGCCCCATTGCCATGGCTAAAAACGCCATCGGCATGGCAATCGCCTGTGAGGAGTATGGAGCCAAGTTCTTCGCCAACGGCGCGACTCCCGGTGGTATTCTGGAGCATCCAGGGACCGTTAAGGACCCTGCCCGTGTCCGGGACAGCTGGAACGCGGCCTTCGGGGGCAGCGGCAACGCCAATAAAGTGGCTGTGCTGGAGGAAGGCATGAAATACACGCCCATTTCCATCTCCCCGGAGCAGGCGCAGTTCCTCGAAACCAGAAAATTTCAGATTGACGAAATCGCTCGGATTTTCCGGGTCCCACCCCACATGGTCGGTGATCTGGAGAAGTCGAGCTTTTCTAATATTGAGCAGCAGTCGCTGGAATTTGTGAAATACACGCTGGAGCCATGGATTGTGCGCTGGGAGCAGGCCATCAACCGGGCACTGCTTTCGGAGAAAGAAAAGGAATCGTATTTCGTGAAGTTCAACGTGGACGGACTGCTGCGCGGCGACTATCAGAGCCGGATGAACGGCTATGCCACCGCCAGACAGAATGGCTGGATGTCCGCCAACGACATCCGGGAACTGGAAAACCTGGACCGCATTCCTGCCGAACTCGGCGGTGACCTATATCTCATCAACGGGAACATGACCAAGCTGCAGGACGCGGGCATCTTCGCGGGAAAGGAGGAAACCGAAAATGAAGAAGTTTTGGAACTGGACGAATCAGGCCCCGACGGAGACGGAACCGGAGCAGCGGATTCTCACGCTGAACGGCACCATCGCCGAGGAAAGCTGGTTTGACGATGATATCACGCCCCAGATGTTCCGTGAGGAACTGAATGCCGGGAGCGGCGACATCACGGTCTGGATCAACAGCCCCGGCGGGGACTGCGTGGCTGCGGCCCAGATCTACAATATGCTCATGGATTACAGAGGCAGCGTGACCGTTAAGATTGACGGCATCGCTGCCTCTGCCGCTTCTGTCATTGCCATGGCTGGCACCAA